>NZ_JBFUKG010000014.1:0-140080 GCF_056400945.1 Polaromonas sp. P4_H1 | reverse complement strand
CTAGTGGACTGTAACGTTTAAAACGGAAGTATCATTGTGGCCATGGAGGTTGCGATGAAACTGACCAAAAGCGAACGCATGGAACTTCAACAGCAAGCTGCAGCGAGGAACGCCCGAGCCGATTCGGCGCGCCACGCCCGATTGATCCTGCTGCTGGCCGATGGGCTCACTTGGGCGGAGATTCGCACCAAGCTGGATTGCAGCGACAGCTACATCGATCGCTGGAGCAAGCGCTTTGAAAGTGATCGCCTGGCCGGCCTGTTCGCTCGTCATGCCGGGCGCGAGCGCTACAAGGTGACCGATCACATGGAAGCGCGGGTGCTGGCGCGCACCACCAAACACAAGCCTGCTGACGGCTCCACGCACTGGTCTTCGCGCAAGTTGGCGGCCGAACTGGGCGGCGACATCTCGCACATGACGGTGGCCAGAATCTGGGCCAAGCACGGCATCAAGCCGCATCTGCTCGAAGGCTATCTCACCTCCAACGATCCGGACTTCGAGAGCAAGGCGGCTGATGTCATCGGGCTGTACCTGAACCCGCCTCAGAACGCCGTGGTGTTCAGTGTCGATGAGAAGACCGCGATTCAGGCGCTGGATCGCCTGGACCCGGTGCTGCCGCTGTCACCGGGGCGCGCCGAGCGGCACGGCTTTGAGTATTTCCGGCACGGCACGCTCTCGCTGTACGCCGCCTTCAACACCAAGACCGGCGAGGTGATGGGCAAGACCGCAGCTCGGCACACCTCGGCCGAGTTCGTGGCGTTTCTCACCGACATCGTGGCCAATCAGCCCAAGGGCAAAGAGATCCACGTCATCGCGGACAACCTCTCGGCCCACAAGACAAAGCATGTTGACGAGTTCCTGGCCACTCACAGCAACGTTCATATGCATTTCACCCCGACGTACTCGTCCTGGCTCAACCAAGTGGAGTTGTGGTTTGCCAAGATCGAGCGCGATGTCATCGCCCGTGGCGTGTTTACGTCCTTGCCTGATCTCAAGAGAAAGCTCATGCGCTACATCCGTCAGTACAACGAGCAACCCAAACCCGTAAAGTGGAAATACTGCGATCTGTCACGGCGCATTACTCCCGATTCAATCGTTACAGTCCACTAGTGTGGTGTTGCATGCTTGACGGTACAAATAAAACCGATGGATTTTTGTTCAGGGCAAGGCGCAAACCATAGCAATAGTTCCGCTATTGCGCGGATTTGCAACGCCGACATGGGTAAAAAGACGCGGTTTTATGTACGGGATAGCGTGCAGCACCACACTGGAGGCCCGGGAAAACTCAGTGCGACCGCATTTCGCCTGAAAGCAGCACGCGAGGGCCGGGCCGGCCAAGCTGTACAGCGGTGATCAGGGCGGCGGCCACATCGTCCGCCGGGATGGCCCGGTAGTTGTTCGGGATCAATAATTTGAACAAAGCCATGGCGGCCAGCGCCCATTTTTCACCGGGGCGTTGCGCCTGCCTCAGCGAGGCGCGGTCGCCTGCGAGCAGGGAGGGACGCGCGATCACCACGGTCTCAAACCCCAAGCCCTTAACGGCATCTTCCATTTCGCCTTTGACGCGGTTGTAGAAAACCGGCGACTGGCTATCAGCACCCATGGCGCTGACGACACCCAGGCGGGTGGCGCCGGCGGCGCGAGCCGCGCGTGCCACTACCACCACCGCATCAAAATCAACGAGGCGAAAAGCCTCGCGGCTGCCCGCCACCTTGATCGTGGTGCCCAGCGCGATGAAGATGTCATCGGCCGCCGGTGCGGTAAATCCGTGGAACGAATCCGTCACCTGCACCACCAGCCGGGCGTGCTGCCGGGCTGGTGCGCGACGGCCCACCGCGTAGACCGTCGAGTAGGCCTTATCGGCCAGTAAACGAGCCAGGACCGCCTGGCCGACGAGGCCCGTTGCCCCGGCCACCAGCGCCACCCGAGCCGCCGCCACCGCCGGAGCGGTTGCCCCGGAAGTTGTTGCGGTTGCCGGTGGGTTGGCCGGATGATGGGAACCCGGAAGAGGCGTGGCTGGCGGGCTGATGGTTGTCAAAGTCATTGCGGGGCTCGCTGCGTGAGTCATTCCTCGGCGCACGGGGTTGCTCGTCGCGCTGACGCGCCTGCGCATGTCTCGGCTGGGCAGGCTGACCGCCTTGCGAATAACCCGAATTCTGGCGAGGCTGGCCTGGGTTGGGGGTGCGCGGGCCGCGCCCACTGCCATTGCCACTGCCATTGCCGCCACCGGCGGGGCCACGTCCGCGGCCGTTGCCGCCGCCATTACCGCTGCCGTTACCACCGCCATTCGCGCCACGCGCAGGCTGGGAGCCTTTGGTGTCACGAATGCGCTGCATCATTTCGCTGCGTGCTGCCTTGGCGGCAGCCTGCATCACTTCGCGGCTCGGGGGCTTGCCGAGGCCGCCCCAGATGGTCTGGCGACCCATGGCCAGCGGCTCGGCTCTTTCGCCGGGCTCGGCTTCAAAACCTGGCACCAGCACTTTTTCAATGTTCTGCTTGGTAAAGCGCTCAATGTCCTGCATGAAGCCTTCTTCGTCCAGACACACCAGGCTCACCGCCTCGCCGCTATTGCCGGCGCGGCCGGTGCGGCCGATGCGGTGCACATAGTCTTCACTGACGTTGGGGATCTCGTAGTTCACCACGTGCGGCAGCTCGTCGATGTCAATGCCGCGGGCTGCGATGTCCGTGGCGACCAGCGCGCGAATCGTGCCGTCCTTGAAACCCTGCAGCGCCTGGGTGCGGGCGGTCTGGCTCTTGTTGCCGTGCAGGGCCATGGCTTCGATGCCGTTTTTGGTCAGGTGCTCGGCCACATTGTTGGCGCCAAACTTGGTGCGGGTGAACACCAGCACCTGGCTCCAGTTGTGCTCGTTGATGATGTGGGTCAGCAGCGCCTTCTTTTTGCTGCGGCTCACCGGATGGATTGTCTGCGTGATGCGCTGCACGGTGGTGTTGCGCGGCGTCACCTGAATGTGCAGGGGGTCACGCAGCAGGCCATTGGCCAGTTCGCGGATCTCGTCGCTGAAGGTGGCGCTGAACAGCAGCGACTGCTTGTGCTTGGGCACCAGCGCCAGCACCTTCTTGATGTCGTGGATGAAGCCCATGTCGAGCATGCGGTCGGCTTCGTCGAGCACCAGGATCTGTACCTGGCTCAGGTCCAGCGTGCCCTGGCTTGCATGGTCGAGCAGGCGGCCGGGGGTGGCCACCAGGATGTCCACGCCGCGGCGCAGTTTGTCGATTTGGGCCCCCATGCCGACACCGCCGAACATCACCATGGAGGTGAGTTCCAGATACTTGCCGTAGGTGCGTACGCTTTCTTCGACCTGCGCGGCCAGCTCGCGGGTCGGCGTCATGATGAGGGCGCGCACGGCGTTGACGCCGCGCCGGTTGGTCAACCGGGGTTCGGTAGACAGGCGCTGCAGCAAGGGCAGGGTGAACGCGGCAGTCTTGCCGGTACCCGTCTGGGCGCCGCCGAGCAGGTCGCCGCCGGCCAGCACGGCGGGAATCGCCTGGGCCTGGATGGGCGTGGGGGTGTCATAACCTTGCTCAAGCACGGCTTTAAGAATGGCCGGGGCCAATTTCAATTCTTCAAATGTCATGGTGTTGCACCGCTGGGGTGCTATAGATCGGCCTGTTGGGCGCCTTGTTTGAAAGCAACCCGCCAGTCAAAGGCAGATGGGATCAGAAAATCGGGCCAAAAAACATCGTAAGTAAGTACTGAAAGTAATACCCGGGATGTGCCCAAATGTTGCAGGCAACTGGAGCCAGCAACCCGCGTATTGTCGCACGGAACGATAATCGGAGGGTTCACGCAAAAAACACGCCTTGCCAAAAGGCGTTGCCCCAGAGGCGCAGCGCGTGGTTTTAGCCTGCAGATGACCCTGCAAAAAGCCTGTAAAAATAGCGGTTACAGGCCGCGTGCAGCCCGTTTTTTTGCATTGTTTTTCATTTTTACCAAAGTTGATCCTGATGGCCCAGTACGTATTTACCATGAACAAGGTCGGCAAAATCGTGCCGCCCAAGCGCCAAATTCTCAAAGAGGTGTCGCTCAGCTTTTTCCCAGGCGCCAAGATTGGCGTGCTGGGCACCAACGGCTCCGGCAAGTCCACGCTGCTCAAGATCATGGCCGGCCTGGACACCGAGATCGAAGGCGAAGCCACCCCGATGCCGGGGCTGAACATTGGCTATCTGCCGCAGGAGCCCAAGCTCGACCCCGGGCACACGGTGCGCGAGAGTGTCGAGGCCGGCATGGGTGCGGTATTTGCCGCCAAGGCCCAGCTCGAAGCGGTGTACACGGCCTACGGCGAGCCCGATGCCGACTTTGATGCCCTGGCCGCCGAGCAGGCTCGCCTGGAAGCCATCATCGCCACCTCGGGTACAGATTCCGAGCACCAGCTCGAGATTGCCGCCGACGCGCTGCGCCTGCCGCCCTGGGACGCCCAGATCAGTGTTCTGTCGGGTGGTGAAAAACGCCGCGTGGCCTTGTGCAGCCTGCTGCTGTCCAAGCCCGACATGCTGCTGCTGGACGAGCCGACCAACCACCTGGACGCCGAATCGGTGGACTGGCTGGAGCAGTTTCTGCAGCGCTATTCGGGCACCGTGGTGGCCATCACCCATGATCGTTACTTCCTGGACAACGCGGCCGAATGGATTCTGGAACTGGACCGCGGCCACGGCATTCCCTGGAAAGGCAACTACAGCAGCTGGCTCGACCAGAAAGGTGAACGGCTGGCCCAGGAGCAAAAGGGTGAAGAGGCCCGCGCCAAGGCGCTGAAAAAGGAACTGGAGTGGTCACGCCAGAACCCGAAAGCGCGCCAGGCCAAGAGCAAGTCGCGTCTGGCACGTTTTGAAGAGCTGTCTGATTTTGAATACCAGAAACGCGTGGAGACCAACGAGATTTTCATCCCGGTGGCCGAGCGTCTGGGCAATGAGGTCATTGAGTTCAAGGGCGTCAGCAAGTCCTTCGGCGACCGCCTGTTGATCGACAACCTGAGCTTCAAGGTGCCGGCCGGCGCCATCGTCGGCATCATCGGCCCCAACGGTGCGGGCAAGTCCACGTTGTTCAAGCTGATTGCCGGCAAAGAGCAGCCGGACAGCGGCGAAGTGGCGATCGGCAAGACAGCGCGCATGGCTTTTGTGGACCAGCACCGTGATGACCTGGCCAACGAAAAAACCGTCTGGGAAGATATCTCGGGCGGCCTTGACCTGCTCACCGTCGGCAAATTCACCATGCCCAGCCGCGCGTATGCGGGACGCTTCAACTTCAACGGCGCCGACCAGCAAAAACGCGTCGGCATGCTGTCGGGCGGTGAGCGCGGGCGCCTGCACCTGGCCAAGACACTGATCGCCGGCGGCAACGTGTTGATGCTTGACGAACCGTCCAATGACCTCGACGTGGAAACCCTGCGCGCGCTCGAAGACGCACTGCTCGAATTCGCCGGCTCCGTCATGGTCATCAGCCACGACCGCTGGTTCCTCGACCGCATTGCCACGCACATCCTGGCCGCCGAAGGCGACAGCCAGTGGACCTTCTTCAACGGCAACTACCAGGAATACGAAGCCGACAAGAAAAAACGCCTGGGTGAAGAGGGTGCCAAGCCCAAGCGCGTGCGCTTTAAGGCATTGCATTGAGCCCCCACGCTTTTCACTTCGTGTAATGCGCTGCCCCCCGGGGGGGCCGCTGCGCCTGCGGCCCGGCTAAGCCGGTTCCGCGGCCCCTGCTGGGGTGAAGAATCCCCACGATCGCTCACTGCGTGTAGCTCCCTGGAGATAGGTATGACCGACGACGAAGTCCTGACTCAAACCCGTCACTGGCTCGAAAAAGCCGTGATCGGGCTTAACCTGTGCCCGTTTGCCAAGGCGGTGTACGTGAAGAACCAGGTGCGCCTGGTGGTGAGCCATGCCCGGCATGCGGACGACCTGCTCGAAGAGCTGGACCGCGAGCTGGACCTGCTGGTGGCCACGCCGGCCGAAGAGGTCGATACCACGCTGCTGATTCACCCCACGCTGTTCGAAGACTTCCTGGACTTCAACGATTTCCTGGAAATCGCCGAAGGCGTGGTGGACGAGCACGGCCTTGACGGCGTGGTCCAGCTGGCCAGCTTTCATCCGCAGTTCCAGTTTGACGGTACCGAACCCGACGACATCAGCAACTACACCAACCGCGCGCCGTTCGCCATCCTGCACCTGCTGCGCGAGGAGAGTGTGGCGCGTGCGGTGGCGGCCTTTCCCGAGGCTGATGCGATTTTTGAACAGAACATCGCGACGCTGGAAAAGCTGGGGCTGGACGGGTGGAAGGCCCTGGATTTGTAAGGCAGGCTGTCAGGGAAATCAGTCGACCACCTGCGCTGACGGGTTGATCTGTCGACAGCCTCTGCCTTCTGAACAGGATACTTCCTGAGGTCGGGGTCAACCGGTTGCCCCGGGCAGCTATACGCTGGTACTCACAGGATCGGGCCGCGCCACGGCCGTCGTCACCAGCGTGCCTGTGGTGACAGACACGGTGACGGCCCTCAATACCGCCGGCACCGCGCTCAACCCACCGGTTTCCGCCACCGGTACCGTGAACGGCACTGCACCGCTGGACACCCTGGTGCGTGCGCAACAGATCCTGACGGGCGGCACCACGGTGGAAGTGGCGGGGCGTTTTGTGGATGGCCTGGGCAACTATTCCTACCTGCTGCCCGTCGACGCGCCGCAAGTGGCGCCCTACGTGGCAGTACCCGGCCCGCTGGTATTTGTGGCCGATGCGGGCGCTGCCGGCAAATACACGCTGCGGGCAAGCCTGACCGGATTTTCGGACAAGACGGCCATGCTCCCCGTGTTGACGTCCGGCGCCACGATCACTACCAACTTCACTTTCCCCTGAATCATCAGGAGAGGATGGAAGAGGAAGCTGGCAGGCCCTGAAGCCTGAACAGCCAGGAAAAACGGCTTGAGCGCCTGCGCTCCACACGTGTTTACCGGAGCGCCGGCGGTCAAGCTTTCCTGTACCGCCACCGGGGTGGGCGATGCTTGACGGGCCGCTACTGTCGCCAGTGGCGCTACCGCTGTTGCAGCTTCTGGCGCACCAGCTGGATGTTGTTGCGCAGCGCATAGAGCTCGTCGGTGTAGGACAGCGGGACGACAATTTTTTCGGCGCGGCTTTCCATCTGGTTGAGCTCGTCAATCAGCGGGCCCGTAGCCTCTGCCTGCCCGGCCCGGCTCTCGATGTTTCGCAGCTGGCCATACCATCTGAAAATGCGCGAACGCACCCGAAACTCATAGAGCGGCGGCACGATGCGCGACAGCGGCAGCAGCACCGCGATGATGATGCCCATGACCAGCCACATGCGTTCGACCAGGTTGGCCACCCAGAAGGGCAGGTAGCGCTGCAGCAGCGGCGCACCGGCCTGAATGCTGCGCTCGGCCTCTTTGGCCACCGGCAATTCGTTGTTCTTCACATTCGGGTATTCGCGCGCCCGCTTGAACCAGCCGGCACTGCCATGGATCTCGTTGCCGGCCAGCGCAAACAGCTGCAGCAGCGCCGGATGCGTGCCGGCCCGCGTGAGCAAGGTGGTGGTGGGCGCGACCAGGCGGACATCCTGCGGTGGAATATTGGCGGCCAGATCCACCACGCCGCGCGGCAGCACCGCAGGACTCAGGAACTCAAAGCGTCGCGAGTAGGCTTCACTCTGCGCAAAGTCCATGAGCTTGACGCCGGGCGTTTGCAGCAGCATCTGCACCATGAGCGACTCGGGGGCCGACGCGAACACAATGGCGTCGAGCTCGCCGCCGAGAAAGGCGACGGTGGCGGGGGTTTGTTCGAGTCGGGAAATTTTCAGCGCGCTGCCGTCAATGCGGTTGCTTTCGAGCAGCTTGCTCATCAGGTTAGGCACACCGCTGCCGGGGGTGCCGACGTTGACGCGCAAGCCTTGCAGTTGCGTCAAGGCGCTCAATGTAGCCCCCACGCTTGCCGCTTCGCGTGCTGCGCTGCCCCCCGAGGGGGCTGAGCTTGCTTGGGGCGGCCCTGCGCTACGCTCGGTAGCCCCCATGCTTGCGTTGGCCTCTGACGTGACTTTGCGTGCAGCGGCCTCCCGGTAAAACAGCCATACCGGTTCCAGGAACAGGCTGCCCAGCGATTCCAGCTTTTCATCGTTGTCCACGCCCGCTTCGCCCGTGCCACCCTGCACGAATCCCAGGTCGGCCTTGCCCTCGCGCAGCAGCTGCAAATTGGCGGCCGATCCTTCGGAGGGCAGCAACACGACCTCGATGCCATCCTTCGCAAGAATGCGTGCGTAGCGCTTGCCAAACTCTTCATAGGCGCTCTGTGCAGGGCCTGTGGCCAGAACCACCCGCTTGGGCGGATTCGGATCCAGCCACCAGTAGGCCAGCACCAGCAGCGAGACGGCCAGCAAAATGAAAGGGCCGGCGGAGACGGCCAGATCGCGCAGCGATAGCAGCGTGTAGCGTATGGTTTTAGGCATGTTGCGAACCATAGCATGGAGGGCGTTCAAAACGCCTGCAGCAGAGGCTGCACAAAGGCAAACCAGCCGCCCACTGCGCAGACCGCCAGGCTGGCCAGGTAAACGCGGACGGAACTTGCGCGGATTCGCAGGCAGACGCGCCTCAGCGCAGGGTCGACGGGGCAGGGCGCGCTAGCGCATGGATGCCCTTCTTCATTTCGTCGCCCGGATCCGGGTGATGACCGGCTCGTCATCTTGCAGCTCCACTGAAAAGCGAATCTTGTCGCCGGCTTTGAGCGGCTTCAGCATGGCCGGATCTTTCACCTTGAAAGGCATGGTCATGGCGCCCATGTCGATGCTCTTGATGCGCTCGTGCCGAAGCGTCACGATGCCGCGGTCAGCGTCGACCTGGACGACCCGGGCGCTGACCACTTCTGTCTGGGTAGCCGGTGGCGGGCCGGCGTGCGCCGGTGCCAGGGTGACCGCCGCGAACAGCGCCGCCAGCACCAGTGTGGGCCGCGAAAATAGAAGTTTCCTCATTCCAGTCTCCAGAAGATGGGGCAGTGCATCGGTTGCCCTTTTTCAACACGTCCGCCGGGCTGCGGGAGGTTCAATTTCCAATTCGGAGAGATTGAACCGCAGGAGCAATGATCAATGGATAGATAAATAGACCGCTTACTTGAGGGCCTGAATGGACAACACGGTATACGCCCCGTTGATCTTGTCCGCGGTGAAGCTGACCTTGTCGCCAGCCTTTACCTGCTCCAGCAGGGCGCGGTCCTGGACCTGAAACACCATGGTCATGCCGGGCATCTCGAGGTTTTTGATCTCGCCATGCTTGAGCGTGATCTTGCCGGCATCCTTGTCGACCCTGCGGACCTCGGCCTCGGTCGTCGATGAGGGGGCCTGTGCAAAGGCGCTCAGGGCGCAAGCAGCCAGAAGAACGGTGATCAGGGGTTTAAAGCTTTGCATCGAATGATCCTTCAGGTGCGGTGGTAACTTTGATAAACACGGCTGCTGCCATCGCGGTTGATGAGGAGCACGTCATACGGGTCCTTGCGCCCGCCATAAACCGGTGCATCCATACCCGGTGAGCCGACCGGCATGCCGGGCACGGCAAGGCCGATGACCGATGGACGCTCTTTCAACAGACGGTGGATTTCCCGGGCGGGCACATGGCCCTCGATGGCATAGCCGCCCACCAGCGCGGTGTGGCAGGAGCCCAGCTTTTCAGGCACGCCGAGCCGGGTTCTGGCTGCGGTATTACCGCCGCTGTTCACCTGCACCTGAAAGCCACCGGCTTCCAGGTGCTTGACCCAGTCCTGGCAGCAGCCGCAGTCCGGGTCTTTCCAGACCGTGATCTGGGGCGGGCCGCTGCGTGCCAGCGCGTGCAGGGGTTGCGTGAGCAGCGCAGCCGCAAGTGCAGCCAGCGGCAGCCGGAGCGCCGCCCGGCGGGAAACGTTCTCAATGTTTATGGTCTGCATGGCCATCTCCTTTACCATTTTCTTTAATCAGTACCTTGCTGTTGGCTACATTCACCAGCCCCTTCATGCCGGCCTCATAGTGCCCGGGCTGCAGGCAGGCGAAGTCGACCTTGCCCGCCCGGGTGAATTGCCAGATGATCTCGCCGCTTTTGCCTGGCGCGACCGTCACCATGTTGGCGTCTTCGTGCTCCATCTCCGGGTTTTTTTTCATCACTTCGTAGTGCTCCTTCAGGTCTTTTTCCGAGCCCAGCACCAACTCGTGCTTGACCTTGCCAAGGTTCCTGGCGACGAAGCGGATCGTCTCGCCCTGCGTGACGGGAATTTTCGAGGTGTGAAAGCGCATGTCATCCGTCATGTCGACGACCACCGTGCGTGTCACCCGAGATGCGACGCCAGGCTTGCCGATCGCGTCGTCCGCGTGGGAACCGCTGTGGTTGCCCGCCGCCAGCGCCGACAGGGACAGCAACGCGCAAGGCAGCGCGAGCAGGGTGTTACGTAATTTCATGGAATGCCTTTTCAACGATATTGGTAAAAAAATGTATGCGTGCTTCATATCGATGCCTGGTTTGTCAGTGTCTGGTATGTCAGTGTTTCATGGCGCCCATGGGCTTGCGGACCTGGACTTCGACTTCTTTCATCGGCATGTTCTGAACGGGCATTGATTTTCCTCCCTCTGCGGCAAAACGTGCGGGGTTAGGCAGAGAGCCCGTCCATTCATAGGCGACTTCACCGGCCGGGTGCTTGTGCCAGCCTGGGTCCTTGTAGTCACCGGGCTTCTGGTCCTTGCGCACTTTCAGCACTGAAAACATGCCGCCCATCTCGACAGAGCCGAAAGGTCCCGTGCCTGTCATCATGGGCGCGGTGTTGTCGGGCAGGGGCATTTCCATCTCGGCCATGTCGGCCATGCCGCGTTCGCCCATCACCATGTAGTCGGGAATCACGTTGGTGATGTCCCGTGCGACCTGGCGGTGGTCCACGCCAATCATCGTGGGCACGTCGTGGCCCATCGCATTCATGGTGTGGTGGCTCTTGTGGCAATGAAAGGCCCAGTCCCCTTCCTCGTCGGCCAGGAACTCGATCTGCCGCATCTGGCCCACGGCCACGTCGGTCGTCACCTCATGCCAGCGCGCCGCTTTCGGTGTGGGGCCGCCATCGGTGCCGGTCACGACAAATTCATGCCCGTGCAGATGGATGGGATGGTTGGTCATGGTCAGGTTACCCATGCGGATGCGCACCTTGTCATTCTTGCGCACCACCAGCGGGTCAATGCCCGGAAAGACCCGGCTGTTCCAGCTCCACAGGTTGAAGTCGAGCATGGTCATGATTTTGGGTGTGTAGGCGCCCGGGTCGATGTCGTAGGCGTTGAGCAGGAACACAAAGTCACGGTCCACCTCGTCAATCAGCGGGTGCTTCGCCTTCGGGTGGGTGATCCAGAAGCCCATCATGCCCATGGCCATCTGCGTCATCTCGTCGGCATGCGGGTGGTACATGAAGGTGCCCGGGCGCCGGGCCACGAATTCGTAGACAAAGGTCTTGCCCGGTGCAATGGCGGGTTGGGTCAGGCCCGACACGCCGTCCATGCCGTTGGGCAGGCGCTGCCCGTGCCAGTGCACGCTGGTGTGCTCCGGCAGTTTGTTGGTGACAAAGATGCGCACCCGGTCGCCTTCCACCACCTCGATGGTCGGGCCGGGCGACTGGCCGTTGTAACCCCACAGATGGGCCTTGAAGCCCGGAGACATTTCGCGCACCACCGGCTCGGCCACCAGGTGGAACTCCTTGACGCCGTTGTTCATGCGCCAGGGAAGCGTCCAGCCATTGAGCGTGACGACCGGGTTGTAGGGGTGGCCGGTAGTGGGCACCAGCGGCGGCATGGTGTCGGGTTTTGTCTGCAGGACCGGCTCCGGCAGCGCCGCCATGGCAACTCTGCTGACTGCCGCGGCTGCGACTGCCGTAGTCAGTGCGCCAGCGCCTGTCAGAAAATTTCTTCTGTTTGTCATGTCAATTCCGATTCATCAGTTTGTGCGGCCATCAGTGACCGGCCGTTTCGCCGCCGCCGGAAGTGGGTGCGGCCATCATCAAGGTGGTGGGCTTGCCGGTCATGGACGCGGCAAGCGCGGCATCGGCCAGCCAGAACTGCTGGTAAGCATTGATCGCCGCCGTCACGCTGGCGATCTGCTCGCGGGTGTCGGCCAGGAGCTCGAACACCCCGATCAGCATGCCGTTGTAGCGCAGCACGTTTTCTTCGGCCATGGTCTTGCGCAGCGGCACAATCTCGTCGCGGTAATGCCGGGCCACGTCGTAGGCGGTGCGGTAGGCCGAGTAGCTTTCGCGCAACTGCGACGAGGCGCTGCGCACGGTGCTTTCATAGCGGTTGGCGGCGGCCAGTGATTGCGCATTCATCGCGTCACGCTGGGCTGAGCCCCAGTCAAAAATCGGCAGGCGAATGCCCAGCTCATAGCCCTTGCGCGGCGTGCTGGTACCCGCCGCGTTGTCGAACACCGTGTCTCGGCGTATGCCAAGTTCCACGTCAACCAGACTGGCGATCAAGTTCAAGCCTTGTGATTTACCGGCGATCTCGAGCTGGTTGCGCGCCATCTGCACGTCCAGGCGTTGCTGCGTGGCGTTGGTGCTCACCATACCGGCTTGGCGCGGCTCTTTGGGCAAGTCGGGCAGGCGCTCAGGCAGCTTGAGTTGCGCGGCTTGCGCGTCCGTCAAACCCAGTTGGCGCGTCAGTTCTTCACGGGCGGCCGTAGCCGCATGCTGGGCGGATGCCAGCTGCGCCGCGCTATCGGCATAAAAGCTTTGCTGGCGTGCCCGCTGCAGCTTGGTGAAATTGCCCACCTGCTGCATGCGCCGCGCCAGTTCCGCGCTCACCTGCGCGGTGTTGTTGACCTGGTTTGCATAGTGCAAGGTCTGCTGTGCGGCCACGGCGCGTACCCAGGTCTGGCGTACCTGGGTCACCTGCTCAACCACATTGGCGCTGAGCTGCACCTTGGCCTGCGCGACCTGGCCACGTGAAATCTCCTGGCGCCGGGGCAGGGTCAGCAGATCCAGCAATCCAAACGACAGCAGCCGGCCCAGTTCCAGTTCGTCAGCAAAGCGGATTCGCTCAAACGTGAAGACGGGGTTGGCAATGCGGCCGGCCTGGTTGGCCTGAGCCATGTCGGCCCAGCTTTGCGCCAACAGGGTCTGCACGGCCGGGCTGTTCGCCAAAGCGAGCTGTACAGCCTCGTCCATCGTTAAAGGCTTGGCCAGCAGCTCGCTGCTCAGCTTGGCTCTGGCTTTCCCCTGCTGCTCGGTACGACTGAGCTCCAGCTTGCCTTGGGTAAAGGTGTTGGTCGTGTCATTGGTGTCACGCACGGCCTGATCAACGTTGACCGAGGCGCAGCCTGCCAGCACCAGGCTTGCCGCGGCCAGGGCGCTCAATCGAAAAATCGTTTTCATGCTTTTTCCTGTCACGGTTTGGCTGGCACTGCGCGGGGATCGGGCTTGGCTGCCGCATCTGGCGTCTGCGGCTGCCTCGCCTCTTTGGCGTACTCACGCCAGCCACCGATCCGGCCGGTGGTGTCGTTGGCCTCTTTCCAGTTGACGGTTTTTTCGTCGGTGTAAGGCTGGTAGCCCTCCAGCGCCGAGCGAAACGCGGCTGGCGTGGTGCCCGGCATGGCCGTTGCAGGTGCGTCCGGTGCCGCCGGTGATGCGGCCTGTCCATGGGCGGCGCTGGTCCACAAGGCCAGCGCCAGCACGGGCAGTGCGACCAGCCCTGGGGCGGGGTTTGAAATGAAACGAATGCTCACAAAAATCTCCTGAATGACATGCTGAGGCGACGGCGACATCGCGCTTAGGCCGGCTGGACGGATGCTGAAGACCGTGCCGGCTGCAAGTACAGGCCCACTATGGGCCTGAAGATCAGGAAATGGGTGGTTTTTGGCCGAGTGCGGCTTCGGCACTGGCAAATTGCGCTGCCGCTGAAGCGGGCAGGGTGAAGGGATGAAAGACCGGTCGCAGCGTCAGTGCGGCGAAAGACAGCGCCACCGTATGACAGGCCTGGCAGGCCGGGCAGGACCCGCACTGTCCGTGAGATGCTGCATCAGTGGCATGGTCAAGGCAGTCAGGGTTCGATGGCGAGGCAGATGGCGTGTCCAGTTGCGCGTCTGGTTGCGTGGCCTCCGGTGCGGTCATTTCCTGGTGAAAATGATTGGTTTCCCCCGCACTGTGGGCATGGGATGCCATGGTTTTTGCGGCAATTTGACGGGCCTGCCCCTGGCTGGCTGCCATTTCGGTTGCCATCACGTCACCCATCCATCCGCGCAGGGGCAGCAGGGCGATCATCAGGGCAAGGAGCAAAAAACGCATCGTTGAATGATAGGGGATGTGGTGAAAAGTTCCGGCCGATTCAAAATGCAGCCTGAGTACGCAGCTTCAGTAGGCAGCTTTACATTAGTACGTAGCGTCAGGATGTCGCGGTTTTGAACTCTTGAAGGCCCTGCCGCAGCACCGCCCAGCCGCTGGTGATGGCCAGGCCCGCCATCACCGTCGCCACCGCCAGATCGGGCCAGGCCGTGCCGGTGCCGAACACGCCGAGCGCCGCCAGCATCACCGCGATGTTTCCGATGGCGTCGTTGCGTGTGCAGAGCCAGACGCCGCGCATGTTCGCGTCGCCGTCGCGCCAGGCGTACAGCATGGCGGCCACGCCGCCGTTGGCCAGCAGCGCAAGCAGGCCGATGGCGCCCATGGTGAACGCCTCGGGCGTGCCACCTTGTGTGAGCATCCACAGCGCCCTGG
This sequence comes from Polaromonas sp. P4_H1, assembly GCF_056400945.1. Taxonomy (NCBI): domain Bacteria; kingdom Pseudomonadati; phylum Pseudomonadota; class Betaproteobacteria; order Burkholderiales; family Comamonadaceae; genus Polaromonas; species Polaromonas sp. P4_H1. The sequence continues at coordinate 125,373 of NZ_JBFUKG010000014.1, read as the reverse complement.
CCACCACAAACACGCCAAACAGCAGCATGCTGGCACCCTTGAGCAGGGCGGTGCGGGCGCGCCAGAGCAGGCCTGCGGACAGCACTGCCAGTGTGATGCCGTAATTGGCCGCATCGCCAAAAAAATCAATTGCGTCAGCCAGCAGCGACACCGAGCCGGAACGCAGGCCCGCCCCTACCTCCACGCCGAACATGGCCAGGTTGATGGCGAGTGCCATCCAGAGGATTTTTCTGTAACGCGGGCTGTGGGCCCTGTTGACGGCGTTGTGGTCATCGTGGCAGCAATGGGCCGACATGGGGGCTTCTCCAGATTCAGGGTTGATGGCAAGATTGGAAACCCTGAACCCACTTCAAGGTCAAGCCTCGCGTTTGAATGGCCCGGCCGTTACCGGGGACAAGCGGCTGCGCAGTGGACGGCGTTGTTGCAAGCTGTGTCCAATGATGGTGTTGGCCCGGTGTTGTCCGCTTGAATGTGGCTGAACGTGGCCGAATGTGACCGAAGATAGTGAATGGTTTAAGGGTTGGTTTAAGGGGATCAGGAACTTGAATATGCAAATTGCGCGTTGGCAACCGGGGATTGTTGCGGCGCTGGCGTCGGCTTTCCTGTTTGGCGCAGGCACACCGCTGGCCAAGTGGCTGCTGGACCAGGTCAGCCCGTGGATGCTGGCCGGGCTGCTGTATCTCGGGTCTGGCTTGGGCCTGGGCCTGTATCGCTGGCTGCGGCGGGCCGCTACCCCCCGCCTCAATCCGGGTGAAATAGGGTGGCTGGTCGCGGCGGTAGTGTGTGGCGGCGGTATCGCTCCCGTCCTGCTGATGTGGGGCCTGTCGGCGATGCCGGCCAGCCATGCGGCCTTGCTGCTCAATGCGGAAGCGGTGCTGACGGCGCTGCTGGCCTGGGTGGTGTTTCGCGAGAACTTCGACAGGCGCATTGCCCTCGGCATGGCGGCCATCGTGGCGGGCGCCTTGTTGTTGAGCTGGCCTCAGCAGGAGGATGTGCCCGGTGCAATGGCGCTGACCTCGCTGTGGCCCGCGCTCGCGGTGACGCTCGCTTGCCTGTTCTGGGCGCTGGACAACAACTTCACGCGCAAGGTCGCGTTGGCCGATGCGTCATGGATTGCCTGCGTGAAGGGGCTGGCCGCCGGCGCCACGAATCTGCTGCTGGCTTTTCTGGCCGGTGCGGCGCTGCCCGGGCTGGCCAAGGTGCCGGTTGCCATGCTGGTCGGTTTGCTGGCTTATGGCGTCAGCCTCGCGCTGTTTGTGGTGGGCCTGCGGCACCTTGGCGCTTCGCGCGCCGGCGCTTATTTCTCCACCGCGCCATTTGTCGGCGCGCTGTGTGCGGTGATTTTTCTGGGCGAACCCGTCACCTGGCAGTTGCTGGCCGCCGCCGCCCTCATGGGCCTCGGAATCTGGCTGCACCTGACCGAACACCATGCGCATGTGCACCAGCACGAGGCGCTGGAACACGAGCACCTGCATTCGCATGATGAGCACCATGCGCATGAGCATGTACCTGCGGTTGAGGGGCCGCATTCGCACCGCCACCGCCACGAGCCCATGACCCACAGCCATGCGCATTACCCCGATGCCCATCATCGCCATGACCACTGAAAGGAGTAGCGACATGCGCACTGACAGCACGACCCCGGCACCGTACCGCATCAGCGAGGCGGCCGCCCTGAGCGGCGTGCCGGCCACCAACATACGGTTTTATGAAAAGGAAAAGCTCCTGAGCCCGCATGGAAGAAGCGAGAACAGCTATCGTTGTTATAGCAATGGCGATGTGCACCGGCTGCGCTTCATCCGCCTGTGCCGCGCCATGGACATGTCGCTGGACGAGGTGCGTACCCTGCTGGCGCTGGACCTGACCCGCAAGGCGGACTGCGCCACGGCACGCGAATCGCTGGATGGGCACCTGGTCCATGTGCGCGCGCGCCTGGCGGAGTTGAGGACCCTTGAAAAAGACCTGAAGGCCTTGCGCGACCGCTGCGACGGCACCGATGCGCTTTGCCACACCATTGAAGCGTTGCATGAGCGGGCCGATGCCTTGCCTGTGCAGGCAAAGCCGACCGCAGCGGTCAAGCGGCACGTCTGAGGTCACGCTTGCGTTACGCTCTCAGGTCAGTGTGCGTTTGTTGTCAAAAATCAGCGGGAGTTTTATGGTGAAAAGTTACGGGCGCAAGGCGCTGGCCTGCTTGTGTCTGGCAGGCCTGGCCTGCCTGCCGGCCATGAGCGCTGCACAGGGCAGTGTGTTTATTGAAGACCTGACCACCCAGGAGGTCAGTGCTGCGCTACGCGCCGGAAAAACCACCCTCATCATTCCGGTGGGCGGCACCGAGCAAAACGGGCCCCACATGGCGTTGGGCAAGCACAATACGCGGGCCAAAGCGCTGGCCGGCAAGATTGCGGTGTCGCTGGGCAATGCGCTGGTGGCCCCGGTGCTGTCTTACACCCCAGAAGGCTCGGTGGAGCCGCCCACCGAGCACATGCAGTTTGCTGGCACCCTCTCTGTGCCCGAGGACGCCTTCAAAAGCATTTTGCGCGGGGCCGCGCGCAGCTTCAAGAAGCACGGCTTCAGCGATGTGGTGCTGGTGGGCGACAGCGGCAACTACCAGGCCGCGCTGGCCGCCGTGGCGCAGGGCCTGAACAAGGACTGGGCCAAAACGCCGGTACGCGCGCACTACATTGGCGAGTATTACCGCGCCACGCAAACTGCCTACGTGGCGGCGCTCAAGGCCAAAGGCCTGAGCGAGGCTGAAATTGGCACTCATGCCGGGTCAGCCGATACCTCTTTGCTGATGGCGATTGACAGCACAATGGTCAAGCCGGAGCGCTTTGCCGAGGCGGCGCGTGCGGGCTGGCGTGGCGGCACCCTCGGGGACCCCCGTGCGTCCAGCGCGGCCAATGGGCAACTGGGGGTGGACGCGGTCGTTAAAATTGCCACTGAGGCCATTAAAAAAGCGGTGGCCTTGCCGCGCTAGATTTTGTTTTTTTGAGCCTTGGGCCAGTGACCCGTTTTGAAAGTGAAAAGTAACATGCTGAAGCAAATGCGTAAAAATTATGGCGTGGCGGCAGCGCTGCTTGCTGCAGGTTTAGCGGTGGCCGGGTCGTGGGCGCTTGCCCAAACCGCCACCAAGGCGGTAGCACCAACGGCTGGGGCATCGGCCACGGCAGCCGCTAGCCCAGCGGCCAAACCCGGTGGGCCTATCGACATGGTGAGCGGCATGCCCGCGGCCCTGGACAAAACCAATCTTTATAGCGAAATTGCGCCTGGCCGCTGGAGTCCTGCGGTGAGCGGCGCGCTGGAGCGGGTCTATGTGCCCAACCGGAGTGACAACACGGTGTCGGTCATTGATCCCAACACGCTGAAAGTCATCGACACCTTCAAGGTCGGCGTCCACCCGCAACACGTGGTGCCCGCCTGGGACTTGCGCACCCTGTGGGTGGCCAACAATGCCGAGGGCCGCACCGATGGCAGCCTGACGCCGATTGACCCTAAAACAGGCAAGCCCGGCAAATCAGTGCTCGTGGACGACCCCTACAACCTGTATTGGTCGCCCGATGGGCAATACGCCATTGTGGTGGCCGAGGCCTACAAGCGGCTGGACTTTCGCGATGCGCGCACAATGGTCATGAAGTTTTCCATTCCCACGCCCCAGTGCGCAGGCATCAACCATGCCGATTTTTCCATCGACGGAAAATATGCCTTGTTTACCTGTGAGTTCAACGGTTCGATGACAAAAATCGACCTGGTGAACCGAAGCGTGATGGGTACGATCAAGCTCTCCCCTTACTTTGACCGCCCGGATGCGCTGGCCGCCATTGCCGCGCCAGGCAAAAAACCACGCTACATTGCCGACCCCGGCAAGCCAGGGTCCGACATTTGCACCACGCCGGGCATGCCGCAAGACGTGCGCATCTCGCCAGACGGCAAGACCTTTTTTGTGGCCGACATGATGGTCGATGGCGTTCATGTGGTGGATGGCGAAACCTTCAGGCAGATCGGCTTTATTCCTACCGGGGTGGGTGCCCACGGCCTTTACCCCAGCCGCGACGGCAAGAGCCTGTACGTGGCCAACCGCGGCAGCAACAAGATTCGCGGCACACCGGGCGGCAAAGGCAGCGTGTCGGTGATTGACTTTGCCAGCCGCGCCGTGACCAAAAACTGGACCATTCCAGGCGGCGGTAGCCCCGACATGGGCAACGTCAGCGGCGACGGCAAATACCTCTGGCTGGGCGGGCGCTACGACAACGTGGCCTACCGCTTCAATACCGACACAGGCGCGGTGGAAAAAATCAAGGTGGGGCGCGAGCCGCACGGCCTGACCGTGTGGCCACAGCCGGGCCGCTTTTCTTTGGGCCACACGGGCAACCTGCGCTAAGGGGCTGCAGGGTGGCAGTCCTGCCTCCTTGCCGCCTCCTTGCCTAATCGTGCAGTGACGACAAAAACTGTTTGAGTTCAGGCGTCTGCGGGTTGCCAAACACCTCCGCAGGCGGGCCCATCTCATGCACGCGGCCCTGGTGCATAAAGATCACGCGGTCTGAGACCTTGCGGGCAAAGTTCATTTCGTGCGTCACCATCAGCAGCGTCATGTCTTCGTCGGCCAGGCTTTCGACCACGCGCAGCACTTCGCCGACCAATTCCGGGTCCAGCGCCGAGGTGATTTCGTCGCACAGCAGCACGCCGGGTTCCATGGCCAGCGCCCGTGCGATGGCCACGCGTTGCTGTTGGCCACCGGAGAGCTGATCGGGCATGGCATCAAATTTTTCTGCGAGGCCCACGCGGTGGAGCAGTTTGCGTGCCTGCTCGGTGGCTGCGGCACCGTCTTTCTTTTTCACCAGCGACGGGGCCAGCATGATGTTTTTGCCCACGGTGAGGTGAGGAAACAAATTGAAGCTCTGGAAGATCATTCCCACGCGTTGGCGCAACTCGCGCATGGCCATGGCGCTTTCATGCAGCAAAGGCTTGCCATCTACTGTGAGCGCGCCTTGCTGAAACACTTCAAGACCATTAATACAGCGCAGCAGCGTGCTCTTGCCCGAGCCGCTTTTGCCGATGATGGCGATTACTTCGCCCTGCGAAACTCGCAGGTCAATACCCTTGAGCACTTCATTCGTGCCATACGATTTGCGCAGGGCCGTGATTTGCACAATGGCACGGCCAGAAGCGGGCGCCACATTGATGGCAGCTTCTTCAATGGTTGTTTCTTCAACGGTGTTATTGGCGGTTTGCATTGATTTTTCTCTCCAGTGTCTTGGCGTACAGGCTGATGGGGAAGCACAGCGCAAAGTACAAAAGGGCCACACAGCTGTACACCACAAAGGGCTTGAAGGTGGCGTTGGTAATCATGGTGCCCGCCTTGGTCAGTTCGATAAAACCAATCACCGAGGCGAGAGCGGTTCCCTTCACCACTTGCACCAGAAAACCGACCGTGGGTGGAATGGCGATTTTGATGGCCTGCGGCAGGACCACATGCAGCAGCAGCTCGCGAAAACTCAGCGCCAGGCTTTGGCCCGCCTCCCATTGCCCCTTGGGGATAGCCGCCACACAGCCGCGCCAGATTTCGGTCAGAAAAGCGCTGGTGTACAGCGTGAGCGCGACCGACGCGGCAACCCAGGCAGAGGTTTTGATGCCAAACAGCGCAAGGCCGAAGTAAGCCAGAAAAAGCTGCATCAACAGCGGCGTGCCCTGAAACAGCTGCACATAGCCACCGACCAGCGTGTTCATGCCGCGTAGTTTGGAAAGCCGGGCCACCAGCAAGAGCAGGCCAACAATGCCGCCGCCGACAAAGGCGATCAGTGACAGCACCACCGTCCAGCGGGCGGCCAGCAAAAGGTTGCGAAAAATGTCCCAGACGGAAAATTCAACCATGGTCAGGCCTCGCGCCGGGCTGCCCCAAGCAGGCCTGCGACCCCTCGGGGGGCAGCGAACTACATGTAGTGAGTAAGTGTGGGGGCATATTTATTTATCTGCCAAAAAGGAAACGCGGACCCAGCCAGTTGAGCAGTTGTCTTACCCCGACAGCCAGCGTCAGGTAAACCAGCGTGGCCAGGATGTAAGCCTCAAAGGCGCGAAAGTTGCGGCTTTGAATCAGGTTGGCGGCGTAGCTCAGCTCTTCGGTCGAAATCTGCCCGCACACCGCCGAGCCCAGCATCACGATGATGATCTGGCTGACGAGTGAAGGCCATACTTTTCGGAGTGCGGGCGGCAAGACCACGCGCACAAAGGTCTGCATGCGGTTCAGCGCCAGGCTCATCGCGGCCTCAATTTGCCCTTTGGGCGTGGCGTCAATCCCGGCACGAATGATCTCTGTCGCGTAGGCGCTCAGGTTGATCACCATGGCGATGATGGAAGCAACCTCGGGCGAGAGCTTGACGCCCGCCGCGGGCAGGCCAAAGAATACAAAGAAGAGCTGCACGATGAAGGGCGTGTTGCGGATGAGTTCCACATAGGTACCTACGATCCATTTCAGCCAGGGTGCGCCGTGCGATCGGACCCAGGCAAACGCCACGCCCGCTACCACGCCCATCATCGCAGAGATGACCGTCAGGCCCACCGTCCAGAGCACACCCTTGGCGAGCAAGGGCCACTGGCTCAAGACCGCGATGAAGTCCAACTCAACCCGCATCTGGCTTCACTCCTTTTAAAAAATAACGACAGTCTCTTCTGCATCTCTACCAAGGCCGCCGTGGAACCGGCTTTGCCGGGCCACCAGCGGCGCCCCCTGCAAGGGGGAGGGGGCTACGCAAAGCGAGCCCCAACGGGGGTGTGCAATATTTACTGTGGCAAATCACCGGCAGGGCGACCCAGCCATTTCACGGCCATCTTGTCAATGTCGCCTGCCTTTTTGCCCGTTGCGATGATTTCATTGACCTTCAGGCGCAGCTTGTCTTCGCCCTTGCCCACGCCAATGAAGTTGGGCGAGTCCTTGAGCAGCAGTTTGTACTCGGCAGCGAGTTGCGGGTTTTTGGCCATCATGTTGCCGGCGACTGAGGCACCCGTGGCAATCAGTTGCACCTGGCCTGCGACGAACGATGACACGGTGGCGTTGTTGTCTTCAAAGCGTTTGATGTCTGCGCCCGCCGGGGCGAGTTTGGTCAGTTCCTGGTCTTCAATCGCGCCGCGCGTCACGCCAATGCTTTTGCCCGCCAGATCGGCAAAGCTCTTGATGCTCATGGACTTGGGCGCAAAGACAGCCTGAAAGAAAGGCGAGTAAGCGGCCGTGAAGTCGATGACTTTTTCGCGCTCGGCGTTTTTGCCCAAGGTGGAGATCACCAGGTCAGCCTTGCGGGTTTGCAGGTAGGGCACGCGGTTGGCACTGCTGACAGGTGTCAGCTCAATCTCGACGCCGAGCTTGGCGGCGATGTAGTTGGCCATGTCGATGTCCAGGCCTTGCGGCTTGAGGTCGGTGCCGACAAAACCATACGGCGGAAAGTCGGTCGGAATGGCGATGGTGATTTTTTTGGCCTTCATCACGTCGTCCAGCGCCGTTTGTGCCTGCACGCCCGCGGTTACCAGCAAGGCGGCCGACATCATGCTCAGGGAAAACAGGCGTTTGGAGAGTTGGGATAACTTCATAGCAGGGCTCCTAGATAGGTTGAGGATTCTTCAGAGGGTTTGGCCGGGCGCCGGCCGGGTTTGCGAACACTGGTGGGCAACTCTTGTGCCGATTTGGCTTTTGCGGGCGAAAGCGGGCTCAGCGCGCTGCGCAGGTGCGCCAGCGGATCGCCGCCCGCAGCCTGTAGCTGCAGGCCCGCCTGCACGCTGCCGATATGCGCGTGCATGAGTTGTTCGGCCAGCACGAGGTCGCCTTTTTCAAGGGCCTGCACAATGCGCACATGCTCCTCGCAGGACTGGGCCGCATCGTGCGAGGACTGGTACAGCATGGCGATCAGGGTGGTGCGTGCGGTGAAGTCGCGCAGGGTGTCAGCCAGCAGGTTGTTGCCCAGGCATTCGGCCAGGCACACATGGAAGTCGCCCAGCAGAAAACTGCGCAGGCCGACGTCTTCCCCCTTGACCGCCGCTTTTTCGCGGGTCAGGTGGCTCTTGAGCTGCTTGAGGGCGGACTTGCTGACGTCGCGGGTGCAGCGAATCAGCCCCATCTCGATCACGCGCCGCGCCTCGAAGGCTTCACGCGCTTCCTCCCTGGAGGGCTCAATGAGATACCAGCCCCGCCGCGCACTGACCGTGACGATGCCGCGCGCGGCCAGGTGGGTCAGGGCTTCCCGCACGATGGTGCGGCTGCAGTCAAACAGCATGGCCAGCTGCTGCTCACCCAGACGCGCGCCGGGCGCCAGCTTTTGCGCCATCACGGCTTCAATGATGCGATTGCTGATGTGGGAAGCCGTGGTCATGCAGGAAGCAGTGCATATCCCGTGCCAGGATCTGGACTGATTTGGCTGGCTGGTATACAAGATATGTGCACCTCAGTGGTGTGCTGATGCATCAAATTGCAGCTTTTGGGGCCGGCCCCGCACCAAACGCAGGCATTGCAGGCCGGGAGCGGCCGCGCTAGCATTTTTTGGCGCTTGAGTGATCAGGCGACAGGAGGCGCCCATGGAACATCCCAATCGTCCCAATCGCGGTGGCTGGAAAACCTGCAGCCGCGGGCACAAGTACCGTGGCCCGGGTCCTTGCCCGATTTGCTGGCCGGGTGGAGTGAAGCGTCGCGCCAAGGCATCGCCCGCGCGGTGATCGCGTGCCTCCTCCTCCTCCTCCTCCTCCGCGGGTCAGTCGAGCTTCGCGCCCGAGGCCTTGACCGCCTGGGCCCAGCGCGGCATTTCAGCCGCCAGAAACTGGCCAAACTCTTCACTGCCCATGAACGCCGGGTCGGCGCCCTGGGTCACCATGCGGTTGCGGATGTCGGGGCTGCTCATCACCTGTTTGAACGCATCGCTCAATTTGGCCGTGATGTCTTTGGGCAGGCCGGCAGGCGCCAGGAAGCCGTAAAAGCCCACCACCTCAAAACCCTTGAAACCCGATTCGATAACGGTGGGCACATCGGGCAGGGCGGGGTTGCGCTCACGGCTGGTGACGGCCAGCGCCCGCACCTTGCCTTGCCTGTGGTAATTGGCCGCCTGGGGGATTGACTCGCCCATGAACTGCACCTGCCCGGCCATCAGGTCGGTGAAGGCCGGCGCGCTGCCGCGGTAGGGAATGTGAACCATGAAGAGCCCGGTGGCGTTCTTGAACATTTCGGGCACCAGGTGGCTGATGCCGCCGTTGCCGGCAGAGCCGTAGTTGACCTGGCCGGGCCGCGCGCGCGTGTAGTCCACAAACTCCTTCAGCGTGTTAACCGGCAGTTTGGGGTTCACCAGCAGCGCCAGCGGCTGCATGGCGGTGCGCGCGATCGGCGTGAAGTCTTTCAGCGTGCTGTAGGGCAGGCGGGTGTACAGGGCCGGGTTGATGACCATCACGCCGGTGTTGGCGAGCATCAGCGTGTAGCCGTCCGGCGCTGCCTTCATGACATCCTGGGCGCCCACCGTACCGCCGGCGCCCGACTTGTAGTCAATCACGATGGGCTGGCCCAGCACCGCCTGCAGCCGCTCGGTCAGCAGTCGCGCATGCTGGTCAAGCGGGCCGCCCGCCGGGAAACCGATCACCACGCGGATCGGCTTGTCGGGAAATGCGGCGAACGCCGTGGCGCTGGCGAGCAGCAGCGCCGCCACGAGGATGCGGGGCAGGGTCGAGAAAGCGGCGGGCAGGGTAATGTGGCGCATAGTGTGTCTTTGTTTCTCTGTTTTTCGTGTGGATCGATGCACAGGGGCCAGCGATGGATGGATGGATGAATGGATGGATGAAAAAAACAAGGCTTTCACGTTCTGTGCGCAGCGCTCAGGGCGCTTTCATCATAGAGACGCCGGGTCACGCAGGTGACACTGTTTTATCGGGAGCTTCCCCGATGCAGGCGGCGCGAAGTGCGGGTAGGCTGTGGTGAACCGAGCCTTATCCGGAGCCCATCCTTGTCTTCACACCCGCCTGCCGACGCCTCCCTGCCCGATGCGGCCCCGCGCCACGACCTGCACTACCAGGTCTGGCCCAGGCGCTTGCCGCGCAGCATCACGCCTCCGGCCACATCGCTGTGGCACAACCTCGCCGTCAGCGCGCTGCGTTTTCCCGACAAGCCGGCGCTGGTGTTTTTTGACCGGGTGCTCAGTTATGCCGAAGTGCTGCGGCAAGCCGAGCGGCTGGCCGCCACCTTGCACCGGCTGGGCGTGCGCAAGGGCGACCGCGTGGTGCTCAATATGCAAAATTGCCCGCAGTGGGTGATTGCGCACTTTGCCATCCTGCGGGCCAATGCCGTGGTGGTGCCCGTCAACCCGATGAACCGGGCCGAGGAACTCAAGCACTACATCACGGACCCCGACGCCAGGGTCGCAATCACGGCGGCTGACCTGGCCCCCGAACTGGCCCGGGCCAACGCCGAACTGGCGCCCGGTGAACGGCTGGCGCACCTGATCGTGACGCACTACAGCGATGCCTTTGATGCCAGTGCTGGCGAAAACGGCGGCGCCCTGCCTGAAGCCTGGCGCGACTGGCTGGGCAGCCGGCATGCGTTGCCCGCGCTCGAGGGCGGCTCGGTGATGCACTGGGCCGATGCCCTGGCCGATGGCGCTGGTGAATTGCCGGCGCACACGGCCACCCCGCAGGATTTGGCGGTGCTGCCCTACACCAGCGGCACGACAGGCCTGCCCAAGGGCTGCATGCACACGCATGCCAGCATCATGCACAACGCGGTGGCCAGTATTTTGTGGGGCAACAGCACCTTTGAAAACGTGACGCTGTCGGTGGTGCCCATGTTCCACATCACCGGCATGGTATCGGTGCTGCATGCGACGATTTATGGCGGCGGCACGCTGGTCATCATGCCGCGCTGGGACCGCGAGCTGGCCGGGCGATTGATCTCGCACTGGCACGTGACGCACTGGACCAACATCCCGACCATGGTGATTGACCTGCTGGGCAGTCCCAACTTCGCCAGTTTTGATTTGAGCAGCCTTGTGTACATTGGCGGTGGCGGCGCGGCCATGCCGCAGGCCGTGGCCCAGCGTTTGTGGGAGCAGTACGGCTTGCGCTATGCCGAAGGCTATGGCCTGACCGAAACCGGCGGGCCGTCGCACAGCAACCCCTATGATGCGACCCGGCAGCAATGCCTGGGCGTGCCGTTTGTCAGCACCGATGCGCGCGTGATCGACCCCGAGACGCTGCAGGAAGTCCCGCAGGGCGAGCAGGGCGAAATCATCATGTGCGGGCCGCAGAACTTCCAGGGCTACTGGAAGCGCCCGGACGCCACGGCCGCCGCGTTCATCGAACTGGACGGCAAACGTTTTTTTCGCTCCGGCGACCTGGGGCGAATGGACGAGCAGGGTTACTTCTTCCTCACCGACCGGCTCAAGCGCATGATCAATGCGTCGGGTTTCAAGGTCTGGCCGGCCGAGGTGGAGGCGCTGATGTTCCGCCACCCGGCCATCCAGGAGGCCTGCATCATTTCGAGCAGCGATGCCTACCGCGGCGAAACCGTCAAGGCGGTGGTGGTGCTGCGCGCCGAGGCCAGGGGCAAGACCAGCGAGGACGACATCATCAACTGGTGCAAGCAGAACATGGCGGCGTACAAATACCCGCGCATCGTCCAGTTCGTCGATGCATTGCCGAAAAGCGGCTCGGGCAAGGTCATGTGGCGCACGCTGCAGGAAGCCGAGACCGGAAAAGCCTGAATCGGCCGCCGGAAATCCTGATGAGCAGGGGGCAGGGGAAAGGGATCAACCGCCGTTGGTCAGCCTGCGCGGCGTGATCTCCACCGACTCCGCGCCGGTGCTCATCCAGACCGTGCCATCCTGGATGGTGACCTGCAGCTGCATGCTGCGTTCGGCCAGCCTGGCCAGCGCCTGGCTTTGCGCCGCCTCGATCTGCCACACCACCAGGTTGGCTGCGCGTGTGAGCTTGGTCTCGATATTTTTCCACCACACGGGTGTGCTGCTGGAAAAACTGTAGGCGCTCACGCGTTCGGCCCGGCCGGCAGCGCGCATCAGGCGCTTGTCGTCGGGCTGACCCACGTCGATCCAGTGCTGCACGGCATCGGTGTAGTCCTTGTGCCAGAGCGCCGGCTCGTCCACGTCCCACAGGTCCTTGGCAAATTCCAGCTTGCCCCGCTTGTCGTCGGCGGGCACATTCAGCGCAAAAGCCAGCAGGCGGATCATCATGCGTTCATCCGTCTCGGACGGATGGCGGGCAATGATGACGCCGTGGTCGGCGTACACCGCACGGTCCATGTCGGCGATTTGCAGCTGCGCTTTGTAGATGGTGGCTTTGAGTGCCATGAGAAGGGGTTCCAGGTACGGCCCCGGTAGACATGGGGCCTGCATTTAAACCCTCTATTGGAACAGCCTTTTGCGGGGTTGTTCCGACAGGACTGTCAGGGCGGACCTTCGCCGGCAAGGTTTATCGATGCTGGCTATAGTTTGCCGATGCCAAGTTTGTCTGTTCTCGACCAGTCGGTTGCCGTCAGCGGCCGTACTGAAGATGCCTCCATCCGCGAAACCCTTGCGCTGGCCCGTTATTGCGAATCCTTGGGCTACCGCCGTTTCTGGGTGAGCGAACACCATAGCCACCCCAGCATCGTCGGCTCGGCCCCCGAGGTGTTGATGGCGGCGATTGCCGCCACCACCCAGCGCATACGCGTGGGCAGCGCCGGCGTCATGCTGCCGCACTATGCGGCGCTCAAGGTGGCCGAGCAGTTTCGTGTGCTGGAGGCGCTGGCGCCCGGGCGCATTGACCTGGGCGTGGGGCGCGCGCCGGGTTCGGACATGCGCACCGCGCGGCTTTTGAGGGCTGACCCGCACCAGTCGGCGGAAAATTTTCCGGCGCAGGTGCGCGAGTTGCAGGCCTGGGTGTCGGGTGTCGATTTGCCGGAAGGTCATCCCGGGCACGGCGTCACCGCCAACCCCATGGGGCCCACCACGCCCGAGTTGTGGATGCTGGGCAGCTCCGACTATGGCGCGCAGCTGGCGGCGCACTACGGCCTGCCCTACGCCTTTGCGCACTTCATCACCGACGGACGGGGTGCGCAGCAGGCGCTGGATTTATATCGCCGGCTGTACCGGCCCAGCCCGCGCCATCCCCAGCCGCAGGCCGTGCTGTGCGTCTGGGCCCTGGCGGCCGATACCGAGGCCGAGGCCTGGCATCATTTCTCGGGCCGCGAGCGCTGGAAAATCGACAGGAACAAAGGCGCGCTGGGGCCGCTGCTTTCTCCGGCCGAGGTGGCGCTGCGGCCCTACAGCGAAGCCGAGCAGCCGGAGCTTGCCCAACTCAGGCAGACTGCGCTGGTGGGCAGCGGGCCACAGGTGGCCGCCAGGCTGCGCAGCCTGGCCGATACACTGGAGGTTGAAGAACTGGCGGTGATCACCTGGACCCACGACCCGGCGGCGCGCCGGCGTTCCTATGAGTTGCTGGCGCGCGAGTTGGTGTGAGGCCGGAATTCAAGCCGAAAAATAACGGACCGAAAAAAATATCAACCGAGAAAAACCGAGACAACCAAGGCCCCTGAATGACATCTCCCCTGTTTAGCGCCACCATTGCCGGCAGCCTGCCCAAACCCGCCTGGCTGTCGGAAACCAACAAACTCTGGCCGCAGTGGAAGGCCGAAGGCGATGAGCTCAAGCAGGCCAAGGCCGACGCCACGCTGCTCTGGATCAAGGCGCAGGAGGACGCGGGCCTGGATGTGATCGGCGACGGCGAGCAGTCGCGCCAGCATTTTGTGCACGGCTTTCTGGAGCAGGTCGCCGGCATCGATTTTGATCACAAGGTCAGGATGGGCATACGCGATAACCGCTATGACGCCATGGTGCCGCAGGTGGTGGCTGAACTGAAACTCAAAGGCCGTGTGCATGCCACCGAGGCACGCCTGCTGCGCGCCCACACCGCCAAAAAAATCAAGTTCACCTTGCCTGGCCCGATGACGATCGTCGACACGGTAGCCGACCAGTTTTACGGCGACAAGGTCAAGATGGCCATGGCATTTGCCGAGCTGCTGAACCAGGAAGCGCTGGCCCTGCAGGCCGACGGCGTGGACATCATCCAGTTTGATGAGCCGGCCTTCAATGTCTACATGAAGGAAGCCGCAGACTGGGGCGTGAAGGCGCTGGAGCGTGCCGCGCAGGGCCTGACCTGCACGACGGCCGTGCACATCTGCTACGGCTACGGCATCAAGGCCAATACGGACTGGAAGGCCTCATTGGGCGAAGAATGGCGCCAGTATGAGACCGTGTTTCCGGCGCTGGCCAAAAGCAGCATCCAGCAGGTGAGCCTGGAGTGCTATCACTCGCATGTGCCGCCGCACCTGATGGCATTGCTCGAAGGCAAGGATGTGATGGTCGGCGTGATCGACGTGGCCAGTGACGAGATTGAAACGCCGGAGCAGGTGGCCGACACCATTGGCAAGGCGCTGCAGTATGTGCCGAAAAACCGCCTGCTGCCTTGCACCAATTGCGGCCTGGCGCCGATGGACCGTGAGGTGGCGCTGAAAAAACTGCAGGCACTGGCGCAGGGCGCCGCACTGGCACGCGAGCGCTACAAGTAGTAGCCGGAACATCAGACACCGGAAGGCGGGCGCCTCAGGGTTGGCCGGCTTCCACCATCGCCAGGCACAGGCGCTCCATCTGCAGGGCCCATGGGGCGGTTTCCGCGTCGCTCAGGCCAATCAGCAGCCCGTAGCGCCTTGCACCCCAGACCGCCAGGTGCATGGCCTGGATCGCTTCGCGCGAGGGCCGCGCGGGCAGGTCGTCGCAGGCATCAAACACCCGGGTCCACGCCGCGAGCAGTTCTTCGTGCACGCGCCGGTGATGCTTCACTTCGGCAATGCCGGCTTCCAGGGCCAGCATGTCCGCGTCAAACCAGGGCAGTTCCGGCGCGTTCACACCACAGACCAGGCGGACCAGCGTCTGCAGCCGTGCCTGCCACGGGAGGTGAGGCGGCGCCACCGCCTGCTGCTCAATGGCCTGCAGCAGCTGCTCCATGCAATGGCGCACATAGCCTGAGAGCAACGCCGTCTTGTTGGGGAAATAGTCATACAGCGTGCCGACCGACACGCCGGTTTCCAGCGCCACCGCACGGGTGGTCACGCCGGCCCATCCGTGCTGGCGCCAAATCCGAACAAAAGCGTCGTAAATCGCCTGCACGGTGAACACCGCGCGGGCCTGCGTGGGGCGTTTGCGGGGTTTGGCTGCAGCGGGTTTTCCGAACCCGGAAGAAGGTGGCCGGCTATACATTGGTTGTCATGTACTGATCGCTTGATCAAATTCCAGATGATCCAAAGGAAAAACCTCCATGAACAATCCGGCCACGCTGACACGACTGCTCACGCGCAAAGATGCATTGAATCACACCCGCATTGCGGTTGAACAGCCCGCAGGAGACACCCTCCACGCGGCTGCCGGCGAGGCGCTGCTGAAAATCCGGCGCGTCGCCCTCACCACCAACAACATCACCTACGCCGCGTTCGGCGAGGCCATGCAGTACTGGGAATTTTTCCCGACCGGCGAGGCCGGGTGGGGCCATATGCCGGTCTGGGGCTTTGCCGACGTGGTCAGCTCCAGCGTGCCCGGCGTGGAAGTGGGCGAGCGCTTTTATGGCTACTTTCCCATCGCCAGCCATCTGCGCGTGCAGCCGCAGCGGGTGACGGAGCGGGGGTTTTATGATGGCGCCGCACACCGCCAAACCCTGACGTCGGCCTACAACCAGTACATGCGCTGCAGCGCCGATGCCGCCTGGCGCGAGGCCGACGAAAACTGCCAGATGCTGGTGCGGCCGCTGTTCATCACTTCGTTCATGCTGGCCGATTTTCTGCAGGACAACGCTTTCTTCGGGGCAGCGCAGCTGGTCTTTTCCAGCGCGTCCAGCAAAACAGCCTATGGCACAGCCTTTTGCCTGGAGGCGTATCCAGCGATCCAGCGCGTGGCGCTGACCTCGGCGCGCAACCAGCGCTTTGTCGAAGGCCTGGGCTGCTATGGCGAGGTCGCCAGCTATGAGGCGCTGCCGCGGCTTGACCGCAGCAGGCCCACTCTGTATGTCGATTTCTCGGGTGACGAAGACCTGCGCCGGGCGGTGCACGAGCACTTTGGCGAATCGCTGGTGTACGACTGCTATGCCGGTTCGGCGCAGAACACGCAGTTCCTGCGCCCGCTCAACCTGCCAGGGCCCGCACCGCAGTTTTATTTTGCACCGGTACAAATCCGCAAACGCAATGCCGACTGGGGACATGCCGTGGTGAACCAGCGCTTCAACGAAGCGCAGCTGGCCTTCATCCGGCGCATCAGCGATGCGCAGCAGCCCTGGATGCAGGTGGTGGAACACCGTGGATTTGAAGCCGCGCAGGCCTTGATTGATGACCTGCATGGCGGCCGTCTGGATCCGCAGCAGGGTCATGTGGTGGTGCTGGACGGAGCGCCTGAGGATGGTGTACGCTGACAATCTGCACATCACTGGCGGCTGACATGAGCATTGATCACACACACGGCCCCCACGACCCTGCGCATACGCACGAAGCACCGGAGCCGGCCTGGAAGCACGATGGCGTTCGGGTGATTCCGGGCAACCAGCTCGACGGCAATACCGCGCAAACGCCGGGCATGGACCGCCGCGCGGCGATCAACTTTGCTCGCGTGGGCGCCCAGAAGTTGTGGGCCGGCACCGTGACGATTCATGCGAATGCCAAGACCGGCGCCCACCATCACGGCCATCTGGAAAGCGTGATCTATGTGATCAGGGGCAAGGCCCGCATGCGCTGGGGCGAGCATCTGGAGTTCACGGCCGAAGCCGGGCCGGGTGACTTTATTTATGTACCGCCCTATGTGCCGCACCAGGAAATCAATGCCAGCCCGACCGAAACACTGGAATGTGTGTTGTGCCGCAGCGACGGTGAGGCGGTGGCCGTGAATCTGGACATTGAACCGGTCGAGAAGCCCGTCACCGTGTTGTGGGTGGACCCTACCCATCCCCACGGTGGTGTGTAGACGCGGCGTAGCGTTCGTTTGAGGGCCGGTTGCAAGGGCGGATAAGCCGCGTAAAAGCGCAGCTTGTCCGGAACGATTGCAAACTTTACTTACGATTGTCACCTTCTCCTACATGGCGGATTGGCCGCGTTTGTTACAAATGGGACTCATCAACAGGAGTCCCTTTGTGGAGAACAACAAACAAGCAGTCGGTCAGCCAGCCAACGAGCCAGCTTTTGGCGATAAATTGCGTCATAGCAAGGCGCTCATTCCGACCATGGCGGTTATGGGCGTGACCGTGCTGGCACTGGCGGCCGCGCTGGTGGTGAGCCGTACCGAGGCGCAGCCCGGCGGTACCGAAGCCATTGCCCAGACCCAGCAGCAGCCAGCCAAAACCGATCACATAGCGACAACCGGCGCCAGGCACGCACCCGTCGTGGTGGCCAAAGCGCCCAAGGCCGAAAGTTGCGCCAATTGCGGCACGGTGGAGTCGGTCGTCGCGGTAGAACGCCAGGGCCAGGTCAACGGCGTTGCCGTTGGCGGCACCACGGTGGGCCTGGGCACCGTCGCCGGCGGTGTCGTCGGTGGCCTGCTGGGCAACCAGGTCGGCGGCGGCAATGGCAAGACCGCCATGACGGTGCTCGGCGTCGCAGGCGGCGCGTACGCCGGCAACACCATCGAGAAAAACATGAAAAAGGTCACCGTCTACCAGACGCGCGTGCGCATGCACAACGGGTCCGTACGCACCCTTGAACATGGGAGCGCGATCGCTATCGGTTCGCGGGTGGTCGTCGAAGGCAACACGCTTCGGCTGGCATCGACCGCATCGGCCGCCGGCTGATTAACCCAGAAAGAACAACACTGTGAACACAACAATCAGACCCCTGCTGCTGGGCGGGCTTCTCGCCCTGTCGGTGCTGGCAGGTGGGGCCGTCCAGGCCGCTACGCCGTACGTGAGCGCCACCGTCGAAGGCGCGCTGGCGCCGGGCGTGTACGGCCGCATTGACATCGGCAATGCGCCGCCGCCTCCGTTGATCTACACCCAGCCCGTCATCATTCAGCGCTCGCCGGTGATGGTGCAGCAGCCGCTGTATTTGCACGTGCCGCCCGGGCATGCCAAAAAATGGTCCAAGCATTGCGCCAGGTACAACGCCTGCGGCCGGCCTGTGTACTTCGTCAGGGTTGATGGCGACGACGACTACGAGCGCGTCAAGTACAACAGGGAATACGGGGAACACAAGGACTACAAGGACCATAAGGAAAAGAAGGACAAGCATCATGGCAAAGGCCATGGCAAGGGCAATCACGACGACTGAGTCGCGACGTTCACGCAGCCTTCATGAAGGTGCCGGTGCCCAGTCACCGGCACCTTTTTTCATGGGCTCGGCGTTTGCGCCTGCAGCCCCGGTCAGCTGCGGTTTTGGGCCGGCATTGTGCGAAGATTGACTGCACTTCAGCAAATTTGAGGAAAAATCAATGAAAGCAATCTGGAACGGCGTAGTGATTGCGCAGAGCGATGACACCGTGGTGGTCGAGGGCAACCACTATTTCCCCGAAACCTCGCTCAACCGCGACTACGTGACGTTCAGCAATCACCACACCATGTGCGCCTGGAAAGGCCAGGCCAGCTACTACTCGCTGCTGGTCAATGGCGAAATGAATACCGACGCGGCCTGGTATTACCCCGACCCCAAGCCCGAGGCGGAAGAAATCAAAGGCCGCGTGGCGTTCTGGAAAGGCGTGAAGATCGAGCCCTGAGTGGCGCGTCGCGCGCGCAAGCTCCCGCAGCCCCGGGGGTGGGTTTACCCTCTGCCGGTAACCACGGTTTCGGCTGGTCAAGCGGTAAAGTAATATGTATACTTATTAAAAATGGCCGATGGTGGCCAGGTTGAATAAGGACTCCGCATGACCCTTCCCAAGCCCGATCCTGCGCTGGTTGAAAAACTCGCTATTGCCAACCGCATCCTGTACGACCAGGGCGTCGTCGACGGTTTTGGGCACGTCAGTGTGCGCCACGACGCATCGCCCTCCCATTTCCTGCTGTCCTGCAACCGGGCGCCCGGTTTGGTGCGTCCCGAAGACATCCTGACCTATGACCTCAACGGCGACCTGGCCGTGACGTCGGACAAGCGTTCCTATCTGGAGCGCTTCATCCACAGCGAAATCTACAAGGCGCGCCCCGATGTGGTGGCGGTGGTCCACAGCCACTCGCAAAGCGTGATCCCGTTTGGCGCCACGGGCCAGCGTCTGCGGCCCATTTTTCACATGAGCGGTTTTCTGGGCAGTGGCTCGTCGCTGTTCGAGATTCGCGATGCTGGCGGCAACACCGACCTGCTGATTCGCGACAGCGGCCTCGGCAAGGCACTGGCCGAGTCGCTGGGCCGGCACAACTGCGTGCTGATGCGTGGCCACGGCTCCACCACGGTGGCGCCCTCCCTGGAGTTGGCGGTGTACCGGGCCATTTATGCCGAGGTCAATGCCAAGTTGCAACTCCAGGCCGCAGCGCTCGGCCCGATCAACTTCCTGAACGAGGAGGAAGCGGCATTGGCAGCAGCCAGCACGGAAGGGCAGGTGGTCAGGGCCTGGGATTTGTGGTCCCGGTCCATCGCGCCGTTCGCCTGAAGCCGGTTACAGCAGCTCGACAACATCAGATCAACAACATGAGTCCCAACATGAAGACACGCATGTCGCTTCGCACTTTCGTGGGTTTGCTGGGCCTGGCCGCCGCCACGCACTTTTTTGCCCCCCAGGCATGGGCAGACACTTACCCTGCCCGTGCTGTCAGGATCATTGTTCCCTACGGCACCGGCGGCGGCTCCGACGTGCTGGCGCGCCAGATCAGCGCACGGCTGCAGACCGTGTGGGGGCAAGGCATCGCGGTGGACAACCGGGCCGGCGCATCGGGCAACATCGGCACCGAGGCGGTGGTGCGGTCCCCGGCAGACGGCTACACGCTGCTGCTGCAAAACAGCACCATGGTGGTCAACCCGGCTGTTTCCGGCAAGCTCAATTACGACCCGGAAAAAGACCTCACACCCATCATGCTGCTAGGACTCACGCCGATTGCCCTGGTCGCGCACCAGGGCACCGGCATCAAGACGCTCAAGGAACTGGTGGACTACGCCAGGGCCAACCCGGCGGCGCTGAGCTACGGCTCCTGCGGCATAGGCACGCCGCAGCATTTTGTGATGGAGCTTGTCAAGCAGAAGTCCGGCGTGAGTGCCACGCATGTGGGCTACAAGGGCTGCGCACCGGGGCTCACCGATGTGGTGGGCGGCCAGGTGCCGCTGGCCATCCTCAGTGCCAACCTGGTGGCGCCGCACATCAAGAGCGGCAAACTCCATGGCATCGGCGTGTCGACTGCGGCGCGATACCCGCTGATGCCCCAAATCCCTTCCTTTGAAGAGCAAGGCCTCAAGCCGCTGGATTTTTCCATCTGGTATGCCCTGATGGGACCGGCCAAAATACCGCCGGAAGTGGTGGCCCGCATTCGCGCGGATGTTCAGAGCGTGTTGGCGGAGCCTGCCATTCGCGAGAATCTCTCGGCCGCAGGCGTGGAGCCCTATGCGGGCAATGGGGCTGACCTGGCCAGGCTGATCAAGGCCGATCTCGCACGCTATGCGCAGCTGGCCAGGTCTGCCAATATCAAGGCCGAATAGTCAAGGCCGAATAGGAAAGTCCGGGAACCCTGCTTTTCGCATTCACTTTTCGCTGCGGCATCGGCTTTTCGGCATCAGGTCTGACGGTGGTTGCCGGCGCAATCACCTGCAGTGATGAGGGTTGTAATGATCGCTGGTAATGATCTGTAAGTAACACAGGACAACATCCCTATTCAGGCCGGTCGGCACAGGCATTGACCGGACTACGGTTCGTGCCTCAGAATCTTCCCATGGCTCTCAAGGAGATTCCGTCATGTTCAAGCATATCTTGGTGCCCGTAGACGGTTCGTCTACCGCTCGTCAGGCTACCGGGAAGGCGATTGCGATTGCCGAGGCGTTCAAGAGCGCAGTGACGGTCATATACGTCATCGATCCTTATGCCTTTACCGGAGTGGGAAATGATTTCTCCTATGGGCAGGCCGAATACCTCAGTGCAGCCACCTCCGAGGCCAATGAAGCGATCAGTGCCGCCAAGCAGGCCTTCCTGGACCATGGCATCACCGTGACAGCGTCCATCGTCGAGGGCCACGCGATTTACCGCGGCATCCTTCAAACAGCGGAATCGGTGGGTGCAGATCTCATCGTCATGAGTTCCCACGGCCGGCGTGGGCTGGAAAAATTGGTGCTGGGCAGTGTCACGGCCCAAGTGCTGTCCCATGCCCATTTGCCGGTGCTGGTGGTACGCGAGTAGTGCATCGAGACCGCCGCGGCGAAAGTTCCCGGTGCCCTTCATGCGGGGGCTGTGTCAGCGGGCTGCCGGATGCCTCAGACCTCCACCACCAGCGGGAACTGCGCCCGCAGCCCGTCCGGAACGGGGGTGAACGGTATGGTGAGCGCCGCTCGGGCATCATCGTCCCGCAGGTTTCGCCATAAAAAATCACGCTGGTTCAGCGGCTCACCGGCCACATAGAGTTGCGTCGTCAGCAACTCGCGGCCGCCGAGCTTGACCTTCACATGAATATGCGGTGCGCGGCTGCCATAAGCCACCGGCCGAATGGTGCGAAAGCGGTACTCGCCCTGCGCATTGACCGTCACCCGGCCAAAGCCCTGAAACGCCTTGTCGATATGACCGCCGTCGCCGGGGTGATCGTAGTGGCCGGCGTGGTCGCATTGCCAGATTTCAACCTGGGCGCCGCGCAGGGGCTTGCCGCTCAGGTCGGTGACCGAGCCTTCGAGCCAGCTTGCCTGGCCTTGCGTGTAATTCAGCGCGCCGTTGCGCAGCAGGTCGAAGTCTGCATCCTGCGGCAGGGTGAGCGGGTAAAACGGGCCTTCGGTCTGGCTGGGGGTTGCGCGCCGCGGCCGGGCCGGCTGGGCGCGGGCGCCCGTCCAGACCACAGGCGAGGCAACCAGCGCCAGCGCAACGGCGCGGCGGTTCCAGCCCGGTGGGGCCGGCCGGTCAGGAGGCTTTGGCTTTAGAGGCATGGCAATTCTCCTATTTCGAAATCCGGAGATCGCGAACCCGCCCGAGCCCATCCCGCTGACGCCGCCAGAGCAGGCGACCTGGAAAAAAGGCACGCAGGAGGCTCAGAACGGCGGCGGGCTTTCGAATTGCATCCATTGTCCGCCCAGCGGATGGGCAAAGGCAAGCAGGCAGGCGTGCAATAACAGCCGGCTGGCACCTGCCGCCACGGCCGGAGGTGCGTAGAGCATGTCGCCAACGATGGGATGGCCCATTGCCTGCAGATGGACGCGCAGCTGGTGCGAGCGGCCCGTCACAGGCTCAAGATCCAGGCGGGTGGTATTGCGCTGCCGATCATGATGCCGGATCTGCCAGCGCGTCACACTGGGTTTTCCGCGTTCGGTGTCGATCACCCGCAAGGGCCGCCGGACCCAGTCCACGATGATGGGTAAATCGATCCGGCCCCAGCCGTCGGGGGAATCAGCGGGCGCTGTGACCAGGCCGTCGACCTCCGCCACATAGCGTTTGTGCACGGCGCGTTCAGCAAAGGCCTTGCTGAGGGCGCGCTGCGCTTCGCGGCTGCGCGCCATGACCACCAGGCCGGAGGTGCCCATGTCCAGCCGGTGCACCACCAAGGCCTCGGGATGCTGCTGCTGCACGCGCGTGCTCAGGCAGTCCTGTTTGTCTTCGCCGCGCCCCGGCACCGCGAGCAGGCCGCTGGGTTTGCGGAGCACCAGAAAAAGATCGTCGGTGTGGACGATTTCCAGTGGTGCAGACAGGGAGTCGGTGATCGGCATCAAGAGGGGCATGTCGCGGTGCGGCGGACTGAGGAATGCCGGCTCTCCCGCGTTTGGCGTTTGGGTGCAGTGTGTGTCAGGTCCGCGGGGGCGGAAAGTTGTGCACGGGCGGGCTGGCACGCCGGTTTTCGCGCAGCATGAAGAGGTAAAGACTTTCGACCTTCTCGCGCGCCCAAGGTGTCTTGCGCAAAAACTTCAGGCTCGATGCTACGCTGGGTTCGCTGGTGAAGCAGCGGATATTGATGCGCTGCCCGAGGTTTTCCCAGCCGTAGTGATCGGCCAGCGCGGTGACGATGGCTTCCAGTGTGACGCCATGCAGCGGGTTGCCCGGCTGCGGTGGAACGGCCGGAGGCGCAGCGGAGGAGGGCGCAGCCATGGTTGGCCTACTTTTTCAGCTTGCCCCGCAGCGGTACCTGGGTCACGATGGTCGGGCGAACCGCATCGGGTGACACCGGTTTGGGTGGTGACGAGTCCTTCTTGGGCTTCTTGACCATCTTGTTGCTGTTCTGTTGACCTTTTGCCATGGCATTCTCCGGTTAGATTGAGTCCTGATTATCAATGCAACTTTATGCGTGGCCGGTGCGTCCGGTCAATCATTTCAGACAGTGTGATCAGCATGGTTTTCTTCAGGCCCCCGAGTGCCAGCTGGTGCTGTTTGTGCAGCGCCCAGTACATCAGTTTGGCCAGCTGGCCCTCGACGAAAAAGCTGCCATGGGAGAGGCTGCCCATCAGGCTGCCCACCGACGAATATTCGGCCAGCGACACCAGCGAGCCCTGGTCCTTGAAGACAAAAGGCGCCACTGTCTTGCCCGCGCCCAGCAGCGGCAGCGCCCGGGTCAGGTACATGGCCTGCTGGTAGGCGGCCTGTGCGCGCGGCGGCACCCAGGTGCCATCGGGCTGCTGGCAGGCGGCGCAATCGCCAAAGGCATAAATGCTCGGGTCGCGCGTGGTCTGCAGATTGCCGTTGACCATCAGCTGGTTGAGCCTGCTGGTTTCCAGCGGCTCCGTGCCGTCGGGCCCCGCGCCGATGGTCTTTAAAAAATCGGCGGCCTTCACGCCGGCCGCCCACACGGTGATGCTGGACGGCACCACCTTGCCGCTGGCCATCTTCAGGCCGTCCGCGGTGACCTCAACCACTTTCTCATTGGTGTGCACTTCAATTGCCAGCTTGCGCAGCTCGCGCAGGGCCGATTCGCTCAGGCGTTCCGGCAACTGCGCCAACAGGCGCGGTGCAGCCTCCACCAGCACAATCTGCAAATCCTTTTCGGGATGAATATGGTCAAAGCCGTAGTTGGCCAGCACGCGCGCTGCGGCGTGCAGCTCGGCCGCCAGCTCCACGCCGGTGGCGCCGCCGCCCACAATCGCCACCGTCAGGCGCCCGCTGCCGGCCGTGCGCGGCACGGTTTGCGCGCGGATGAAGGCGTTGATCAGGCGGTCATTGAAGTGCTGGGCCGCTTTCGGGCTGTCCAGCTTGATGGTGTGCTCGGCAGCGCCGAGTGTGCCGAAGTCGTTGGTCTGGCTGCCCACGGCAATCACCAGCGTGTCGTAGCCCAGTTGCTGGGCTGGCGTGATCTCGCGGCCCGATGCGTCATGGCTGGCGGCCAGCTGCAGGGTTTTGTTCTGGCGGTCAATCCCGACCAGGCTGCCGAGCCGGAACTTGAAGTGGTTCCAGCGGGCCTGCGCCAGGTATTCGATTTCTTCGGCATGCGTGTCAAAGCTGCCAGCTGCCAGCTGGTGCAGCAGCGGCTTCCAGACATGGGTGCGCGCCGCATCCACCAGGGTGATTTCGGCCAGCCCTTTTTTGCCCAGGCGTTTGCCCAGTTGGGTAGCCAGGGCCAGCCCTCCCGCGCCCCCGCCGACGATGACGATGCGTTGCATAAAATTTCCTCCTCGGCCCAGGGTCTGTTGACCTTGTTCGTTGACCTTGTTATGTATGACGCCATATTAACTGGCTGGCTTCAACCTGCGCGCAGCCCGCGCTCAGTCCACGGTCTGCCGGTAGCGCTTGAGGGCCACGAGCCCGGCCACCAGCATGAAAAGCGCGATGGGCCACAACTGCGCCGATACTTCCACGATGCCGTTTCCCTTGAGCATGATGCCGCGCACGATGCGCAGGAAGTGCGTGAGCGGCAGGAGCTCGCCGATGGCTTGTGCCCAGGCCGGCATGCCGCGAAACGGAAACATGAAGCCGGTCAGCAGCATGGACGGCAGGAAAAAGAAAAACGTGAGCTGCATGGCCTGCAGCTGGTTGCGTGCGATGGTGGAAAACGTGAATCCCACGGCCAGGTTGGCCGCGATGAACAGCACCAGCACAACCGAGAGCAGCGCCAGGCTGCCGACCATGGGCACGTCGAAAAGCAGCCGCGCGGCCACCAGGATCACCGTCACCTGCACGTAGCCGATCAGGATGTAGGGCACGATCTTGCCGAGCATGACCTCCAGCGGGCGTGCGGGCGTTGCCAGCAGGTTTTCCATCGTGCCGCGCTCACGCTCGCGCGTCATCGCCAGCGAGGTCATCATCACCATGGTCATGGTCAGGATCACGCCGATCAGGCCGGGCACCACGTTGTAACTGGTCAGGCCCTCCGGGTTGTAGCGGCGCTGCACGCGTATTTCGAACGGCGCCTCGGCCGGGCGCAGCGAAGCCAGCGGACCGTACAGCTCGCGGCCAATGGCGCGCTGGCCGATGCCGTTGAGCGCCGCAATGGCGTTGCCCGTGGCGGACGGATCGGTCGCATCGGCGGCGAGCAGCATGGCCGGACGTTCGCCGCGCAGCAGCTTGCGCGAGAAGTCCGGCGGCACCACGAGGACGAACTGCACCTCGCCGGTGGCCAGCAAGGCATCGCCTTGCGCCTCGCTGGCCAGCCGGTGGGTGATGCGGAAGTATTCCGAGTTCTCCAGGCCCGCCACAAAGCTGCGTGAGAACTCGCTCTGGTCGGCCACCACTATGGCGGCGGGCAAATGTTTGGGGTCGCTGTTGATGGCGAAGCCGAACAGCAGCAACTGGATGATGGGCACGCCCACCATCATGCCGAAGGTCAGGCGGTCGCGGCGAACCTGGCGAAATTCCTTGATCAGGATGGCGAGAAAGCGGGACCAGCTCATGCCACTGCTCCTGTTTTTTTGCCGGTCTTTTCTTCTGCAAAATTGTCTTTTGCGTCCTGCATGAGCGCAATGAACACGTCTTCCAGGCTGGGCTCGATAGCCTCGGCCGCCAGCCCTTCAAAGGGCAGCGCGGCCAGCGCATCTTCGATAGCCTGCGTGCTGGAGGCGCTGATATGCAGCGTGGAGCCGAAGGGCGCTACCGTGCGAATGTCCTTGGCTTCGCGCAGGCGATGTGCCACATCAATCAGGTTGGCGCCCGAGACGGCCCAGGTCACGAGCCCGGCGCCGGCGATCACCTCGGCCACGGTGCCGCGCGTGAGCAGCTTGCCGTAGGCGATATAGGCCAGCTCATGGCAGCGCTCGGCTTCATCCATGTAGTGGGTGGAGACCAGCACGGTCAGCCCGGCGGCGGTCAGGTCGTGGATCTGGTCCCAGAAGTCGCGGCGTGCGGCCGGATCCACCCCCGCGGTGGGCTCGTCCAGCAGCAGCAGCCGGGGGTCGTGGATCAGGCAGGCCGCCAGCGCCAGCCGCTGCTTCCAGCCGCCCGACAGCGCGCCGGCCAGCTGGTCGCTGCGCGTGGACAGGCCCAGTCGCTCCAGTGTTTCGCGCACCCTGCGGGGGCGGTCCTGCACGGCGTAGACGCTCGCAATGAAGTCAAGGTTTTCCGCGATCGTCAGGTCTTCATACAGGCCGAAGCGCTGCGTCATGTAGCCCACCTCGCGCTTGATCAGCGCGGCCTGGGTGCGGATGTTGTAGCCCATGCAGGTGCCTTCGCCCGCATCGGGGGTGAGCAGGCCGCACAGCATGCGGATGGTGGTGGTCTTGCCGCTGCCGTTGGGGCCGAGGAAGCCGTAGATGCGGCCTTTGGGAACGCGCATGTCGAAGTTGTCGACCACCACCCGGTTGCCGTAGCGTTTCGTCAGGCCCCGTACGTCAATCAGCGGGGGCGGATCGACCTCGGCGCTCATGGGGTAACCTCCGCGCGGCTCATGGCGCCCGCCCCGCGGCTTTACCCGCCAGGCGTACCTCCAGCGGCTGGCCCGGGTGCAGGCGTTGCGCGTCGGGCAGGCCGGGTTGCGCCTCGACCATGAAGACGAGCTTGGCGCGGTTTTCCTTGCTGTAGATGAGGGGTGAGGTGTACTCGGCCTCGCGCGCGATGAAAGTGATTTTTGCCGCCATCGTGGCGCCGCAGCCGTCGCACTGCAGCTGCACCGCCTGACCGATGGCGATGGCGCCGAGCTGGTTTTGCGGCAGGAAAAAGCGCGCCTTGATATTGGCCGGCGGCAGCAGGGTCAGCACGGCCGCGCCAGCGGGCACCCATTCGCCTTCGCGGTACAGCACGTCGACCACCTCGCCCGCCACCGGGGTGCGCTGGGTTTTCTGGTCGACCCGCCAGCCCGCCTGCTGCAGTTGCGCCTGGGCGGCCTTGACCTCCTGTTCGGCGGCACTGATCTCGGGGCTGCGCGCACCCTGCATGGCCTGGCGCAGTTGCGCGTTCAGTTCATTGACGCGGCCCTGGTCGCGCGCCACCGCGGCGCGGGCCTGGTCCAGGCTGGCTGGCGAGAGGAACTGCTGCGCCACCAGGCGGTTGCTGCGTGCCAGTTCGGCGGATGACAAGGCCAGCGCGGCCTCGCCTTGCGCCAGTTGCGCGCGGATGGCTGCCAGTTCATCGGGGCGCTTGCCCTGGCGCAGATTGGCCAGGTTGTCCTGCGCGCGCGCCACCCGGAAAGCGGCCTCCTCGCG
Organism: Polaromonas sp. P4_H1; assembly: GCF_056400945.1. Taxonomy (NCBI): domain Bacteria; kingdom Pseudomonadati; phylum Pseudomonadota; class Betaproteobacteria; order Burkholderiales; family Comamonadaceae; genus Polaromonas; species Polaromonas sp. P4_H1. Next base: position 97,688 of record NZ_JBFUKG010000014.1, on the reverse strand, counting down.
CGCGGCCCGTTCACTTTCCTGCTCCAGCACGAAGGCGGCCGCCGATGCGGGCGCCGCATCGCCGCGTTTGAGGTGCAGCCGGGCCAGGGTGCCGCTGATGGGTGCCGCCAGCCGGACATATTCGGCCTCGGCATAGCCGGGGAAGGTGTCCGTCTGCTTGCTGTCGCATGCCGCCAGCAGGCAGGCGGCCAGCAGGGCGCAGGTGCAGTACCGCAGTGTCTTCATCGTGTGCCCCTCATGTCTCTTGTGTCCCCGGAAGTCGGCGTCAGCCCGCGCAGGGCAAACTCGATGCGTTGGGCCAATGCCTCCTCCGAGAGCACCATCTGGGCCACGGCCTGCGCGCCCGGGTTTTGCTGCAGGGCCGTGGCAGCCAGCACGGGGGCCGCGACGGCGCCAGCCATGAAGGCGATGACCTGGGGCACCGGGGCCTTGACCATGCTGCCTTCCCACTGGGCCTCCTGGACCAGCGAGGCAATCACTTCGACATGGCGTGGCAGGTTGGCCTTGAGGAAGTCGGCGGCCAGCGGCTCGCCATTCATGGCGTCGCCCATGATGCGCACCAGCAGGCGGCCGTTTTTTATGCCAAAACTGCCCAGCACGCCCAGCGCGTCGCGCAGGTTTTGCATGGGTGGGTGCGCGGGATTGACGCGCAGCGTCAGCGCCGAAAACATCTCTTCGTAGGTGCGCTCCAGCACCGCCTTGATGAAGTTCTCTTTGGTCTTGAAGTGGTAGTGGAACATCCCGAGGTTGACGCCCGCATGCTGCGTCAGCCGCCGCACCGACAAACCGGCGCAGCCGGTGACGGGCAACAGCTCCAGGCCGGCGTCAAGCAGCAGCTGGTCGATGTACTGGGAGGGGCGCACCATGCGATTATTATACGTTCGTATAGTAATTGGTCAACCCGAATTGGCGACAATCGCCGGGCCCTATGTCCCTACACAGCCTCCCCGTTTACACCGCCTCCGATCTCTTTGACCAGCGAGCCTTCATGCGCATGTGGTTTGCGCGGCTGTTTGCCACCACGGGCAACCAGATGCTGATGGTGGCGGTGGGCTGGCAAATGTATGAGCTGACCGGCAGCGCCTGGGATCTGGGTCTGGTCGGCCTGTACCAGTTTGTGCCGGCGCTGCTGTTCACGCTGATCGCCGGCCATGTGGCCGACCGCGCGCACCGCGGCCGCATCATCGCCGCCTGCCTGGTCGCCCAGGCCGCTATGGCGCTGTTGCTGGTTGCTGCCACACAGGGCTGGGCGCACCCGGGCACGTCGTCGAGCTGGGTGTCGCGTGAATTGCTGCTGGGGGTGTCAGTGGTGCTGGGTGTGGCCAGGGCCTTCCAGATGCCGGCGCAGCAGGCCCTCACCCCCATGCTGGTGCCGCCTGCCATGCTGCCGCGCGCCATGGCCTTCAGTTCGGCCGGCATGCAGGCCGCCGTGATGGGCGGGCCGGCGCTGGGGGGCGTGATCTTCGTGGCTGGCGCCACGGCGGTGTATACCGCCTGCGCTGTCCTTTTCGCCACGGGCTGCGTGCTGATCGCGGTCCTTCGCTACGACCATGTCCCGCCGCCGCGCGAGCCTGTCTCGCTGCGCACGCTGCTGGCCGGTGCGGAGTTTGTGTGGCAACGCAAGGCCTTGCTCGGCGCGGTGTCGCTGGACCTGTTTGCCGTGCTGCTGGGCGGCGCTGTGGCGCTGCTGCCCATGTTTGCCAAAGACATCCTGCACGTGGGGCCCTGGGGCCTGGGCTTGCTGCGTGCTGCACCGGCGGTGGGCGCCTTGCTGACTTCGGTGGTGCTCGCGCGCTGGCCGCTGGTGCGGCGCGTCGGGCATACGATGCTCGCGGCGGTGGCGCTTTACGGGGTGTGCATGGTGGTGTTTGGCCTGTCCACCAGCTTTGCACTGTCGCTGGGAGTGCTGGCTCTCTCGGGCGGCGCGGACATGGTGAGCGTGGTGGTGCGGCAGACGCTGATGCAGATCGAAACACCCGACGCCATGCGCGGCCGGGTCAGTGCGATCAACTCGGTGTTTATTGGCGCGTCCAACCAGCTCGGCGAGTTTGAGTCAGGCGCAACGGCCGCGCTGCTCGGCCCCGTGGGCTCGGTGGTGGCCGGCGGCATCGGGACCTTGCTGGTGGCCGCGTTGTGGCTGAAGTGGTTTCCCGCGCTGGCTCACCGCGACCGGATGACTTCCTGAGGACGTAGTGCCCGGCATCCGGCATCTACCGGATGCGTCTTCACCGCCCCTGGTTGGCGCGCATGCGGTTCACTTCGATCGGCGTGATTTCGCTGGCCTGGTTGCCCCATGAGCCGCGGATATACGTGAGTACCGCCGCGATTTCACTGTCGCCCAGAACCAGCACAAACGGAGGCATGCCGTAAGGGCGCGGATTGCCGGCGGTGGCGGGTGCGTATCCGCCATTGAGCACGATCTGCACCAGGTTGACGCCAGAGGGCATGGTCACTGCGCGGTTGCCCGCCAGCGCCGGGTAGGCATGGGGCACGCCCTGGCCCTTGGCGCCGTGGCACTGGGCGCAATGCAGCTCGTACAGTTTGGCGCCCCGCGCTCCAGGAATGGCTGGAGTGCGGGAAGCAGGCGCTGTTCCATTCGCCGACGGGGCTGCCGCAAGATCCTTGAGAAACAGCGCCATGGCGCCCAGGTCGTCGTCGTTCAGGTACTGTGTGCTGCGCAGCACGACTTCGGCCATCGGCCCGGTGGCCGAGGCGCGCGGCGAGACGCCGTTTTTGAGCAGGCTCACGATGTGCTCGCGGTCCCATTCGCCCACTCCGGCTTCAGCGGATGACGTGAGCGAGGGGGCATACCAGTTCTGCATCGGGATCAGGCCGCCCGCGAGGTCAACGCCCTCGTCGCTGGCCCCCATCACGTTGCGTGCGGTGTGGCAGGCGCTGCAGTGGCCCAGGCCTTTCACCAGGTAGGCGCCGCGGTTCCATCCGGCGCTGCGGCGGGTGTCGGGCTCGTAGACGCCGGGCTTGAAATACAGTGCCCGCCATACCGCCAGTGCCGCTTGCGACTGGTAGGGAAAACGCAGCTCGTGGGGGCGGTTGGCCTGCGCCACGGGGGGCAGGCTGTTCAGGTAGGCAAAGATCGCGTCCGAATCCTCGCGCGTGACCTGCGTGTAGCTGGGGTAGGGAAATGCCGGGTACAGCAGGCGGCCGTTTTTGGAACGCCCGTTGTGCATGGCGCGCCAGAAGTGCGCGGACGACCAGGTACCGATGCCGGTCTTGTCGTCGGGCGTGAGGTTGGAGGTGAACACGGTGCCAAAGGGTGTGGCGATGCCGAGCCCGCCCGCATAGTTCTGGCCGCCGCGCGCCGTGTGGCAGGTCATGCAGTTGCCGGCACGCGCCAGGTAGGCGCCACGGGCGATCAGGCTGTCGCTGGCTCCGGCAGTCGCCATGGGCGCCTTCACGTCCACCTCGTCACGCACATTCAGGGTCCAGACCAGCGCGGCAAGACCGGCGACCAGCAGGCTCACCGCGAGCACGGGCTTGATTATTTTTTTCATTTCACGGCCTTCGGTGGCGCCGTATTGACGGACAGCGCTTGCGGCGCGCTTCCGCAGTCGATGGCCCTGGCACCCGGCGCCAGGGCGGGCAAGGCGCTTGCCGGTTTGCTGCTGGCGGGCAGCGGCTGCGCGGCCAGCCAGCTCGAGGCCGCGTTGATGTCTTCCAGGGACAGGCGTGCCACCACGTCCTTCATGCAGTCAGGCGCGTGGGCACGGCGCTGGCCGGCTTTCCAGGCGCCCAGTTGGGCATTGAGGTAGTCGCGCGGCAGGCCGAGCAGGCCCGGAACGTTGGGCGCCACGCCGGTCATGGCCTGGCCGTGGCACTGCACGCAGGCCGGCACTTGCCGCGCTGCGTCGCCCTGCATCACCAGGCGCTCGCCCTGGCGCAAGACCTCGACGGAGGCCTTGGTGGGCAGCGGCGCGGGGTAGGGCACGTCGAGCGTTGAAAAGTACTGCGCGACCTCCATCAGGTAGGCGTCGCTCAGCGGGTCCAGCAGTTGCGTCATCAGGCCATAGTGGCGCCGCCCGTCGCGGAAATTGAGCAACTGGTTGTAGAGGTAGCCGGCGGGTTTCCCGGCCAGGCGCGGGTAGTAGCCGTCGGGTGCGGCACGGCCTTGCGGGCCATGGCAGGCGGTGCAGGCCAGGGTGCGCTGGGCGATGGTGTCTTCAAATGGCGCGGCGGCCAGGGTGGGGCCGGCGGCGATCCAGACCATGCACGCCATGAAGCCGTGCGCCACCCGCGTGCGTGCAAAGGAGAGCGTTTTTGCCATGGCGCAATCATGCCTCACATGGGGCCGCAACGTAAGCATCAGTTGCGATTGAAAAAACCATATCAGATCAAAAATCCGTGAAAATTTGAGTATCAGATGGATTGGATGGGGTAGATGGCGCGGGCTTGCCGGGAGAACCTGGAGACAGCCGATAGACGTTCATCGCCCACAAGGACAAGGACAGGATTTGATGAAGCGCTACGAACAACTGGTCGAACTGCTGGCAAGCGACATCCGCAATGGCCGCCTCGCCCCGGGCACCCGTTTGCCGTCCATTCGCACGCTGACGGCCCGGCACGGCCTCAGTGCTTCCACCGCCTTCAAGGCCTATTACCGGCTGGAGGAAAAAGGCCTGGTGCGCGCCCGTCCACGCTCGGGCTATTACGTGACGGCCCTGGCCATGCAGCAGCTGGCGGCGCCCGCGCGGGGTCGGGCCACCCGCCATGCTGGCAAGGCATTGGCCCGGGTCGCGCCCCGGCTGGACGTCAGCGAGTTGGTATTTTCCGTGCTGGGTGCCGCGCAGGACCCGGACATCGTGCCGCTGGGCTCGGCGTTTGCCGCGTCCACCCTCTTTCCGCTGCAGCGCTTGGGCAAGTCGCTGGCCCGCACGGCACGTCACATCCATGGGCAGGATGCGGTCGCCCACCTGCCGCAGGGCGACCCGGTGCTGCGCGAACAGATAGCGCTGCGCTACCTGGCGCTGGGCATGCGGCAGGCTGCCGAGGAGGTGATCGTGACGAGCGGGGCGCTGGAAGGGCTCAACCTGTGCCTCACCGCCGTGGCCCGGCCGGGCGATCTGGTGGCGATCGAGTCGCCGGGGTTTTATGCGGGCCTGCAGGCGCTGGAGCGGCTCAGGATGAAGGCACTGGAAATCCCGGTGCATCCGCAGGGCGGCCTGGACCTCGGCGCGCTGGCCGAAGCGCTCAAGCACCATCCGGTCAAGGCCTGCTGGTTCATGACGTCCTTCCAGAACCCCATGGGCGCCAGCCTGTCGGAGGAAAAAAAGCAGGCCCTGGTCGCGCTGCTGGCCAGCCATGACATTCCGCTGATTGAAGACGACGTGTACGGCGAGCTTTACTTTGGCAACCGCTGCCCCCTGCCGGCCAAGGCCTTCGACCGCAAGGGCCTGGTGATGCATTGCAGCTCCTTCAGCAAAACGCTGGCGCCCGGTTACCGGGTAGGCTGGGTTTCGCCCGGGCGCTTTGGCCAGCAGGTGGAACGGCTCAAGCTCATGACCACCCTGTCGGCCAGCCTGCCCGCGCAACTGGCCATTGCCGACTACCTGCAGCATGGCGGCTATGACCAGCACCTGCGCCGCTTGCGCCATGCCATGGAGTCGCAGCTGTCCAGCCTGCTGGCCGCCGTGGCGCGTCATTTTCCCGAGGGGGTGCGTGTTTCGCGTCCTGCAGGAGGTTATTTTGTGTGGGTGGAATTTGCCGAAGGCTTTGACGCACTGGCCCTGCATGAGGCGGCGCTGGCGCACGGCATCAGCGTGGCGCCCGGGCCGATTTTTTCAGCGCGGCGTCAATTCCGGCACTGCCTGAGGTTGAACTATGGCCATCCGTGGGACGCGCGGTTTGAAGCGGCCATGCAGATGCTGGGCGCACTGGCGGGGCGGCAAAGTCCGTATGCGGCAGCGGCATGACCGCAGGCTGTCAATGGCCAGCAGCGGGAGGGATGCTGCCGGGCCCGTCCGCAAGCCAGTCCGCAATGCGCCCGCAGACCCAGTCGGCATCGTCATGCGGCAGGTCGTGGCCGGCCCAGGGATGGATGTGGTGGACCGCCTGCCAGGCGTTGGCCAACCGGGCCGAACAGCGCGGGTGGACCAGCCGGTCCGTAGCCGACGACAACACCAGCGTGGGGCAGGGCGGGGCCGAGGCTGCCGTGGCAAAGCGGGCGGCGGCCCAGAGCTGGCGCCACGCATTGGCCGCGCTCACCGGCGCACTGTTGCGAATGGTTGTCCAGGCTGCCACCTCCTCGTCGCGCCGGGTGGTGCGCTCGCAGGTGAGCTGATGGATGGCACGCTCCGAGTAGCCGGCATCGCGCCAGCGCGCGGCCAGCAGGGCTAGTGGCAGCCAGCTGGCGGGACGCAGGCGCTCTGCGGCATGGCTGTAGGGTCGCATGCTGGTGTTGATCAGCACCAGCCGGGTCACCTCCGAGGGATAGCGCAGCGCCCAGTCAGTGGCCACCATGCCGCCCAGCGACATCGCCAGCAGGTGGTAGGGCGGCGAATGCCCTTGGGCGCGCAACTGCCGGCGCGCAAAGTCCACCATGCCGCGCACCGACAGGGGTGACGCTTCCTGGCAAAACTCGCCATTGCCGGGTAAATCCGTCGCCACGACCTGCGCGCTGCCAAGCGGCGCGGCGTCAGCGGCTGGCGCAAGCCGGGCAAGCTGCCGCGGCAGCGGGCCCCAGTGCCGCGCCTCACGCGTCAGGCCCCTCAACAGCACCCAGGTCACAAGGCCCGCCTCGGCCGCCAGTGGGCGATGGCCAGTTGCTGGAGCTGGGCGCGGTGATCGGCCGGCGGCAGCCAGCGCGGCGCGGCAAAAGCGGCCCGCGTGAGGAAATCCAGCAGGTCGGCATGGCGGCGCAGCACGCGCTTGATGCGGTGCGCCTTGATCGGGTTGAAGATGCCGTGCCGTGAAAACAGCTGGCGCGGATTCTTGCGTATCCAGAGCCATGAACCCAGCTCCAGCGTCATGGGCAAAAACACATGGTCGGGCGGCGCGTGGTCATACGCGTAATCCCACAGGTCGCCATGCAGCAGGTACTGGTTGCTTTGCGGCTCAAAGCTGTAGGCGTGGTGCGGGTGTGACTGCTCCAGCATGGTCTTGAGGGCAAACATCTCTGGCAGGTGCATCATCAGCCGCCGTGTTTTGGCATAGGGAAACCAGAGGCTGTCGTCAAAGCCGTAGCCGGAGTGGCAGTCCAGCGCGAGGCTGAAGGGGCGGCAGGCCAGTTCGTCGTGCACGACCTGCAGCAGCGCTGCACTTTCCACTTCCATGGGCGCGCCCGGCCGGCCGCAGTACCAGGGCAACCGTGGGCTCAAGGTTTGCCCGCCCGCGAGAAAGGGCACTTGGCCCTCGGCTCTTTGCGGCGCATTGCGCATCAGGTCCACGCCACGCGGGTTGGCGCGCTTTTGCGCCCACATGCCGCCAGGATTGACGAGGGGCATGAACACCAGCCGGACTTTTTGCAGCTGCTGGTGCAGCAGTTCGTCCCACTCCAGCCTGAACAGCAGCGCGCGCATGTAGTGCAGGATGAGTTGCGTGCCGATGCGTTCCAGCCCATGGATGCCGCCGAAAAAACCGACGGCCGGCGCCAGCGGGTCGCGCGAACCTATGCTGGCGGTGTAGAGCGGAAAGGACGGCCCGGCCGTGTGCGTCTCAGCCACGACGGCCACCTCAAAGTGGGCGCTGCCCGCGAGCAAAATCGCCTTGAGCTCCTCCAGCTCCGCAAAGCTCGCGGCCACGTCGCGCGCCGGCGTCAGGCTGTAGGGGCTGTGAAGGCTGCGGGGACTCTCCGTGGCGGCGGTCGGTGGCAGGATTTCCATCCGGACATGCTGGCACAGTTGTTTGACAGCACGCTACATGCCTGCCGGGTTTTTTTCCATCAAATGCTGATTTACAGCCCTCGTCACCCGCGGGCCTACCCTTGGGGCCGCTGCGGGCCGCTGCGGGCCGCAGCCCTCAGTCCGCCGGCGCGATCACCACATCCGACAGCGGATACGCCACGCAGGGCAGGATATAGCCCGCCTGCTTTTCCTCGGCGCTCAGTCCCGGCCAGTCAATGCGGTACACCACTTCGCCGCTGGTCAGCTCGCAAATGCAGCTGCGGCAAGTGCCGTTGCGGCAGGAACTGGCCATTTCGAGCCCCGCGATCTGGGCGGCCTGCAGCAAGGAGAGCGAAGCGGGCGCCTCAAAGCTGGGGCCTGCCGGGCCAATGCGTGCCGTGAACACAGCGCCGGCCGTCGCTGTGAGACCAGTCAAAGGGGGAGCAGGTGCTATCGGGTCGCTGGCAGGCATGGGTGGAAGCTATCGGGTACGGGGAGGAGATAGGAAGTGGGAAGTGGGAAGTGGGAAGTGGGAAGTGGGAAGTGGGAGATGTGCGGGGTGGCCGGCTGGTGCAGAAAAGGCCAAAAGCGAACACGGAATTTACCCCAGAAGGCAATGGCCCTGTGGGGGAGGGGCATGATTTGGGCGACAATCCTGCTCCTCCCGAAGTTTTCCCGACCGATTCACAAGCGATTTTATTTTTCATGTCCAGCTACTCCGTTCGTCCTGCCACCGCCCGCGATGCCAAAGCCATTGCCGAAATTCATGTCGCCACCTGGCAAGTCGCCTACCAGGACCTGATGCCGGAGGAGTTTCTGCAAAAGGCCACGGTGGAAAAGCGCCTGGCCTACTGGCGCGAAGCGATTGAATACAGCGAGCCTCAATTGCTGGTGGCCACCGATGGCGACGAGGTCGTTGGTTTTGTGGGTTTCGACCGCTCACGCGATGCAGGCACCAAGTCCACCACTGGCGAGATCTGGGCGATGTACGTGGCACCAGCCCATTGGGGCAAGGGCGCCGGTCTGGCGCTGTGGGACGGCGCGCGCGAGGGCTTGAAGGAAGAAGGCTGCACGCAGGTCACCCTCTGGGTGTTGCTGCGCAACGAACGCGCGCTGCGCTTTTACGAGCAGGCGGCAGGCTTCAAGCGTGAAATGCCGTCGCTCAAGACGGTAGCCTTCGGCAGCGTCAAGCTCGAAGAAATACGCCTCAAGCGCACGGTGGACTGATCACCGGGCGGGATCGCGGCGCGGCCGCTGCCCCTCGCCGCCCCTCATGACGGCACATTGATCACACGCTCATCGTCCGGAATCAGCGGTTGTCCCTCATCAGGGTTCACCGGCAATTCCAGGCCGTCGTCGTCTTCCGGTTCGTCTTCCGACGCCGGCCCTGTTTGGGGCCGGCCAGCATCCCCGGCTTTGCGGGCGCGTCTTGCGGTCATGGTCAATCTCCTTGAAGATGCCATGATCATGTTCCCATCAGCGCTGTTTGTCAGGTGAAATCAGCGTTGTGCTGTCAGTGCAGGCTGACAGCGCGGGGTGCAGGCGGCCTCGCCCCAGGCGTGAGGCCGGCGTCGCTAAAACCCCTCTCTTGCTCTCTTGTCTCTGTTGTCCTACATGCAGGCCCTCCCGCTCCGCACACCCGTTGGTGGAGGCGTTTTCTATGATGGGGTCTCAGCCTGTCGATCCCCCGATCCTCCCTTTTTTTGATTTGTTCTTTTGAAGGAAACCATCATGGAAAACGCCACAGCAGACCCTCCAAGTGACACCTCGGGCAACCCCATCCAGCGTGGGGTGGAGTCGGCGGGCGCGGCGCTGCACAGCACCATCGACAAGCTGGCAGACCCGGCACGCAGCACGGTGGACCGCGTGTCCAGTGCAGCCCATCAGTCTGTCGACAAACTGGCTGGCAATGCAAGCTATGTCGCCGAGCGGTTTTCAGACCAGACACGCCGCGTGACCGAAGCGCCGGCGCACGCCCTGGAATATTCCAAATCCTGGGTTCAGGAGCGGCCTTTTGAAGCCGTGGCCGCCGCACTCGCGATCGGTTTCATCGTGGGCCGGCTGACGCGGTAACGGCTGGCTGCCCGGCTGGCTGCTGTTCGCAGCAGCCGGGAAATCCTCAACCGCCTGCGGGCGGTTTTTTCATGCGTAGGTCGTTCGACCCCGCATCGGCCATCAGCCGTTAACCATCAGCCATCGGAATGGACCAGCGATGGTTTGAACGCCCGTGACCTTGTGCTTACGGCTGCCCCTGGGGTTTGCCCGGCTGAACAGGCGGCTCGGGCTTGTCCGCGTCAGGGCCGGCGCCAGCGGCAGGCGCGTTGCCTGCGGGCTGATTCACGGGAAAAGGCCACCGTCCTTTTTCCTGGGGAACGGTGGGCTGCGTGGCTTCTCTGGCGCGCTTCTCCAGGGCTTTTCGGCTATTGCTGTCGGGTGGACAGAGTTGGGACGGATCATTGAGTCTCGGCATCGGTATCTCCAAAGTATGGATTGAAAGTAACCGGTATGCCGGGTGTCCGATGTAGGTTTGGGTTGACGCCGGGTGTAGGAAGGCCCGCGCCGGGTGTCCGGTCATCCCTGCGATCCGGGGCTTCTGCGGGCCCGGCCCGAGCCGGCCGCGGCCGGGGGCATGGGCTCAGGCGGGCAGCGTGCTCTTGCGCTGTATCAGGTCGTGTTTCGCAAACAGCTCGGCGATCCAGTCGACGAAGACACGCACCTTGTTGCTCAGGTGGCGGTTGGGCGGGTAGACCACATGCAGCGGGATCGATTCGGTGCACCAGCCATTGAACAGCGGCTCGAGCGCGCCCGTGCTGATGTAGTCCTGCACCTGAAAAGTCGCGGTGTGCAGCACACCCAGTCCGGCCAGCGCGGCGACCACGCCGGCGCGCGAATCGTTGACCGACAGCAGATAGTTGCCGCCGACTTCGACGGTTTCGCCGTCCTTGTAGTACTCGAACGAAAAAAGCTTGCCGTTGCGTGGAGAGGCGTAACGGATCATGCGATGGCTGTCCTCGAGTTCGGCCGGATGCCGGGGTGTGCCATGGCGCTTGAGGTACGCGGGCGAGGCACATGAAATCAGATAGAACTCTCCGATGCGGCGCGCGACCAGCGACTGGTCGATCAGTTCGCCGCCGCGTACCACGCAGTCGACGTTCTCGGCAATGATGTCTACGGGCCGGTCGCTCACGCCCAGTTCGAGCTGGATATCGGGATAGCGCGCATAAAAATCGGGCAAGGCCGGAATGATGACAGCGATGCCCAGCGAGGCGGGAATATCCACCTTGAGCCGCCCGCGCGGGCTGGCCTTGGCGCGCGACATGCTCGCCTCGAGTTCTTCCATCTCGCTGAGCAGGCGGCCGGCGCGTTCGTAGTAGGCCGCGCCGTCCGCCGTCACCGTGACCTTGCGGGTGGTACGGTTCAGCAGCTTGGTGTCCAGTTCCTTTTCCAGGGTCTGGATCAGGCGGGTTATCGTCGGCTTGGGCATGGCCATCGAATCGGCGGCCTTGGTGAAGGTGCCGGCTTCCACGACCCTGACGAAAGCCTGCATGGCTGAAAACTTGTCCATGAGAAGTCCTGTTCAGACGTAGGGGAAAGGGTTTACCCCGATGATGACGGGCTTGCGATGGGCCTGCTTTTGGCTGGTTTTCCATCGATTGTTGCTTTAGTGAAATAAAGTATAAGCAAAACGGCTATTTATTAAGTAGCCTGCTGAGCATATCTTCTGTTGCATCGCAACAAACATGGGGCCGCTTGCCGGATCCAGAAGATGACCAGCCACCCGCCCGCCCGCTCCGGCACCGAAAAAGCTCCGCCCGCCTGGGTGGACAAGCAGATCCAGCTTGCGCTGAAAAAGCCGCTGGATGTGCGCTTTTACGGCCGCCGCCCTGTCGGCGCCGTGTCGCCGCTGGTGGTGCACTTTCATGGCGGCGCCTTTGCCGGCGGTTCGCTGGACGGCGGCTCCTGTGTGGCGCGGCTGCTGGCCGATACCGGCGCCGTGGTCTTGTCGCTGGACTATCCGTTGGCGCCCACCCATCCTTTTCCGGCGGCGGTGGAAACCGGTTATGCCGCGTTGCTGTGGGCCTGGAAGGCCCGCCACAAACTGGCCGGGCAGGGCGCGCCCGTGTATGTCGCAGGCGAGGAAGCTGGCGGCAACATTGCGGCCGCCGTCTCGCTCATGGCGCGCGACCGGCAGGAGCCGGCGCTGGCCGGGCAAATCCTGCTGTCGCCCATGCTGGACCCTTGCCTGGCAACGGCTTCCCTGCGCGATGCCGAGGCCGGCCCGGTCGGGTGTGTCTGGGCCGATGGCTGGCACCACTACCTGCCCCGTCTGGAGGACGCCAGCCACCCTTATGCCGCGCCGGGTTCGGCCCTGCGTCTGGCAGGCTTGCCGCCCACGCTGCTGGTGACCGCCCAGGATGATCCGCTGCGCGACGAGACGCTGGAGTATGCGGAGCGCCTGCGCGCCGCAGGGCTGGTAGCGCAGCACAGCGTGCTGCCGGGGGTGACCGGCTGGCCTTGCAGCTACCTCCAGCCTGTCAGCCACGAGGCGGCGTGGGCGCCGGCGGTGCAGCGGCTGTTCACCGAATTTTTCGCTAGCACCACTGCGCTGCAGGCCGGGCACACCCATTCGTCTTCCGTTTCCTGAATCCGTTTTTCAATTGTTTTTTTTGAGGGAGTTCACCATGCAATCGTTTCAACTACCGGCCAACAAGCGCCGACTTCTGGCCATTGCCCTGGCCGTGCTGGCCGTGGCCGGCATTTCCGCCGCCGTCTTCGGCGTGTCCAGCCCGCGCGCCCAGCCCGGGGCAGCGGCCGAGCCGCCCGCCACCCCGGTGTCGGTGGCGACTGTCGTGCAGAGCGATGTGGCCGCCTGGGACGAGTTCTCCGGCCGTCTGGAGGCCGTCGAGCGGGTGGACATCCGTTCGCGCGTGGCGGGCACCATCCAGGCCGTGCATTTTCGCGAAGGTGCGCTGGTCAAAAAGGGCGACCTGCTGTTGACGATTGACCCGGCCCCTTATGCCGCCGATGTGGAACGCGCCGATGCGCAGGTCGCGGCCGCCCAGGCCCGGGTCACCCAAGCCAAGGGCGAGCAGGAACGCTCGCAGCGCCTGTGGAGCGAGCAGGCCATCTCCAAACGTGAATTTGACGAGCGCACCAACGGCAAGGGCGAAGCCGACGCCAACCTGCGCGCCGCGCAGGCGGCCTTGCAGACGGCGCAGCTGAGCCTGGGCTACACGCAGGTGCGCGCGCCGGTGTCCGGGCGGGTCGGCAAGCTCGAAGTCACCGTGGGCAACCTGGTGGCAGCGGGCCCCGGCGCCCCCGTGCTGACCACGCTGGTGTCCGTGAGCCCCATCTACGCCAGCTTTGACGCCGACGAGCAGGTCGTGGCCAAGGCACTGAAAGACGTGCAGGGTTCCGCCGCCGGCGCCGCAGGTAGCCGTAACCTGGACCGCATCCCGGTGCAGATGGGCACGGCCGCCAGCACCGACACGCCGTTTGAGGGCAAGTTGCAATTGGTCGACAACCAGGTCGATGCGAAGAGCGGCACCGTGCGTGCGCGCGCCGTGTTTGACAACAAGGATGGCCAGCTCATGCCCGGCCAGTTTGCCCGCATCCGCATGGGCCAGGCCACCAAAGGCACGGCCTTGCTGATCAACGAACGCGCCGTCGGCACAGACCAGAACAAGAAATTCGTGCTGGTGGTGGGCGCCGACAACAAGGCGGTGTACCGCGAAGTCACACTGGGCGCCTCCATCAATGGCCTGCGCGTGGTCAAGGGCGGCCTGGCGGCCAACGAACGCATCGTCGTCAATGGCCTGCAGCGCATCCGCCCGGGCGCGCTGGTGGCGCCGCAACCGGTCGAGATGTCGGCCAAGACAGAGCTCAATGCCAAACCGGTGCAGGTAGCTGCCAAGTCCTGAGCGGCGCTGAAAACTGAAAAAAGAACATCGTATGAATCTCTCTAAATTTTTCATTGACCGGCCGATCTTTGCCGGCGTGCTGTCGCTGCTCATGCTCATCTCGGGCCTGATTGCGCTGCGCTCGCTGCCGATTGCCGAATACCCCGACGTGGTGCCGCCCACCGTGGTCGTGCGCGCCCAGTACCCTGGCGCCAACCCCAAGGTGATTGCCGAGACCGTGGCCACGCCGCTCGAAGAAGCCATCAACGGCGTCGACGGCATGCTCTACATGAGCAGCCAGGCGACCACCGACGGCCTGATGACGCTCAACGTCACCTTCAAGCTGGGCACCGACCCCGACAAGGCGCAGCAGCTCGTGCAAAACCGTGTCTCGCAAGCCGAGCCGCGCCTACCGGAAGAAGTGCGCCGCCTCGGCATTACCACCATCAAGAGCTCACCCGACCTCACGATGGTGGTGCACCTGCTGTCGCCCAGCGGCCGCTATGACATGACCTATCTGCGCAACTACGGGGTGCTCAATGTCAAGGACCGGTTGGCCCGCATCAACGGCGTGGGCCAGGTGCAGCTGTTCGGCTCGGGCGACTACTCGATGCGCGTCTGGCTGGACCCGCAAAAGGTGGCCGAGCGCGGCTTGTCCGCCGGTGACGTGGTGCGCGCCATCCGCGAGCAGAACATCCAGGCTGCGGCCGGCGTGGTGGGTGCGTCGCCCGGATTGCCCGGCGTGGATATGCAACTGTCCATCAATGCCCAGGGACGCCTGCAAAGTGAAGAAGAATTCGGCGACATCATCGTCAAAACCGAAAAGGCCGAAAAAGGCGGCGCAGTCACGCGCCTGCGCGACATTGCCCGCCTGGAGCTGGGCGCCTCCGACTATGCGCTGCGTTCGCTGCTCGACAACAAGCAGGCCGTGGCCGTGCCGGTGTTCGCCGCGCCGGGCTCCAACGCCATCCAGATCTCCGACGACGTGCAGGCCGTGATGAAGGACCTGAAAAAGAACATGCCCGAAGGCGTGGACTACGAGATCGTTTACGACACCACGCAGTTCGTCCGCTCCTCCATCACGGCCGTGGTGCACACCCTGCTCGAAGCGGTGGCACTGGTGGTGCTGGTCGTGATCATCTTTTTGCAGACCTGGCGCGCTTCCATCATTCCGCTGCTGGCCGTGCCCATCTCGGTCATCGGCACCTTTGCAGTGATGCATCTCTTCGGCTTTTCCATCAATGCGCTCAGCCTGTTCGGGCTGGTGCTGGCCATCGGCATCGTGGTGGACGACGCCATCGTGGTGGTCGAAAACGTGGAGCGCAACATCGAGGCGGGCCTGAGTCCGCGTGACGCCACCTACCGCGCCATGCGGGAAGTGTCCGGGCCCATCATCGCGATTGCCCTGGTGCTGATCGCCGTGTTCGTGCCGCTGGCTTTCATCACCGGCCTGTCGGGCCAGTTCTACAAACAGTTCGCGCTGACGATTGCGATTTCCACCGTGATCTCTGCCATCAATTCGCTGACGCTGTCGCCAGCGCTGGCCGCCTTGCTGCTCAAGAGCCATGACGCACCGAAAGACGCGCTGACCCGCGGCATGGACAAGGTGTTCGGCCGCTTCTTTGCCGCCTTCAACAAGGCCTTTGGCCGCGGCTCTGACAACTACAGCCGCGGTGTCAAGGGTGCGATCTCGCGCAAGGCCGTGATGCTGGGCGTGTACCTGGTGCTGGTGCTGGCCACGGCAGGCCTATTCAAGGCCGTTCCCAGCGGTTTTGTGCCCGGGCAGGACAAGCAGTACCTGATCGGTTTTGCCCAGCTGCCCGACGGCGCGACGCTGGACCGCACCGAAGACGTGATCCGCAAGATCAGCGACATCGCCATGAAACAACCCGGCGTGGAACACGCGATTGCTTTCCCCGGCCTGTCGATCAACGGCTTCACCAACAGTTCCAACTCGGGCATCGTGTTTCTCTCGCTCAAGCCGTTCGATGAGCGCAAGAGTGCGGACCTGAGCGCAGGCGCCATCGCCGGCCAGCTCAACGGCAAATTCGGCGGCATCCAGGAAGCGTTCATCGCCATGTTCCCGCCGCCGCCTGTGCAAGGCCTGGGCACCACCGGCGGCTTCAAGCTGCAGCTGGAAGACCGCGGCTCGCTCGGCTATGCCGCGCTGGACGCCGCCACCAAGGCTTTCATGGCCAAGGCTTATCAGACGCCTGAACTGGCGGGGCTGTTCTCCAGCTTCCAGGTCAACGTGCCGCAGCTCTATGCCGACATCGACCGCACCAAGGCGCGCCAATTGGGTGTGCCGATAACCGATGTGTTCGACACCATGCAGATCTACCTGGGCAGCCTGTACGCCAACGACTTCAACAAGTTCGGCCGCACCTATTCCGTGCGGGTCCAGGCCGACGCGCCTTACCGCGCCCGTGCCGAAGACATCGGCCAGCTCAAGGTGCGCTCGACCACCGGCGAGATGGTGCCGCTGTCGGCGCTGATGAAAGTCACGCCGAGCTTCGGGCCGGAACGCGCCATGCGCTACAACGGCTTCCTGTCGGCCGACATCAACGGCGGCGCCGCACCCGGCTACTCGTCAGGCCAGGCGCAGGACGCGGTCGCGCGCATCGCGGCCGAGACGCTGCCGCCCGGCATCAGCTACGAGTGGACGGACCTGACCTACCAGGAAATCATTGCCGGCAACTCGGCCATGTGGGTCTTCCCGCTGGCGCTGCTGCTGGTGTTCCTGGTGCTGGCCGCGCAGTATGAAAGCCTGACCCTGCCGATCGCCATCGTGCTGATCGTGCCCATGGGCTTGCTGGCCGCCATGCTGGGGGTGAAGCTGACCGGCGGCGACAACAACATCTTCACGCAGATCGGCTTGATTGTGCTGGTGGGGCTGTCGGCGAAGAATGCCATTCTGATCGTGGAGTTTGCGCGCGAGCTGGAGTTTGCCGGGCGCACGCCGCTGCAGGCTGCCATTGAAGCCAGCCGCCTGCGCCTGCGTCCCATTCTGATGACCTCGCTGGCCTTCATCATGGGCGTGCTGCCCCTGGTGCTGTCGACCGGCGCCGGTGCCGAGATGCGCCACGCCATGGGGGTCGCCGTGTTCTCGGGAATGATTGGCGTGACGGCTTTCGGCCTGTTCCTCACACCGGTGTTTTACGTGACCCTGCGCCGCCTCACGGGCAATCGTCCGCTCAAGCTGCACGGCGAAGTGCCGCATCTCGAGGCTTTTGCGGGCAGCGGTGGTGCCGGCGCGCATGCCCAGCCGGCGGCGCCCCTCAAGCATCACGAATAACAAGAAACAAGAAAACAAGAAAGTTAAAGGAGTTCGTCATGAACCGCATTCATTCAACACTGCGCATGTCGCTGGCGCCCCTGGTGGCAGCACTGGTGCTGGCCGGCTGCGCCACCAGCGCCTCGATTGACGCGTCCAGCCTGCCGAAGGCGCCGCAAGCCTTCAAGGAAAACGCCAGCCAGGTCGCCTCCGCAACGGCCACCTCCGCCCAGGTGCAATCCCAGGGCACCTGGTGGAAGGTGTTTGCCGACCCCGTGCTGGACCAACTGGTGGAGCAGGCAGGCCGCAACAACAACAGCGTGCAGGTTGCGGCAGGGCGCCTGGCCCAGGCGAGGGCGATTGCCCGCAACACCGACGCCGACCGCCTGCCCCAGGTCGGCCTGGGCGCCGGCGCCACGCGCCAGAGCAACGCCACCACCGGCAATGTGCCGCAAACCGTGGTGAGCGCCAACGCCAACTTCTCTTACGAAGTGGACCTGATCGGCAAGCTCTCGCTGAATTCCGACGCGGCCTCGCTGGACGCCCAGTCCCGCGAAGCGCTGCTGCGCAGCACGAAATTGCTGGTGCAGGCCGATGTGGCCCAGACCTACCTGAACCTGCGCGCACTCGACACCGAACGCTCGCTGGTGCGTGACACGCTGCAGGCCTACCGCAACACGCTGCGCCTGACCGAAGTGCGCTTCAAGGAAGGCGACGTGGCCGAACTCGACGTGGCCCGCGTGCGCGCCGAAGTCGCTTCCACGGAATCGGAGGCGCTGGCCCTGGACCGGCGCCGCGCCGAACTCGAGCATGCGCTGGCCGTACTGGTGGGCGAGGTCGCCTCCAGCTTCCAGGTGGCGCCCGCCGAATGGACCACGGCGCTGCCGGTGATCCCGGCCGGCGTGCCCAGCACCGTGCTGGTTCGCCGCCCCGATGTGTCGGCGGCACAAAGCACCATGCAGGCCGCACAGGCCCGCGTGGGTGTGGCCAAGGCCGCCTGGTTCCCCACGTTCTCGCTGACCGCCACGGGCGGCTATGCGGCGCCGGAGATCAGCGACCTGTTCAAACTCTCCACCCGCGCCTGGGGCGTGGGCGCATTGTTGTCGCTGCCGATCTTTGACGGCGGCCGCCGCGAAGCCGGCGTGCAGAACGCCAATGCCGAACTCGATATCGCATTGGCCAACTACCGCGAACAGATCCTGGTGGCCTTCAAGGACGTGGAAGACCAGCTGGTGGCCCTGCGCTTGCTGGCCGACCAGTCCGAAGCGCAGTCGCGCTCGGTGGCCTCGGCCACCCGCGCCACGGTGCTGTCGGACTCGCGCTACCGCAACGGCTTCGTCAGCCAGCTCGAGTTGCTGGACGCCCAGCGCAGCGAACTGCGCAACCGGCGGCAGGCGTTGCAGGTGAAGACGTCGCAATATCTGGCCACGGTGGGGCTGATTCGCGCGCTGGGTGGTGGCTGGGCTTGACTGTTGCACACCCCTGTTGAGGCTCACTGCGTGTAGCCTCCTCTCCCCTTGCAGGGGACAGGCGCCTGTGGGCCGGCGAAGCCGGACCCCGGCCCCTGCTGGGGAAGAGGGGCGCAGCTCCGAGCACACCCCTATTGGCGCTCACTGCGTGTAATGCCCTTTCCCCTTGCAGGGGACGGCGCCTGCGGCCTGGCGAAGCCAGTTCCGCGGCCCCTGCCGGAAAACTCTCCGGGCGCTCTTGTTTTGCTGGAGGCGTATAAAAAATGGCTTTGCGGGCCGTTTTTTTCGTTTCGGCGGTGTTTTGAGCTCTGCGGCGGCCTGAAATGGCCCCAGGCAGGCCGGAAGAGGGCGCCATCTGTTAAAACAGTTGGCTGTTTTTTGCTTTCACCTTCTTTACCTGTCTGCCCCTGATGTCTGTTTCACCTGCCGCTCCTGCCACCTCTGCCACTGCCCATCCCCTCATTCACTGGACCGAGGGCAAGGAAAACCAGGCCCATTCGGCGCGCTGGCGTTCCGAGCGCGGGGCCGCGCCGCCCAAGCGCGTGGTGATTGCAGATGACAGCATGGCGGCCGACACCGCTTACCGGCTGGCTTGTGAGGGTACCGGCCTGCTCTGGCGGGGTGACTTCCAGAACGCGCGGCTGCTGCTGCAGGCGCTGGCGCGCCGTGTCGACAAGCCGGCCAAACCCAAGCGCGAGAAGCGCGTCAAGGACCAGAAGGCTGGAGAGCCCAGCGTCCAGGTTGAAGCGCCTGCGCCGGTGTTCCCGGAAGCCTTTCACCTGCACCGCCAGGCACAGGCGCAGCGCGCCCGCGTGCTGGGCATGGTGCTGATCCCGTTTGACGCGGACTACAGCATTCCCCTGCGCCGCGCGCCCGATGCAAAGAAGGCTTGTTCTGAAGCGTGGGGTCCGGCTTCTTCTGCCCCCACGCTTGTCGCTTCGCGTGCCTCCGGCGGTACGCTGCCCCTTTCACCGGCGGAAGGGGCTGTTCCGCCTAAGGGCGGCCTGTCGGCGGAACTTGCTTCGGCCTCAAATATCGCATCGGTCGCATCGTTGCGCGAGCTGATGGGCTTCATCAGCGCGCACGAGTGGCGCCGCAAGGGCGTGCCCATCCCGGCCCTTGGTGAAGACGGGCCGCACAACCGCATCCATCCGCATTACGGCGTTTTCTCGCCGGTGCGCGGCGAATACATTGACCTGGTGGCCCAGGCCCCCGTGCGCGAGGGCACCGAGGACCTGCTGGCTTTTGACATCGGCACCGGCACCGGTGTGCTGGCCGCCGTGCTGGCCCTGCGCAGCGGCGTGCAGCGCGTGGTGGCCACAGACCAGGACCCGCGCGCGCTGGCCTGTGCGCGGGACAACCTCAAACGGCTCGGATTTCCGCAGGTCGAAGTGCGCGAGGCCAACCTGTTCCCCGAAGGCCGGGCCCACATCATCGTCTGCAACCCGCCGTGGTTGCCGGCGCGTCCCGGCTCGCCGGTCGAGCACGCGGTGTATGACGAAGACAGCCGCATGCTGCTGGGTTTTCTGGGCGGTCTGGCAGCGCACCTGGAACCGAAGGGCGAGGGCTGGCTGATCCTGTCGGACATTGCCGAACACCTGGGCCTGCGCACGCGCGCGTGGCTGCTGGCTGCGATTGACGCTGCAGGACTCAAGGTGGTGGACCGGCTCGACGCGCAACCGCATCACCCCAAAGCCTCGGACCCGACCGACGCGCTGCATGCAGCGCGCGCGGCAGAAGTCACGTCCTTGTGGCGATTGGCTGCCAAATAGATAGAAGTTTGAGATAGAAGTTTGACGAGATGAAGGCTGCACCACACGCAACAATTTTGCTGGCCCCGATGGAGGGCCTGCTGGACTTTGTCCTGCGCGACATCCTGACGCGGGTCGGCGGCATAGACCGCTGCGTGTCCGAATTCATCCGCATCACCGACCAGCTCCTGCCCGAGCGCGTGTTCACCCGCATCGTGCCCGAGCTGCACAACGGTGGCCGCACGCTGGCCGGCGTGCCGGTGCGCGCGCAACTGCTGGGTTCCGACCCGGGCTGTATGGCCGAGAACGCGGCGCGGCTGGCCACGCTCGGGCCCGCGGGCATTGACCTCAACTTTGGCTGTCCGGCCGCCGTCGTCAACCGCCACGGCGGCGGTGCATCCCTGCTCAAGGAGCCCGAAACCCTGACAGCCGTCGTCGGCGCGGTACGCCGCGCCGTGCCGGCCGGCATGCCGGTCTCGGCCAAGATGCGGCTGGGCTACAGCGACGACTCGCGCGCCGTCGAATGTGCGCTGGCGATCGAAGAGGGTGGCGCCGGCGAGCTGGTGGTGCACGCCCGTACCAAGGCGCAGGCTTACAAACCGCCGGCCTACTGGGAGCGCATCGCCGACATCCGCGCCGCGGTCAAGATCCCGGTCGTGGCCAACGGCGAAATCTGGACGGTGGAGGACGCACGCCGCTGCCGCGACGCTTCGGGCTGCAGCATGCTGATGATTGGCCGCGGCGCGGTGGCCGACCCCGGCCTGGGCCTGGCCATCAAGGCGGCTATGGGTCACCCGGCCGCTGGCGGGCACGAGCCGGGCATCACGTGGGCGGAGCTTGTACCGCTGCTGGCGGATTTCTGGCACGTGGTCTGCAGCCGCCTGGATGCGCGCGCCCGGCCCGGCCGGCTCAAGCAGTGGCTGAATTTTTTGCGCCGCCGTTTTCCGGAAGCCGAAGCCGCCTACCAGTTGCTCAAGACCATCACCGACCCGGCCTTGATTGACGAGTGGCTGGCGGCCCTGCTGCAGGCCCGGCGCGGCGCTGACCTCCGCGTTGACCTCCGGGTTGCGGGTGCGTTTCAGCCCGCCCTGCGGATGGAGCAGGCTGCGCTGTCGGGCTGATGCCTTGATGACATCGGTTCATCATCGGTTCACTATCGGTTCACCATCGGGTCAGGATCGCGAAGGTTTTGTGCCTGAAGGTTACGCCTGTGCCGCGTCCTGTTCAGCGAGCTCAACCCAGGCCGGTGCGTGGTCGCTGGCGTGCTCTTCCCCGCGCACCCATCGGTCTACCCCGCCGCCTTTGAGGCGTGGCGCCAGTTCGGCGTTGAGCAGGATATGGTCGATGCGCAGCCCCGAGTTCTTTTGCCAGTGCTGGCGAAAATAATCCCAGAAGGTGTAGATGCGCTCGTCGGGATGCAGGTGGCGCAGGCTGTCGATCCAGCCCTGCGATAGCAGGCGTTTATAGGCGGCGCGGCTTTCCGGCTGGAGCAAGGCGTCCTTCAGCCACGACTTCGGGTTGTAGATGTCAAAGTCGGTGGGCACCACATTGAAGTCGCCGGCCAGCGCCACCGGATGACCGGAGCGGTAAAGCCCCAGCGCGTGCTGGTTCAGGCGTTCGAACCATGCGAGCTTGTAGTCAAACTTGGGGCCGGGTTGCGGATTGCCGTTGGGCAGGTACAGGCAGGCCACGACGATGCCGTTCACCGCGGCTTCCAGGTAGCGGCTGTGGTCGTCGGCGGGGTCGCCGGGCAGTTCTCGCCGGATCGCCAGCGGGTTGGCGCCTTTGGCCAGAATCGCCACGCCGTTCCAGGAGCGCTGGCCCTTCCACAGGGCGCCATACCCCGCCTCACGCAGTTCAGCCTGGGGAAAAACGCTGTCCAGCGCCTTGAGTTCCTGCAGGCAGACCAGGTCGGGAGACTCTTTCTCCAGCCAGGCCAGCAGATTTGGCAGCCGGGTCTTGATGCCGTTGACGTTGAAGGTGGCCAGCTTCACGGGACGCTGCGTGGCGCGGCTCAGTTTTGCTTGCGGCGATAGGCTTCCGCGCCGCCGCTGCCCCCGCCATCGGGAAAGTCATGCTGGACCAGTTTGCCGCCGCCGGGCGGCACGGGCGACTCGATCAGCGTGCTGGCGCTGGTGTCATCGCCCGCTTCGTGGTCGGGAGGGTGCGGATGCGGGCTGGGGAGTGTGTCGCCGGTCTTCGCGCGTGTCAGGCTGGTGTTGCTGCGTGACATGTCAATGCTCCAGAAAGTTCATCCTCCGAAGGATGTCCTTTCAAGCTACCAGTTTTGCGGCGCGCAGTGTGTCGGACAAGGCCGCAAGCCTCTTGCCTACGCGGGTATTCGCCTTGCAGCGGAGGCTGTCTTCACAGCGTCCATGGCGATGCCTGAGCGACTACCTGGCGGCAGGTGCTCAAGCCCCGGGGATCGGGACTGGGGCTCAGGCCTGCTCAGGCCTGTGTATAAGCCGTTTTGACCGTGGTGTAAAACTCGGCCGCATGGCGGCCCTGCTCGCGCGGGCCGTAGCTTGACCCTTTGCGGCCGCCGAAGGGCACGTGGTAGTCCACCCCGGCCGTCGGCAGGTTGACCATCACCATGCCGGCCTGCGAGTGGCGCTTGAAGTGCGTGGCGTACTTGAGCGAAGTGGTGGCAATGCCGGCGGCCAGGCCGAAGGGCGTGTCGTTGGCCAGGTGCAAGGCCTCGTCGTAGTTTTTGGCGCGCAGCACGCTGACCACCGGGCCAAACACCTCTTCGCCGTTGATGCGCATGCCGGCCGTGGTGTCGGTGAACAGTGCGGGCCGCATGTAGAAACCGGGCTGGCCGTCGGCGTTGTGCTCGAGGGCTTCGCCGCCATAGGCCAGCGTGGCGCCTTCGCCGCGGGCGATCTCGACGTACTTCAGGTTTTGCGCGAGCTGGCTGGCGTCAACCACGGGGCCGAGGTCGGTGCCGGTCTTGCGGGCGTCGTCGACCTTGAGGCTGCGCAGTTTCTCCACCACGGCAGCCACAAAGCGGTCGTGAATGCCTTCCGTCACGATGACGCGTGAGGACGCGGTGCAGCGCTGGCCTGTCGAGAAGAAACCGCTTTGCACCGCGCAGTTGACGGCCACGCCGAGGTCGGCGTCGTCGAGCACGACCATGGGGTTTTTGCCGCCCATCTCGAGCTGGAACTTGGCCATGCGCCCGACGCAGGCCGCGGCAACGCGCTTGCCGGTGCCGACGGAGCCGGTGAAGGTGATGGCGGCGATGCGGGCGTCGTCGAGCAGGGTGGCACCGACTTGTGAGCCGGGGCCCATCACGAGGTTGAACACGCCCTTGGGCAGGCCGCTGCGCGAGAGGATGTCGGCCAGCGCCCAGGCCGAGCCGGGCACCAGTTCGGCGGGTTTGAAGACGACGCAGTTGCCGTAGGCCAGGGCTGGCGCAATCTTCCAGGCCGGAATGGCGATGGGAAAATTCCACGGCGTGATGATGCCGACCACGCCCACCGGTTCGCGCGTGATCTCGACACCGACACCGGGGCGCACGGAAGGCATGACTTCACCGCCCGGACGCAATGCCTCGCCGGCAAAGAACTTGAAGATGTTGCCGGCGCGGGCGACTTCGCCAATGGCCTCCGGCAGGGTCTTGCCTTCCTCACGGGCCAGCAGATCGCCGAGTTCGGCGCGGCGCGCCAGGATCTCGCTGCCCACCGCGTCGAGGATGTCGAAGCGCTGCTGCGGCGTGCTGAGCGACCAGGCCGGGAAAGCCGCCTGTGCGGCGGCAATGGCGTCCTTCGTCTGGGCGGCGTCGGCCTTGGCGTATTCGCCGATCAGGTCTCGCGTGTCCGACGGGTTGATGTTGCGCGTGACGCCCGGGGCTTCGACCCAGTCGCCGTTGATGAGGTTTTTAAACATCGGTTGTCGTCTTTCGGTATGTTTCGGTGGCCAATTTTGAGCCACCAATTTTCAGCGGTCGAACGCAGGGCGCTTGGGGTTGAATTTCCAGCCCGGAATCAGGCTTTGCATGGCGACAGCGTCATCGCGTGCACCCAGGCCGTGCTGCTTGTAGAGCTGGTGGGCTTTCTCCACCTCGGCCATGTCGAGCTCGACACCGAGGCCGGGCTTCTTCGGCACCTGTACCAGGCCGCCCACGATCTGCAGCGGCTCCTTGGTGAGGCGCTGGCCGTCCTGCCAGATCCAGTGCGTGTCGATGGCCGTCACGCGGCCTGGCGCGGCTGCGCCGACATGGGTGAACATGGCGAGCGACACGTCGAAGTGGTTGTTGGAGTGTGAGCCCCAGGTCAGGCCCCAGTCGCGGCAGGTCTGTGCCACGCGTACCGAGCCGGCCATGGTCCAGAAATGCGGGTCGGCCAGCGGAATGTCCACCGATTGCAGCGACAGGGCGTGTTGCAGTTGCCGCCAGTCGGTGGCGATCATGTTGGTGGCGGTGGGCAGGCCGGTGGCGCGGCGGAACTCCGCCATGACCTCGCGGCCCGAGAAACCCTCTTCAGCGCCGCAGGGGTCTTCGGCGTAGGCCACCACATTTTTCATGTCGCGCATCAGGCGGATGGCGTCCTTGAGCAGCCAGCCGCCGTTCGGGTCCAGCGTCACCCGCGCGTTCGGAAAGCGCTCGTGCAGCGCCGTCACGGCCTCGATTTCTTCCTCGCCGCGCAGCACGCCGCCCTTGAGCTTGAAGTCGTTGAAACCGTAGCGCTCCTGCGCCGCTTCGGCCTGCCGCACGATGGTCTCGGGGGTCAGTGCTTCTTCGTGGCGTATCCGTGACCAGGCGTTGTCGGCATTTGGTTCGCTGTTGTAGGGCAGGTCCGTCTTGCTGCGGTCGCCCACAAAGAACAGGTAGCCCAGCATCTCGACCGCCTCGCGCTGCTGGCCTTCGCCCAGCAATGCGGCGACCGGCACATCCAGGTGCTGGCCCAGTAAATCCAGCAGTGCCGACTCAACGGCCGTCACCGCGTGGATGGTGGTGCGCAGGTCGAAGGTTTGCAGCCCGCGCCCGCCGCTGTCGCGGTCGGCGAACTGTTGCTGCATCTGCTGCAACACGCGCTGGTGGGCGCCTATCGGCTGGCCCACCACCAGCGGGCGCGCGTCTTCGAGGGTCTGGCGTATCTTCTCGCCGCCAGGCACCTCGCCCACGCCGGTGCGCCCGGAATTGTCGGTGAGGATCAGCAGGTTGCGTGTGAAGAAGGGGCCGTGCGCGCCGCTCAGGTTGAGCAGCATGCTGTCGCGGCCGGCGACCGGGATCACGCGCAGCTCGGTGATCAGGGGTGTGGAGGTGTTGGGCATGTTGGACATGGAAGGGGTCTCAATCGCTTTGAATCTTGAATCGTTGAATCAGCCTCAATCGGCGGTAATTTTTCCAGTGTCTATGACTTTCTTCCAGCGCGCAAACTCCTGCTGCTGGAAGGCGGCGAACTGGGCCGGCGTGTTGCCGACGATTTCAAAGCCGACGGACACGAATTGCTGCTTGACCTGCGGGTCATTGAGCGCGGCAATGACGGCGGCATGGGCCTTGTTGCGCACGTCGGCGGGCAGGCCCTTGGGCGCCACGACGGCTTGCCAGGAGTACACCTCCAGGCCTTTCACGCCGGCCTCGCCGAACGTGGGGACGTCGGGCAGGATCGCGGAGCGCTTTTGCGAGGTGATGGCCAGGGCTTTCAGCTTGCCGGACTTGATGTGCTGCACCACGGCATTGATGTTCTGGAACGAGACGTCGACCTGCCCGCCAAGCAGGTCGGTGATGGCCGGTGCCCCGCCCTTGTAGGGAATGTGTGCGCCGCTGGTGCCGGTCAGCTGCCAGAACAGCTCGGCCGTGAGATGGTCGCTCGACCCGTTGCCGGAGGAGGCGAAGGACATCTTGCCGGGATTCATCTTGTTGTAGGCCACCAGCGCGCCGACGGTCTTGTAGGGCGAGTTGGCCGGCACCACCAGCACGTTGGGCGCCTGGACGGCGACGGTGATGAGGTCAAAGTCTTTCAGCGCGTCGTATTGCATGCCCTTGATCAAATGCGGTGCAATGACCAGCGGGCCGAGTGACGTCACGAGGAAGGTGTAGCCGTCGGGCGCCGCGCGCTTGACCAGTGTGGCGCCAATGGTGCCGGTCGCGCCGGCCTTGTTGTCGACGACAAAAGGCTGGCCCAGGCTCTGGGTGAGCTTGGGGCCGATGGCACGGGCGACGGTGTCGGTCGAGCCGCCGGCCGGGAAGGGCACCACCAGCGACACGCTCTTGGTGGGCCAGGTTTGGGCCTGTGCGCCTGCGGCGATGGCCGCTGCGGCCAGACCCATCACGAGGGTAGATAAAAGTTTTTTCATGAAGATGTCTCGTGGGATGGCGGCGCTCACTGGGCGCCGAGTTTGGCGATCAACTGGCCGAGCTGTTCCATCTCGGCGGGCTTGAGGTCCGACAGCGGCGGGCGCACCGGTCCGGCGGTGTGGCCCACCAGCGTGGCGCCGGCCTTGACGATGCTCACGCCGTAGCCCTGGCCCTGGTTGCGCAGCGCAATGTAGGGCAGGAAGAACTCGTCCAGCAGGCGGTTGGTGGTGGCGGTGTCGCCGGCATGGTGCGCGTTGTAAAACTCTATCGCCGTGCGGGGAATGAAGTTGAACACGGCAGACGAATAAACCGGGCAGCCCATGGCCTGGTAGGCACCGGCAAAGACCTCCGCCGTGGGGAGCCCGCCGAGGTAGGCGAAGCGGTCGCCCAGCTTGCGGCGAATGGTGACGAAGGACTCGATGTCGCCGATGCCGTCCTTGAAGCCGATCAGGTTGGGGCAGCGGTCGGCCAGTATCAGCAGGGACTCCGGCGTCAGGCGGCAGCCGGCGCGGTTGTAGACGATCACGCCGAACTTGACGCTCTTGCACACCGCCTCGACGTGGGCCACCAAGCCCTCTTGTGTCGCCTCAGTCAGGTAGTGCGGCAGCAGCAAAATGCCCTGGGCGCCCAGCCGCTCGGCTTCCTGCGCGTAGCGAATCGCCAGCGTGGTGCCGCCGCCCGCGCCGGCAATGATGGGCATGCGGCCCTGGCAGGTCTGGATCGCGGTGCGCACGACGTCGCTGTACTCTTGCGGCTCCAGCGAGAAAAACTCGCCGGTGCCGCCGGCTGCAAACAGCGCCGTGGCGCCGTAGGGCATGAGCCACTCCAGCCGCTCGGCGAAAGGCTTTGCGGCAAAGCGCAACTGGCTGTCGAAGTCGGTCAGGGGGAACGAGAGCAGGCCGTAGGAGATGATTTTCTTGAGTTCTTGCGGGGTGGTCATGCGAAAGAGGTCCATGAAGAAGTGGATGGTTAGACAGACTCGGCGCCTTGATCATTGCAAGGTAGCGCTACCATCTGAGATCTGAATGGTAGCGCTACCGTTTTAAAAAATCAAGCAAAAATTGATGAGGGGTATTACGTATCAGGTATCCATCAGGCCCATATCCGGCCTGTCGGGCAGATCCGCGCATCTCCAGACATTTCCTGACCTCTTCAGGCATCTCCAGACCTTTGTGGGCCTGTCCGGTCGTCCGGTCATGGGCGGGGGCAAATACCGGCCGCTATCCGGCCGCTGCCCGGCGTCCATCAGGCGCTGTCGCGCTCGACAATCGTGAAGCCGATGTCGATGACCCGCTGCTCCACCGGCCGGCCTTCCGCCCGTTCCACAATGAAGCGGGCGGCTTGGCGGCCGATGGCCGTGCCATCAATGCGCACCGTTGTCAGGGCGGGGTTCAGGTCGGCGGCAAATTCCAGGTCGCCAAAGCCCACGACGGCCAGTTGCCCCGGCACCGCGATGCCGCTGGCTTGGGCCTGTGTCAGAACGCCCAGCGCCAGCAAGTCGGAACTGCAAAAGACGGCATCAATGCCGCCTGCGTTCTGCATCAGCTCGATCAGCGCATTGCGGCCGCTTTTCACGGTGGTGGGGGCGGGCACGGTCACCATCCGGACCTCGGGCAGGCCCGCCGCCCGTGCCGCCGCCTGGAAGGCCTGGTGGCGGCGCGTCGAACGCTCGTCGTCGCCCGCCACGATCGCCAGGCGGCGCCGTCCCTTGGCATAGAGAAAATCAACCACCGCGCGCCCGACATCGACGTGGGAAAAGCCGACCAGCATGTCCAGCGGGGTGGGCGTGAGGTCCCAGGTCTCGACCACGGGTATGCCGGCGGCCAGCAGGCGTTTGCGCCCCTCGGGGGAATGCATGATGCCAGTCAGCACAATGCCATCCGGCCGGCGGCCAATGATGGCGTCCAGCAGGGCATCCTCGCGCGAATCCACATAGCCGCTCTGGCCGAGCATCAACTGGTAGCCCTGTTCGGCCAGGGCATCCGTCAGGGCCTGCACGGTTTCCAGGAACACCGGGCCGTTGAGGGTGGGCACAACCGCCGCGACCAGGCGGCTGCGCGATGAAGCCAGGCCGCCGGCGAGCCGGTTGGGCACGTAGCCGGTACGCTCCACCGCGTCGGTGACCTTCTTCAGCACCTCGGCCGAAACCTGGGCGGGGGTGTTCAGGGCGCGCGATGCGGTGATGGGCGCCACGCCGGCAAGCTTGGCCACGTCATGCAGGGTGACGGCGCCGCTGCCCCGGCGGGTTCGTCGCGTCTGGGTGTCCGTTGGCGTGTCCTCATGGTTCATGGGCCGATTCTATCGACGATAGCGCTACCAGTCATGCGGGCAATTTGCCGGCACCATGTATACATGGCGCCAGCGCTGCCGGGAATTGTTGCGGGTGTTTCATTTGCCAGACCGGGGCTTGGCATCAAACTAAGGTTCAGACCAGTACAGACCAAGGTTCAAACCAAGGTCCAAACCAATATCCCGATGGGCCCGGCTTTTCGGCCAGCCCAGGAAGAAAAACAAGCTCCATGCAAAGACGTGAATTTTCGCAAGCCGCCGCCGCGGTGGCCACGCTGGCCACCTTTGGCTCCCTGATCCCGGCGGCGCGGGCAGCACCGGCGGGCCCTCTGCCGGACAAGGGGGCGGCGCAGCCCGACGGCAGAAACACCGCCCGGGTGGCGATGGGCACCAATCTTTCGGGCATGGAATGGGCCAAGCCAGGGCTGCGCTATGGCATGAGCAGTGCGCCCAATCTGCATTTCACCGTCCCGCGCAAGGTCGATGTGGCCTACCTGGCGGCCTGTGGCTACACGAGAAACCGCTTGCCCATCCAGTGGGAGCTGTTGCAGCCGATGCTGCACGACACCCCGGCCAACGCAGCGGCGAAGGCGGCGATTGGCAACCCGGGCGCCTTTCACCCCACGTATGAGGCCTACATCACGGGCGTGCTGGATGCCCACGCGGCGGTCGGCATGAAATGCATCATTGACAACCACAACTATGGCCGTTACCAGGACTTCCGGTTTCAGCCCGACGGGTCCGTCATCGGCCTGACCACGCCGCCGAATCCCTTGCTGCGGCCCTACACCACCGAGGCGGCCCAGGTGCAGGTGCGGATTTTTTCGCTGGCGCCTGGCGCCACGCTCACACAGGCCCACTTCGTGGATTTCTGGGCGCGCGCCGCGACGAAATGGCGGAATCACCCGGGGTTTGGCGGCTATGGCCTGATGAACGAGCCCCACGACATGCCCAAGCCCGGCGGGGTGATTGCGTCGAATGAAGAAGCCGTGAAGGGGGCGGAAGACCTCACCATCTGGCCCGCCTATGCGCAGGCGGCGATCGAAGCCATTCGCGCCATCGACACGGCCAATCCCATTTATGTGGCGGGAAACCAGTACAGCTCGGCCATGGTCATCGGAACCAAAAATCCCGGCTTTCCATTGCGTGGCAACAACCTGATTTATGAAGTTCACATGTACCTGGATGCGTTCAGCAATGGCGCCTCGTTTGACTATGACGCCGAGGTGGCGAAGAACTTCAGTGCAGGATTCGGCGCCGGCGCCATCCACCCCGGCACCGGCCTGGAGCGGCTCAAAAAGGCCACCGGCTGGGCCAGGGCCGCGGGTGTCCGGCTGGCGCTGACCGAGATCGGGATGCCGATAGACGACCCGCGCTGGGAGCCGATGTTCCTGCGGGCCATCACCCATGCCTATGAATCAGGTTGCGAGATCTACAGCTGGATGGGGGGCAATCATTGGCCCATCCACAACTACGCCATCAACCATGTGCCGGGCTGGCACCAGAACCAGACGCTGGAGCCGCTGGTGTCCGGCGTCCTCAAGGCCTCTGCCGGCATGGAACAGGCCCTGCTCTTCGACGATGGCCCGGGCTATGCGCTGGCCGGCGCGCCCCTCACGATCACCGTCTATGCTCGTGGCAACCTCGGCCGGCCCGTCTCACTGGCGGTGGCTTTGAAAGGGAAGGGCACGCTGAGCAAGTCGCGGCTGACACTGCCGGCCGGGCCGAATGGCCAGGACAGCTTCACCTACACGCCGGCGGAGAGCGAGGTCGCCACGCTCAGCTACACGGGCGCCGGCCAGTGGACGGGCCCGCTGCCGCCGCCGCGCAAGGTGTTCTCCCTGGCCGACCCGGCGGCCTACGCTGCCACCAGCCTGGCCGATGCCGCACTGGCCATCATTGCCAAATACGGTGCCTGCAAGTGGGAGCTTGCCGACGGGCACACCGATTACCTGCTGGGTGCACCCGCTGCGGCGGGCCAGGTGGTTCGCGCCATTTCGGACTCCGGCTATGGCTCCAGCCCGGGCAATGCGATGGAAATGATCAACTGGACCAACAAGGACAGCAGCACCATGGGTGCGATGTCATTGCCCGTCCTGCGCGTGACGAACGGCCGGAGGAGCTCGGACCACACGGCGCCCGATACCTTCGGCTTCTGGTGCAAGAAATCGGCCCCGGCAGCGGGCGTGCAGCCTCGCCCGAAGAACCGGGTTCCTTACAACATCGAGGACGCCCACTTCGCCCTGGCTTGCGTGAGCATCCCGGGGAAAAGCAACACCGGCGTGGTGTTCCAGGCCTCAAAGGCAGAGGCGCGCCAGGCCTCGGAGCTCGGGTTCACCAACGGCCAGCCGCGGGCCAGCTGGCTGGATGCCAAGGGCCAGACGGTGCAGCTGATCGGCGCGGACCGCCTGCCGGCCGATACGCCTGCGGTGCTGGCATTCACCTCGGCGCCCGGTGCGCAAAAGCTGCGCGTCAACGCGCAGGAGGTCGCGAGCAACAACGCCACATTCGCCCCCAGCGTTTATTCCCAGATGCTGATCGGCTGGGGCTACGTTGGCTATTACCCGCGTGAAGGTTTCAGGGGCCATGTGTACGCGGTGATCACCGGAAAGGGCGCACCGACGCCGGAGGAGATGACGGTGCTTGAACGTTACCTGGGCACCACGGCGGGCATGGCCAGCCTGAAGTAAGGCGACACTGTCGGGACAATTCGGTTGGGACGCGTTCGTCCGCCTATTCGATCCTGGCGCCTGATGCCTTGACGACATTGGCCATGCGTTCGTAATCCACCGCCAGCAGCTTGGCAAAGTCCGCGTTGCTCATGGCCTGCGGCTCAATGCCCTGCTTGTCCAGACGCTCCAGGATGATCGGATCTTTCAGCAGCCTGGCCATGGCCGCATTGACGCGGGTGATGTCGGCCGCCGGCGTGCCGGCAGGGCCCAGCAGGCCAAACCAGGAGTTGAACTGGTAGCCCGGCAGTCCGCTTTCGGCAATGGTCGGAACGTCGGGCAGATACTTGGACCGCTTCGGCGACGTCACGCCCACCAGACGGATGCGGCTGTCCTTGGCAAACGCCAGCGCGCCTATGCTGGCGGCAATCACGGCCTGCGCACGGCCGGAAATCACCTCGTTGATGGCCTCGCCCGTGGCCTTGAGCGGCACATGCACCACATCGATGCCGGCCAGGCCGTTGAAGTAGGCCATCGAGAGGTGCGTCGCGCTGCCGACGCCGGCGGTGGCGTAGTTCATCTTGCCGGGGTTGGCCTTGGCATGACGGATGAATTCGCCCGCGGTTTTGGCCGGCACATCGGGGTGGATCATCAGCACATAGTCGGCGGTGCCGATGTGCGCCATGGGTGCAAAGTCTTTCTGCGGGTCGTAGCTGAGTTTGGTGTAGAGCGAGCCGGCGATGTTGTGGCTGGCCGCCGCCAGCACCATGGCGCCGCTGTCAGCCGGGGATTTGGCCACATAGCCGGTGCCCACCGTACCGCCGGCGCCAGGCCGGTTTTCCACGATCACCGTCTGGCCCAGCGCGACGCCCAGTTCGGTAGACATCGATCGGGCCAGGATGTCCTGCACGCCGCCCGGGGCGAAGGGCACCACGATGCGTGCCAGTTTGGGATTCGCCTGTGCCAGCACGGTGCCTGCGCCAAGTGCCAGGCCTGCGGCCATGAAATCTCTGCGGTCCATTGCTTGTTCTTTCTGTTGGTTACTGGAGTCAGTTCACGCAGATTTCGTCAGCCAGGCGGCGCATGAAGCGCTCGCACCAGGCCAGTTGCTCCAGCGTGACCCATTCATTGGGTTGATGCGCCTGCGCGATATGGCCGGGGCCGCACACGATGGTCGGCACACCAGCCTGGTGGAACAATGCAGCTTCCGTGCCAAACGACACCTTGCCGGCACCAGTGCTGCTGTCCACGCCTGCGCATCTGAAGCACAGCTGCGCAATCGCGCTGTCCGCATCGGTGGCGAAACCGGGCAGCACCGAGTTGAGCTTGTGGGTGATGCCGGTCCCGGGGGCCACGGCCTGCATGGCCGGCAGCAGGCTGTCGGCAAATGCCTTGGCCTCATGGAACAGCGCCTCCGGCGAGTTCATGTGGTGGTGACGAATTTCCCAGGTCACATCGCAGTCGCGCGGAATGATGTTGAGCGCGGTGCCGCCGGCAATCACACCGGTGTGGATGGTGGTGTGCGGCACGTCGTAAATCGCATCGAACGGCCCCTCGGCAACCAGCCTGCGGTGCATGGACTTGAGGTGGGCGACGAATTCGCAGGCGATCTCGACGGCGTTGACGCCCAGCGGCGTGAGCGAGGAGTGCGCCTCGAAGCCGCGCACTGACGTCTTGTAGGCATGCTTGCCCTTGTGCGCAATCACCACCTGCATGCCGGTGGGCTCGCCCACGATGCAGCCGGCGGGCGTGTAGCCCTGGGCCACCATGTCGGCGATCAGGCGGCGCACGCCGATGCAGCCGACTTCCTCGTCATAACTGAAGGCCAGGTGCACGGGGCGCTTGAGCTTGCGCCTGAGCAATTCGGGCACCATCATCAGCGCCGTGGCGCCGTAGCTCTTCATGTCCGTGACGCCGCGGCCATAGAGCCGGTCACCCACGATCTTTGCGGCAAATGGATCGGTATCCCATGGCTGGCCATCGACAGGCACCACATCGGTGTGGCCCGACAGCACCAGTCCGCCCGCTTTCGTTTCACCGTTTTCCGCCGGGAGCGTGGCCCACAGATTGGCCTTGTTGCCGCTGTCGTCGTACGTCAGCCGGCATTGCACACCGAGCGCTTCCAGCTGCTCGCGTGTCCATTCGATGATGGGCAGGTTGCTGTCGCGCGACACCGAGGCAAACGAGACCCATTTTTCGATCAGGGGCAGGGCGGCCAGGTCGGCGGCCAGGACAGATCGCATGGCACTGCTGGAAAGGGGGGCGTTCATGGGAGAGCCTTTGTGAAAAGTCCGCGGGCGGGACTGGCGAAAAGGATGGTGGGTCGTCAAAATCGTGAGACATCTTATCTTTTTCCGCGGAAGCCCGTGGCCTGCGGCGGGCGGTCTGCGTGCGGTGCCAGGCGCTCGCCCCCGAACCTGGCGATAACAGGCGAGAATCCAGGGTTCCCTCCCGGGTTTCCGTTTCCATCCCTTCACGAAAGAATTCATGACCAGTCCCATGTACACCACCTCCATTCCCGTCTTCAAGCAGATGCTGGGCGGACTCAGGGAGGTATTGAGCAAGGCAGAAGCGCACGCGGCCGCCAGAAAGATCGAGCCCGCCGCCTTGCTGCAGGCGCGCCTGTTCCCCGACATGTTCCCGCTGCTGCGCCAGGTGCAGGTGGCCACTGACTTCGCCAAAAGCGTGTCAGCGCGGCTGGCCGGCGTGGAGGTGCCCAAGCTCGAAGACAGCGAGCAGACCTTTGCAGACCTGCAGGCGCGTGTTGCCACGGTGCTGGCGTTTCTGGAAGGGCTGGATGCGGGGAAGTTTGACGAGGCCGCCACGCGCGAGATCGTCACGCAGGCCGGCACCCCCAAGGAAAAGCGGTTTACCGGACAGTCTTACCTGCTCAATTACGGCTTGCCGCATTTCTTTTTCCACACCACCACGGCCTATGCCATCCTGCGCCACAGCGGTGTGGAAGTCGGCAAGAAAGACTACATCGGCGCGTATTAAGCAAGAAGCCAGAAGCAGGACGCAGGAAGCAGGAAGCAGGAAGCAGGAAGCAGGAAGCAGGAAGCAGGAAGCAGGAAGCACGAACGAAGCAGCAAGCTGCAAGCAGCCATGGGGCGGGGCGCAGGCCCCGGGTCCCCATCAGTGGTTGGGCAGCTTCTGGGGTACCGTTTTTGCGTAGGAGCTCGCCGGGTGGCTGGCCTGTTCTCCGCGCATCAGCATGTCTGAGTCGCGTATCGCAAAAATGCGCTCCAGATCGGTTTTCAGTTCGCTCTGGGGGTCGGGCTCATGGGATGGTTTTTGGGCCGGCTTTGGGGTCGGCGCGTGGGTAGGCGCGTGGGACGGCTCGTGGAACGATTTTCGGGCCGGCTCTTGCCACACCGAGCGGTCCGGCAGTTCCTTGTAAGGGCAGGTGTCGCCGACTTCCAGCTGCCATGAGATGCCATACAGCCACTCGGCGGCATGCGGCTCAAAACGCATGATGTCGACCATCAGCGCTTTCTGGAAAGCGACCGCATAGTTCAGCAGGCGGGAGTCCCAGTGCTTCATGACGAGGCGCACATACATGCCCTCCCCACGGCTGCGGCTGGAGACGACCAGCATCTGGCAGTCCAGCCAGCCCGGTGGAATGCCATGGCGGCGCATGACATCGCGCAGCAGAACCTGGACCAGCTGGCGCCGCAAGGAATTGGCCGACCCATCTTCGATGGTGGGCGGGCCTTCGGCGGCGATGGCCCTGGTCTTGGCCTTGGGTTTGACCGGCAGCGGTTTGGGACGGCTTTTCAGGCCAAACAGATCGTGGAAATTCATGGTGCATGCTCCCATCTGGTTGATGGCCGATTTGATATTTGTCACATCAAGTCGGCTCGCCCCTCTGCAAAACGGCTTGTAGGGCGTTACAAGGTGTTAGTGATGGTCTGCCTCCCCAACATGCGCGTCAAGTGACTTTGTTCCGCAGTGCACCAATTTTTTGCGTTATTGCCTTGTTGCAGCGCTGTGTAATCGTGTTTTTTGTGAATATTTACACGCACGTCAACATGCCGGCGGCATGCTCCGCCGGCATGGCTTCGCGATGGCGCGGCCTCAGTCCAGCGCGCTGGCCGGGCCAAAAAACTCGTAACGGGTCTGCGATTCAGGCACGCCCAACTCGCGCAGCTGTTGCCTGACCCGTCGCATGAAGGGCTTGGGGCCCAGGAAATAGGCGTCCACATCGCGCGAAGCCGGCAGCCATTGGGCCAGTTGCCCGCTGTCGACGAGGCCGGTGGCGTGAGGCCTGTCTGCCTCGCCGGCATGCTCGTCATAGACGTAAAAGTGCTGCAGTTGCGCGTGCCGCGCCTGCCGCGTGGCCAGCGCGTCGCGGAACGCATGGACCGATTTGTTGCGCGCAAAGTGGATGAAGTGCACCGGC
This sequence comes from Polaromonas sp. P4_H1, assembly GCF_056400945.1. Taxonomy (NCBI): domain Bacteria; kingdom Pseudomonadati; phylum Pseudomonadota; class Betaproteobacteria; order Burkholderiales; family Comamonadaceae; genus Polaromonas; species Polaromonas sp. P4_H1. Next base: position 61,798 of record NZ_JBFUKG010000014.1, on the reverse strand, counting down.
CGCTGGCTCTGCAGTGCGGCGTCCAGCATGGCCAGCGTCGGTGTAATGCCGACGCCGCCGCTGATCAGCACCACCGGCTTGTCGCCGTCCGCCAGCACAAACTCGCCGGCGGGCGGAAACACGTCCAGCCCGCCGCCTTCCTGCAGCTCGTCATGCAGGTAGCACGACGCCACGCCGCCCGGCTCACGCTTCACGCTGATGCGGTAGTCGCGGCCATTGGGGGCTGCCGAGAGCGAATAGTTGCGGCGAATTTCCTCGCCGTTGATCACCAGCTTCAGGCCGAGGTACTGACCCGGTTGAAAGTCTGCCACCGCTGCGCCGTCTTCGGGCCGCAGGTAGAACGAGGTGATTTCTGCGCTCTCGGGGACCTTGCGCGCCACGATAAAACGGCGCGCACCGCGCCAGCCACCCGGCGCCCCGGCTGTTTCCGCATAAATTTTCTCTTCGGCGCCGATCAGGATGTCGGCGAGTTGCCCATAAGCGGCGCCCCAGGCGGCCAGCACCTCGTCGGTGGCGATCTCCGCACCCAGCACCTCGCGAATTGCGCGCAACAGGCAGGCGCCGACGATGGGGTAGTGCGCCGGCTCGATCTGCAGCGACACATGCTTGTTGATGATTTGCGCCACCAGCCCGCCCAGTTGCTCCAGCTTGTCGATGTGGCGGGCGTACATCAGCACACCGTTGGCCAGCGCCCGGGGCTGGTCGCCACTGGCCTGGTGCGCCTGGTTGAAGAACGGCCGCACCTCGGGGTGTTCGGCCAGCAGGATTTGGTAGAAATGGGTGGTCAGTGCCTCGCCGCCGCTTTCCAGCAGCGGTACGGTGGATTTGACGATGGCACGTTGTTGCGCGGTCAGCATGGGCTCTCCAGTAGGGGCAGGGCGCCCCGCACGATGCGAAGCGGACCCCTGCCGGCTATTTATTGCCAATACCCTGTACTCAATACTTGTGCCAGCTCATCCAGCTATATGAATCAACAACTTGGGACAAGCTGGAGTCAAAAAGATGCCATGCTAAAGTAGTCAATCAGATACTTGAAAGAGTCAATATGATTGCTCAGCCGATGCTGAAAGCCCTGGTCCCGCTGGTGGACGACCTGTCCCGCGAGATGCCCGACGGCGAGCGTTACCGTCGCCTGCTTGAAGCCGTGCGTGCCTTGCTGCCGTGCGACGCCACCGCGCTGCTGCGGCTCGATGGCGCTGCCCTGGTGCCTCTGGCCGTGAACGGGCTGAGCAGCGACACGATGGGGCGGCGCTTCAAAGTCGAAGAGCACCCGCGTTTCAAGCGCTTGCTGGAGGCTGACGGCCCGACGCGCTTTCCGGTGGACTGCGAGCTGCCCGACCCCTATGACGGTTTGGTGGAGGGGCTGCATGGGCACCTGGAGGTGCACGACTGCATGGGTTGCCCGGTGCAGGTCGGTGAAAAAACCTGGGGCGTGCTGACCATCGACGCGCTGAACAGCCAGCAGTTTTCAGCGGTGGACCTGGGCGACCTGCAGGCCTTTGCCAGCCTGGCGGCCGCCACCGTCAGCGTGGTGCAGCGCATGGAGCGCCTGGCCCTGCGTGCGGAAGATGAGCGCCAGCGTGCCGACACCTACCGGGAGCTGGCCGCGGAAAGCACGCCACCCGCATTGATCGGCCAGAGTGCCGCGCACCAGCGGCTGCTGGAGGAAATCGCCGTGGTCGGCAACAGCGAACTCACCGTGCTGATAACCGGCGAAACCGGCGTCGGCAAGGAACTGGTGGCGCAGGCACTGCATGCCGCATCGCCCCGCGCGGCGCGTCCGCTGATCAGCCTTAACTGCGCGGCGCTGCCCGAGACGCTGGTGGAGAGCGAACTGTTCGGCCACGTACGCGGCGCATTTTCAGGCGCGGTGACAGACCGGCGCGGCAAGTTCGAGCTGGCCAATGGCGGCACGCTGTTTCTCGATGAAGTCGGCGAGTTGTCCTTAGCTGTGCAGGCCAAGCTGCTGCGTGTGCTGCAGAACGGGCAATTGCAGCGCCTGGGCTCTGACCGCGAGCACCAGGTCGATGTGCGGGTGATTGCCGCCACCAACCGCGACCTGGCGCACGAGGTGCGTGCCGGACGTTACCGTGCCGACTTCTACCACCGGCTCAGTGTCTATCCGCTGGTCGTGCCACCGCTGCGCGAGCGCGGGCATGACGTGCTGCTGCTGGCGGGCTGCTTCCTCGAGCAAAACCGTTCGCGTCTGGGGCTGGGCAGTTTGCGGATGGACGCCGATGCCCAGGCCGCCCTGCTGGCACACGACTGGCCGGGCAATGTGCGGGAACTCGAACACCTGGTGGGGCGTAGCGCGCTGAAAGCGCTGGCGGGTATGTCGGGGCGGCCACGCATCCTGAGCCTGACGGCTTCGCATTTTGACTTGCCCACCCCGGCCAGCTGGGGTGCGCCGGCGCCTGACGCGCCCGCCAGCAAGAACGCCACAGCCCTGGAAGGGATTCCCGCCGCGGACGGCGCAGCGCCGACGGTGGATTTACATACCTCGATGGAGTCGCACCAGCGCCAGCGCATAGCGGCCAGCCTGGCGCGGCATCACAACAACTGGGCTTCGGCTGCGCGCGAGCTGGGCCTGCACCGTGCCAACCTGGTCAGGCTGGCGAAAAGACTGGGCCTTCGCGGGGAAGCCGGGAGCCCGCCTGGCAGGCTGCGTCCGGGCGCCTAAAACGCGCCGAAATAGGGAATTTGAAAGCGGACAGCGGTTCGGCCCAGGACTGGGCAACGCCCTCGGGGTTATCAGATTCCTGCCGTGTGCCGCGCGCCGGAGGCCCCGTTTTCAGCAAAGGTTGTCCGAAGACGGCCCGAAAAAAGCCGCCAGGACCTTGCAGTCCTGGCAGCTTCTGGATGGGAGTCTGTTGTAGATGGGTACCTGAGGCGGAAGGCTTACTTGTTCCCGCCGCCACCACCGCCGCCGCCGCCGCCACCACCGCCGCCACCACCGCCGCCGCCACCACCATTACCTCCGCCGCCGCCGCCGCCGTTACCGCCGCCATTGCCGCCGGCGTTACCGCCACCGCCGCTACCGCCGCCTTTGCCGCCACCGCTGCCCGCGCCGGTACCACCGCCTTTGCCCGCCGCGTTGCCGCCTTTTGCGTTGCTGGCGGTGCTGCCCGTGGTTTTGCCGGCGCGATCGGCTTTCGCGACGCTTTCAGCTTTGGCTGACTTGTTGTCAGATTTCTTGCCGGCCTTGTCGGTCTTGGAGGCGCTCACGATGGAGCCCAGCTTGACGCCCATGCTTTGGGCGATCTTTCCCCAGCCCATGCCCTGGCTTCTCATCCCCAGGATGCCGGCCATGGTGATGGGTCCGTTGGCCGTCGTGATCACGCCGCCATTCAGCGCGGCCGCAAGTTGCGCGGGGGTGGGGTTGGTGATGCCCTCTTTGGCCAGGGCAGTCTGGGCCAATGAAAGCGCAATGTTGATATTGCCGTAGCCCATCTTGCTGGTCGAGGGAGAAAAGCTCGCAGGCGGCGCACCGGTGGTGGACTCCAGGGTGATGCTGGAGCTGGTACGAAGCCCGTTGACCAGAGACCGGGCATTTTTGTCGGAACCGGCAAAGGAGCTGTAGCTGCTGGCCAACTTGTCGCCAGCCGCGCTGGTGGTCGTTGTTGCTGTGGTTGTTACGGTAGCGGTTTGCGCCCCGACCAGCCCGCCGGCCAACAGAACGAAGCTGGCGGCGCCCAACGCCACGATGGTTTTTTTGATCAACATTGGCATGACCTCACTTGAATAAACGGAGCTGCGAACTGCAGTTCTTCAGAATTCCGATCTTAGAGGCGCAATCCATGCCGACGGGTAGTCCGACAGCGCTGTTTCACATTGACACCTTTGACCGGAAAAGTAACATGTCGGTCGCTCAGGATGCAGCGCTCCAGGGTGCAGCACCGCAGCGCCATGGCGCGCGCTCGCACTATCTCATGCGCGTTCTATCAATTTGATTTGTACAGGGACATGTACAAGGACAAGGACAAGGACAAGGCAAACGACCCGTTTGCCCGGCGCCCGATGAGTTCAACGCAGGGACGGCCGCACGCGGGCGTGCACGGCTGCTTGCGGCGCTGCAGCGCCCATGTGAAGTTTCAGCCGGTTACAAGAATCTATTCAAGCCAGATCAGACCAGATCGGACACCCTAGATCCCAAGCAGTTTTTTGGCGCTGTCCAGGGCTTTCAATGAGTCGTCGTGCTTGCCTTCCTTGTGAAGCTTCTCACCCTGGGCGCGCAACTCCTTGACCTTGCCCATGTCTGCCGCCGACAGGGTGGGGTTGGTGGCAAGTTTGGCGTCAATCGCCTTCATCTCGTTCGGGCAGTGATAGGCAAAAGCCAGAGAAGAAGTCGCCAGGGTTAAGGCCGCAATGATGAATTTCATCCGGATCTCCCGCTTGCGTCAGAAAATGCTGACGGTTGATGCTAGCAAATACAGGCGCGGCGCAAAAGTGTTGTCGCCCGCAGGGTCAAGCCCATGTCCGGCCTCCCTGTAAATGTCTGCAGGGGGCGCGCCGGCAAAAAAGCGGGCGCGGGCACCCTCTAAAATCCAAGGTTTGTTACAGCGTTTGCAATTGCATGGCGATGCCAGACGGTCCTTGCGCTGTTCCGCCACCAACCTCCTGCAACCGGTAAGCCCCATGTCCCTTGAAGTTATTGAAGCCCAGACCGGCGACAACCCGGTCGCCACCATTGTCATCATGCACGGCCTGGGGGCCGACGGTCGCGACTTTGTGCCCATTGCCGAGCAACTGGACTTGTCGAGCGTGGGCCCGGTGCGCTTTCTCTTTCCCAGTGCACCTGTCATGCCCGTCACCATCAATGGCGGCTATGTCATGCCAGCCTGGTACGACCTCCTGGGCGTCGATCTGGTCAAACGCGAGGACGAGGCCGGGCTGCGCCAGTCACAGGCTTCCATTGAGGCGCTGCTTGCGCATGAAAAGTCGCGCGGCACGCCGTCCCACCGCATCGTGGTGGCCGGATTTTCGCAGGGCTGCGCCATGGCCCTCATGACGGGCTTGCGGCACGGCGAACGGCTGGCCGGCATTGCGGGCCTGTCCGGCTACCTGCCACTGGCGGACAAGACCGCTGCCGAGCGCAGCGCCGCCAACCGGGACGTTCCGATCTTCCTGGCGCATGGCTCGCGCGACGGCGTGGTCATGCTGCCGCGTGCCACGGCCTCGCGCGACGCGCTGCTGGCGCTGGGTTACCCGGTCGAGTGGCACGAGTACCCGATGGAGCATTCAGTCTGCCCCGAGGAAGTTGTTGATCTGGAGCGCTGGCTGCGGCGCGTGCTGGCCTGATTCACGATTGAAAACGGCTGCAGCCTTTGTTTTGCGGTCCTTGCTTGATGCGCGCAGGCAGCCAGGCAGCTATGAGGCTATTGATTTATAGCGAGCCCCGCTCGCGTCCTGCGCGGCGCTCAGGCCGCCTGCGCGATGCCGCTTGGCGGGCGCACCCGCCAGAGCAGGAACAACGCAATGCCCAGGTTCAGCAGGTTCCACGCGATGCCGTTGAGGAAGGCCGCCTGGTAGGAACCGGTCAGGTCAAACACCTTGCCCGACATCCAGCCGCCCAACGCCATGCCGAACATGGTTGCCATGATCACCGTTCCCACCCGCGCGCCAGCCTCGGCCGGCACAAAGTATTCACGCACGATGATGGCGTAAGACGGCACGATGCCTCCCTGGAACAGCCCGAACAGCGCGGCGATGAGGTACAGCGACACCAGCCCGTTGAACGGCAAAAACATCAGCAACGCAATGCCCTGCAGGGCCGAGCCCAGCAGCAGCGTGCGCAAGCCGCCGATGCGGTCGCAGATGACGCCCGAGACCAGCCGGCTCACCACCCCGCAGGCCAGCATCAGCGAGAGCATTTCGGCGCCCCGCGCGGCGCCGTAACCCAGGTCGGTGCAGTAAGAGACGATGTGCACCTGCGGCATGGCCATGGCCACACAGCACGCCACGCCGGCAATGCACAGCAGCGCCTGCGCCTTGCCGGGCGGCAGGCCAAAGGGCAGGCTGCTGGGGCTGGCCGCGAAGTTGCGGTTGATCGGCGCGGCCACGGCCATCGGCGGGCGCTTGCGCATCAGCAGCGCCAGCCCCGCCATGGTGATCACGCTGAAGAGCCCCAGACCCAGGTAGGTGTGGCGCCAGCCCACGGTTTCCACGAAATGCTGCACGACAGGCGGCCAGATCGCGCCGCCGACGTAGTTGCCGCTGGCGCATACCGCCACCGCAATGCCGCGCCGCCGTACAAACCACAGGGACGTGTCGGCCAGCAGGGGCGCGAAGGTGGCCGAACTGCCCAACAGGCCGATCAGGAAACCATGCGCCAGCGTGAACATCCAGATGTTGCAGGCCATCGCCGCGGCGGCGTAACCCAGGCCCAACCCTACCGCCCCTATCAGCAGCGGCACCATCACGCCGAATCGGTCAGCCAGCCGCCCCATCAGCACGCCGCCCAGGCCAAACCCGATCATCAGCAGGGTGTAGGGCAGGGAGGCGTCGGCGCGCGCCACGCCAAAATCGGCCTGCACGGCCGGCAACACCACCGGCACCACGTACATGCCGCTGGCGCCCACCGTCATGAGCGCCAGCGTGATCATCAGGCGCCCCACGGCGTAGCGTGAATCAGCCAGGGCAGAGGGGTCGTGCGATGCAGGCAGGGGGGTCATCCGGAGAAGCGTTGAGTCAGCCCGGCCGTACAGACCCGGTCGGGTCGGCGTGCGGCCTGTCAGGTGATGTTAACGCCGTCAAAAATTTCTGAGCGATGAGCGATGACCGATGGATGGTGGGCGATGGGCATGGTTGGCCATGAAATGAGCGCAAAAGACACTGCTCTATAGTGGCGATGGTTTGGTCTTTTCATAGCCCGCGGGCGTCTTGCCATCGGCCATCTGCCTGCCGATCTCCTGGTCGCGGATCAGGAACAGGCGTTCCAGATCCTGCAGCGCCTCCTGCTCCGAAAGAGGCATGGGCGGTGGGGCTGCCGCGGTTACGGGAGCCGCCGCCGGTGCTGGTGCTGGCGCTACCGCCGGTGCTGCTGGTGTTGCCGCCGGTGCAATTGCGGCCGCTGGGGTCGCCGGCTTTGTCGGTTCCTGCCAATAAGCCTTCTGGGGCAGGGCGGTGTGCGGGCAGCTGGCGTCCACGTCGAGTTGCCACGAAACGCCATGCAGCCAGTCGAAGGCGCGCGGCTCAAAGCGGGCAATGTCGGCAAGCAGGGTGTTCTGCAGGGCGAAGGCGTGGGTCGCCAGCCGATCGTCCCAGTGCCTCATGATCAGGCGCACGTACATGCCGGTGCCGCGGCTACGGCTGGCTACCATCAGCAGCTGGGACTCAACCCAGCCGAGCGGTATGCCGTGCCTGCGCAGCACGTCGCGCAACAGGACTTGCACGAGCTGGCTGCGGGTGGCGTTTTCCGAACTATCGTCCTGACTCAGGGGCATCGCGCGGCTCACGGGGGCTGAATTCGGGACCGGCTTGGCTGCAGTTCGGCCGCCTAACAGCATGCGCATCAGTTTTTTCATTCTTCTTACAGGCTCTCAAACGTCGCTTTGTCTTTGACTTTTTTGCGGGGAAAGCCCGGCGAAGCGAGCTTGGGAGGATGGGTCGAAGGGCTTTGCAGCAAAGCGCCTGCGTTTCATGGCATGATTTTTATCGTCGCCGAGCTGCCCGGACAAGTCAAGCGAGTTAGCGCGGCGCTGTGGTGGGACGTGGTTTGGCCCACACACTGAAAATTATAAAGTAGCCATTTGTGATTAAAAACGTCGTTCATGGACCAAGTTGCGCCATTTTGCTGGCGGCCCCCTGCAGAGTCCGGAAAACCGTGCTGGCAAGCAGCATTTCGCCAGCGCAAAGCGCGGGCCTGTGATAACTTCCACGCCACGACACGGACCTGAGGGAATGACACCATGAACAAGCTGCAGGCGCCCGCGGGCACGCTTTTGCAGGAGCGCCTGAAAGCGCTCACCCCTGCCCGGCTGAAAGGCATGCGCCGCGGCATCGAAAAGGAAAGCCTGCGCGCCCAGCCCGGAGGCGGCCTGGCGCTCACGCCGCATCCGGCCGCCCTCGGCTCGGCGCTGACACATCCCAGCATCACCACCGACTTCAGCGAGTCGCAGATCGAACTGGTGACGGGGGCACATCAAGACGCGGAAGCCACACTGGAAGAACTCACGCAGATCCACCAGTTCACCTACCGCGTGATGCAGGACCTCGGCGATGAAATGCTCTGGGTCTCCAGCATGCCCTGCGGTCTGCCGACCGACGAGACCATTCCGATTGCCCGCTTCGGCTCGTCCAATGTCGGGCGCGCCAAGAGCGTCTACCGCATGGGCCTGTCCCACCGCTATGGCCGGCGCATGCAAACCATCTCAGGCATTCACTACAACTGGTCGCTGCCCGAGGTCACCAGCGAGCAGTACTTTGCGCTGATCCGCAATTTCCGGCGCCACGCCTTTTTGCTGCTTTACCTGTTTGGTGCATCGCCCGCCGTGTGTTCGAGTTTTGTGGCCGGGCGCCAGCACGAGCTGCAAAAGCTGGCCGATCACACCATGTATATGCCGCACGGCACCTCGCTGCGCATGGGGCGCCTGGGCTACCAGAGCGACGCCCAGGCCTCGCTGGCCGTGAGCTACAACAGCCTCGAGGGCTACGGCGCGTCCTTGCAGGATGCGCTTACCCGGCCCTATCCGGCCTATGAGGCGGTCGGCATCCGCAACCCGGGCGGCGACTACAACCAGCTGGCCACCACGCTGCTGCAGATCGAAAACGAGTTCTACGGCACCATCCGCCCCAAGCGCGTGATCTTCCCCGGCGAGCGCCCGCTGCATGCGCTGCGTGAGCGTGGCGTTGAATACATTGAAGTGCGCCTGATGGACCTCGATCCGTTTGTTCCCGTGGGCATCACGGCGCAGACCATGCGGTTTCTGGATGTGTTTTTGCTGCACTGCCTGATCACTGACAGCCCGCCCGACACCCCTGCGGAAATTGCCGCGCTGGCGCGCAACCAGCACCGCACAGCCGCGCGCGGCCGCGAGCCCGGCCTGCTGCTGGAGCGGGACGGCCGCGAGGTGACGCTGGCGGAGTGGGGCGCCGCAGTGGTCGCCGAATGCGCACCGATTGCCGAGGCGCTCGATGCCCTCCATGCGGGCACGCCGGGCGGTGCGCAGTACAGCGAGGCGCTGGCCGCGGCAAGCGCCGCCTTGCGCGAGCCCGACACCCTGCCATCGGCCCGCGTGCTGGCTGCCATGGCCAAAGACTATGACAACTCCTTTGTCAGGTTTGCCCGGGCCCAATCCGAAAAAGCCCAGACCATCCTGCGAAGCCTGCCCCTGGCCGAAGCGCAGCATGCCCGCTTCACCGAGCTGACCCGGCAATCCATTGCCGAGCAAAAGCAGATCGAAGCCTCGGACAGCATGCCCTTTGAGGTGTACCGCCAGCAATATGTGTCGGCGGAGCGCTTGGGCATACCGGGTATGCCGGATGCGCCGGATATGGCGGGCCGCGCAGCGCTCGCCATCTGATCAGACCGGTGGACTCACGTCCCCCAGCTTGCGCAAGGCCTCTTCGGCCTGTTCGCACCAGTAGTCGACAGCGTTGTCGTAGCTCCCCCACACGCAGCCGCTGCAGCCGCGGCCGCAGCAGGTGGTGGGTTCGGGCGGCGGTGCGCGCAGCGTGATGCCGGCGGCGCGGGCGCGCTGCTGCAATGCGCCAATGGCGGCCGGTACGGCAGCGCGGTCGCCCGGCTCGCCGGACGGGATCTGCGCCTCCATGGCTAGGACTGGTTTGGCCCAGCCAGGCGCCGGCGGGCATACAGGCCTATGAACGCCACACCCAGCACCAGCGCGAACCAGCCCACCAGCGAAGAACTGGCCACGATGCCCTGCATGCCGGGCGAGGTGATGAAGTAGGGCGAGATCAGCACGGCCAGGCCGATGACGACGCAAAGCAAGCCCCGGATCAACAGCTCGTTATTGGCCTTGGTCCGGGTCTGGTTGTTGCTGGGTTTTTGGGTTGGGGCGTTGGGCAGGGGCATGGAGGGTGGGGAAAAAGGTGAGGGGGTGAAGGGATGCGGCAGGCGGAGCAGCTTGCGTCGGTTTGTTCAACCAGCTTTCCCCTGATTTTGCTCCATCGCCCGGCCACGGCACGCATAGGGTTTCCTGCGCCAGCGGTAGCAGGGCCTGAACAGGTGACAATTCGGTCATCGTGCGCAGCGGGTCCGGCTTGATGGAAATGTCGAGCCTGATCCAGCCCCGCCCCGAACCAAGAAAGAATATTCCGATGGCCATCCAGTGGTTTCCCGGTCACATGCATTTGACCAAAAAAGCGATTCAGGAGCGCATCAAGGAGATTGATGTCGTGATCGAGCTGCTCGACGCGCGCCTGCCCGGCTCCAGCGCCAACCCCATGCTCGCCGAGCTCACCAGCGCCAAACCCGCGCTCAAGGTGCTCAACAAGCAGGACCTGGCCGACCCGGCGCGCACCGCGCTCTGGCTGGCGCATTACAACAGCCTGCCGGCCACGCAGGCGATTGCGCTGGATGCGAGTGAAACCACGCCCGCCCGCCGCCTGATTGACGCCTGCCACGCGCTGGCGCCCACGCGCGGCAGCATGGTCAAGCCCATGCGTGTGCTGATCTGCGGCATTCCCAACGTCGGGAAGTCCACGCTGATCAATACCCTCACCGGCAAGCGCGCCACCAAAACCGGCGATGAGGCCGGCATCACCAAGCTGGAGCAGCGCATCGTCCTGGCCGATGGTTTTTACCTGTACGACACGCCCGGCATGCTGTGGCCCCGCATCATCGTGGCCAAAAGCGGCTACAACCTCGCCGCCAGCGGCGCCATTGGCCGCAACGCGTTCAATGAGGAAGAAGTGGCGCTGGAACTGCTCGACTACCTGATCAGGGACTACCCCGGCCTGCTGGCGGCGCGCTACAAGGTGGAAGTCCCGGCAGGCATCGCCGATGAGCAGCTGCTGGAGGAAATTGGCCGCAAGCGCGGCGCGGTGCTGTCAAAGGGGCGCGTCAACCTGCAGAAGGCGGCGGAAATCGTGATCCATGAGTTCCGCGCGGCCACGCTGGGCCGCATCACGCTGGAGACGCCCGAAGAGTTCGCCGAATGGCTGGCCGCCGGGCAACTGATGGATGCCGAAAGGCAATTGAAAAAGGACAAGATCGAAACCGATCGCCTGATCCGCTTCAAGAAGATTCCACGGCCGCAGAAACCACGGACGCCGCGCGTGCCGGACGCTTCCGACCCCTCCGAAACCGACTGAAGGAAGGGCCACCGACCCGCCCATGCCATTCCTGTTTTTCCTGCGCGACAACGCCCGCTGGCTGGGCGGCGGCTTCCTGCTTTTTTTCTTTTCCTCGTTCGGCCAGACTTTCCTGATTTCGCTGTCGGCCGGTGACATCCGCCGCGAGTACGCGCTCTCCCACGGCGGGTTCGGCTCGCTCTACATGGCAGCCACGCTGGCCAGCGCGCTCACCTTGCCGCGCCTGGGGCATCTGGCCGACCACCACAGCGCGAAAAAACTCGCGCTGCTGGTGCTGCCCATGCTGGCGCTGGCGGCCGCCGTCATGGCGCTGTCGCGCCACATCGTGACCCTGTTCATGGCCATTTACCTGCTGCGCCTGCTGGGCCAGGGCATGATGTCCCACCTCGCGTTCACCTCCATGGCGCGCTGGTTTTCCGCGCAGCGGGGCCGGGCCATCTCGCTCGGCACGCTGGGCCTGAACACCGGCGAGGCGGTGTTGCCGCTGGTGTTTGTGGCGCTGGCCGCGTCGGTGGGCTGGCGCAACACCTGGTGGCTGGCCGCCGGCGCCTTGCTGCTGTTGGCGGCGCCCCTCATCGCCGCGCTGGTTTCAGTCGAGCGCGCCGCGCAGGCCTCCGACCCCGTGGCCCGCGTGGCAACGGCGCGCGACTGGAGCCGGGCCGAAGTGCTGCGCGACCCGTTTTTTTATGCCGTGATGCTGGCCATGGTGCCGCCGGCCTTTATTGGCAACACCATCTTTTTTCACCAGGTCTACCTGGTCGAGCTGCGCGGCTGGTCGCTCACGGCGTTTGCGTCTTCCTTCACGCTGTATGCGCTGATGACGATCGCCTTCACGCTGATCTCGGGCCAACTGATTGACCGCGTGGGAGGCCTGAGGCTGTTGCCCTTTTACCTGTTGCCGCTGGGACTGGCGCTGTTGCTGCTGGGGTCTGTGCCAGCGGCCTGGAGCATGTTTGCCTTCATGGCGCTGTACGGGGTGTCCAACGGTTTTTCACTCTCGCTGTATGGCTCGCTGTGGCCGGAGCTTTATGGCCTGCGGTACTTGGGCGCCATTCGCGCCGTGATCCTCTCCGTGCTGGTGTTTGCCTCGGCCACGGGCCCGGGGCTGGCGGGGCTGCTGATTGACGCGGGTGTCAGCTACCCGGCGCTGATCGTCACGTTGGGAGCCTACTGCCTCGTCATCTCGGGGGTGATGCTGCGGGTGACACGCCGCCTCAAGGTCAGGGCCCTGGCCGCCGCGCCGCCTGATCAGGTTCAAGAGGTTCCCGCGGCCTGACAAGCCTGAAGCGTTGCAAGCAGGCTGGGCGGCTGCTACCTCAATACCGCCCGCCATCTGCAAGTTGATTAGTGGGCCGCGCTGCCATAGCGGACAGGAAAGTCAGCTGATCCGGGCCAGAAAATGCTTCAACGGCGAGAGAAGGGGGCCTACGCCATTGAATAACTCAGCAATTTTCAAATCCCAAATCCGCTACCTCCCGGCAACGCATTTGCTGAACCGCAGCGATGCACCTATAGTGGCTTTTCACCATTTTCGCGCCCGCACACCACCCTGGTAGATGCGAGGCCGCCATTCAGGGGCATTCTTTGATGACTGAAACCCAATCCACTCAGGTCAACCCGTCACGCTTCGGCAGCGGACAGTCCGTTCGCCGCCTGGAAGACGATGCGCTGCTGGCCGGCGCCGGCCAGTACACGGACGACGTGACCCTGCCGGGCCAGACCCAACTCGTCTTTGTGCGCTCACCCTATCCACACGCCCGCATCGTGTCGTTGGACACCACGGCAGCGCTGGCCATGCCAGGCGTGCTGCAGGTGGTCACCGGGGCTGATCTGGTGGCTGCCGGGGTCAAGCCGATTCCCGGTGCCAGCGGCTTTACGCGCGCCGACGGCTCGCCCTGCGCCGCGCCGCCACGGCGTGCGCTGGCCCACGAGCGCGTGCGCTTTGTTGGCGAGGCGGTGGCCGCCGTGGTGGCGCTGACACTGCAGCAGGCTCGCGACGCGGCGGAAGCCATAACCATCGACTATGAAGAGAGCTGCCCATGGCCGTGGACATGAACGACGCCATGGCTCCCGGCGCCCCCGTGCTTTGCCCCGAAGCACCCGATAACATCGCCGCCGAAACACGCTACGGCAGTGCCGAAGCCACCGCCGCAGCCTTCGCCAGCGCCCGCCACGTGGTGGCGCTGGACCTGGTCAATCAGCGGCTGTCTCCGCTGAGCCTGGAGCCGCGCTCGGTGCTGGCCGCTGTTGACACCGCGTCCCAGCGCCTGACCATCCGCATGAGCACCCAAATGCCTTCCGGCGTGCGCGACTCGGTGTGCGACGCGTTGGGCATGGCGAAGGAGCAGCTGCGCGTGGTGGTGGGCGATGTGGGGGGCGGTTTTGGCATGAAAACGGGGGCCTACCCGGAAGACGTTGCCGTGGCCTTTTGCGCCCGGGCGCTGCAGCGCCCGGTGAAGTGGGTGGCCGACCGCAGTGAAGAATTTGTCTCGAGCACGCACGGCCGTGACCTGCAAAGCCACGCCGAACTGGCGCTGGACGAACACGGCAAGATACTGGGCCTGCGCCTGGCCTCGCAGGCCAATGTGGGCGCGTATGCCACCGGCGCGGGCGTGGTCATCCAGTTGATGATCGGCCCCTGGGTGCAGACCAGTGTGTATGACATCCAGACCATCGACTTTCATTTCAGGGCCGTGCTGACCAACACCGCGCCCACCAGCGCCTACCGGGGCGCGGGCCGCCCTGAAGCCATCTTCACGATGGAGCGGCTGATGGACGAAGCCGCCCGGCAGACCGGCATCGACCGGATCGAGCTGCGCCGCCGCAACTTTATCCAGCCCACGCAAATGCCCTACAAAAACCCCATGGGCCAGACCTACGACACGGGCCGCTTCGAGTCGGTGATGGACCAGGCGCTGGTGCTGGCCGACTGGCAAGGCTTCGAGGCGCGGGCCACCGGCTCAAAGCAGCGCGGTCTGTTGCGCGGCCTGGGCATCGCGACCTTCCTGGAGTGGACCGGCGGCAATGCGCTGGAAGAACGCGTGACCGTGGAGATCAAATCTTCCACCCCCGGCGCCGACGGCATCATCGAAGTCTTCTCGGCCGTCAACGCCATGGGGCAGGGCATCGCCACCACGCTGGCGCAACTGGTGGTTGATGCGTTTGGCGTGCCGATGGACAAGGTCCGCATCGTGCTGGGCGATACCGACCGCGGCAATGGTTTTGGCAGCGCTGGTTCGCGCTCGCTGTTCACCGGCGGCTCGGCTGTACGCATAGGCGCCGAGCGCACCATCGACAAAGCCCGGCAACTGGCGGCCCGGGAGTTTGAGGCGGCCGAGCAGGACATCACGTACGCCGACGGCAGCTTCAAGGTGGCGGGCACCGACCTGAGCATCGATTTGTTTACGCTCGCGGCGCGCCAGAGTGACCAGCGCATCTTCATGGACTCGACCACCGCCGTGGCCGGACCCTCCTGGCCCAATGGCTGCCACATCTGCGAGGTCGAGGTCGACCCGCAGACCGGCCATGTGGCGGTGGTGGCCTATGCGTCCGTCAACGACGTGGGCCGCGTCGTCAACCCGATGATCGTGCGCGGCCAGCTCGACGGCGGAGCCGTGCAGGGCATAGGCCAGGCGCTGTGCGAGCACCTGGTGTATGACCGTGAAACCGGCCAGCCCCTGACGGGCAGCCTGATGGACTACGCCGCCCCGCGCGCAGACAACGCGCCCGACTTCAAAACCGAAATGGACCCCTCCACTCCTTGCCTGAACAACCCGCTGGGCGTCAAAGGCGTGGGCGAGCTGGGCACCATAGGCGCCGGGCCCACGGTGGTCAATGCCGTGGCCGACGCGCTGGCACGCAGCGGCATGGCGGCGCAGGCCCGTCAGTTGCAGATGCCGCTGTCACCATCCCGGCTCTGGCATTTGATGCAGGGCTGAGGTTCATCAATTCCTCCGGCTTTACGAAGGCAGGCGGCTTTCATCGCCGGCATCCGGCTCGGCGCAGCGCTTCAGGATTTCCGCGCGCGCGGCGTCGCGCAACCGGATCGACGCTGACCAGTCGTCACCATCGGGTTGAATCGGGGCACTGACCAGCACGCTGATCGGTACGCGGCGGGGGAACCACTGGCCGGCACGCAGCACGGAGCGCGTGCCGCGGATCGTCACCGGCACCACGGGCACGCCGGCCTGCGCTGCCGCAGAGAACGCGCCCGCATGGAACGGCAACAAGCCTGGCACACGCCTGAACGTTCCTTCCGGGAAAAACAACATGGCGGTTTCGTCGCAAACGCTGCGCGTCACCCGCGCGACGTCCTGCGCCCCGCGCTGCGCGTCGTCGCGGTCTACAAACATGGCGCCGAGGCCTTGCAAGTAGACCCGTGAGATGAACTGTTTCTGCAGTTCGAGCTTGGCGATAAAGCGGACATGGCGCGGCAGTGCGGCGACCAGGGTTATGCCATCCAGGTAGCTCGCATGGTTCGCCACCACCACACAGCTTGCCTCGCGCGGCAGATTCGCCAGCCCCTCGGCCGCAAACGAGAGCCCGGACAAACGCAGGAACAGCCGGGCTGCATGGTGACTCAGGGCCCAGCTCCAGGACGGCTTGGGCAGCACGGCGGTCAGCGCCCACGTGATGGGCGCAAGCAGCCAGAACAGCAGCCAGACATAGCCAGCGTAGGCTATCTCCGCTGCGACGCGCCCGGCACGCCGCAGTTGCGGCAGTATCGCCTGCCAGGCAAAGCGCGCGATCTGTTGCCATGGCGCCGGCTGCGTGGCCGAAGCGCCTCCGGTCTCGTACAACTCGCGGCTGGCCGCGCGACGAATCTTGCCGCTGGAGGTCTTCAAGACCGTGTGCGGCGGCACCAGGACCACGTCGTCCGGCGGCGCACCGAGCACGCCGACCGCGGCGCTGTTGATCTGGCGGCGCAGCTGCGCCAGCGCCTCGGGCGGCAGGCCACGGGTTTCCGCCATGACAACGACCCGCTCGCTGCGTGTCCTGGGGTCCGGGCTGCCGAACACGGCGACACAGCCCTTGCGGACAGAGGGAATCGCGCCGACGGCCTCCTCCAGGTCGTACGGGTAGACCTGATGGCCGCCCCGAATGATCACGTCCTTGGCCCGCCCGGTGATGTAGACGTCGCCTTGTGCCATGTAGGCGTAGTCGCCCGAGTCCAGCCACTCGCCATCAAACAGCCGGCGCGTCTCTTTCGGGTTGCGGAAGTAGCCGCTGGTGGTCGACGGACCCTTGAACAGCAGACGCCCCTCCTGGCGTTCCGCCACCTCACATCCCGTCGCGTCGACCAGGCGGACCTCATGGCCCGGCAGCGGCCGTCCGCACGCCACGACCAGCCGCACGTCAGACGTGCTGCTCGCCGCGGGCAGTGCGCGGCCCGAGTGCGAGAACGCTTGCGTATCGATGCGGTCGACCAGCAGACCCCGTCCCTGCGGCGGGAAGGTCAGGCCCAGCGTTGCCTCCGCCAGTCCATACACCGGCGCCAGCGCTTGCGGCCGCAGCCCGTAGCGGGCGAAGCGTTGCTGAAACTCCTGCATGGTCGTCGCGCTGACCGGCTCGGCGCCGTTGAACGCAAAGCGCCAGCTGGACAGGTCGAGCCCCTCCAGCGCGGCCTCGTCGAGCTTGCGCAGGCACAGCTCGTAGCCGAAGTTGGGCCCGCCGGACAGCGTGCCGCGGTGCCGGTGCACGGCCCACAGCCAGCGCTCCGGTCGCGCGAGAAACGTCAGCGGCGACATCACCACCAGCGGGTACGCATAGTACAGGCTGCCCAGCCAAGCCCCGATCAGCCCCATGTCGTGGTACAGCGGCAGCCACGAGACGAAGACGTCTTCGGAGCTGACTTGCAGGGCCTGCCCCATGGCCCGCAGGTTGGCCAGCAGGTTGGCGTGCGTCAGGACCACCCCCTTGGGACTGCTGGTACTGCCGGAGGTGTACTGCAGCAGGGCGATATCGTTGGCATGGGCGGTGACGCGTTCCAGGGAGGCGGTGGACGCGGACAGTTCTTCCACCGTGCAGACCATGCGCAGCGACGGCACCTGGGACTTGAGCAGCGTCGCCAGCACCTTGGCCCGCGGCACAGTGATCAGCGCCGTGGCGAGCGCATTGGTGAGGATGCCGACGTGACGCTGCAGGTGCTCCTCGATCTGCGCCGCCCGCGCTGGCGGGTAGATTGGTACCGGAATGCCGCCGGCCAGCAGAATGCCGGCGAAGCTGAAGAAGTACTCGCGGCCGGTCGGCAGCATGAGCGCCACCGGTTGACCCGGCTGAAAGCCGCGATCCAGCAGCCCCGCAGCGACGCCAGCGGCGCCCTGCTGCAAGTCGGCGTAGCTCAGGCGCGTCGGTGCGTCGCTGTCGCCGTTG
Organism: Polaromonas sp. P4_H1; assembly: GCF_056400945.1. NCBI lineage: Bacteria > Pseudomonadati > Pseudomonadota > Betaproteobacteria > Burkholderiales > Comamonadaceae > Polaromonas > Polaromonas sp. P4_H1. Next base: position 44,152 of record NZ_JBFUKG010000014.1, on the reverse strand, counting down.
TCGATCGCAATGTGCTCGCGCTGCGGATGAGTCCGCACGTGCCAGTCGAGCACCTCCTGCAGGGTCGCAGCCGCGTGCGGCACTTGCGAGACGCGTTCGGGCACCGCAAGCCGCCGTGCCTGCTGCACTGGCGCCTGGGGTGAACCCCGTGCGGCAAGCAGCGCACGCAGCAAGTCTCGTGGCGCTTCGGCCGTGCTCAGCATATGCTCCGGCGGGCGTACGCCGAACGCGCGTTCGAGGCGCATCAACAACTCCACGCGCGCCAGGCTGTCCAGGCCAAGGTCTTCCTCCAGCGCACTGTCCAGCGTCACCGGGTCCGTGTCCTTGCGGCCCGGGTGGAGTTCGGTCAAGACTTCCCGCACGATCCGCAACACAGCCTCGTCGGACACTGCGCGGGAAGGCGAGTCTACGTTCATGGGCTGATTACCCTTGCTGCATGGGGCCCTCGTGTTGAGGCGCCATCAAGCTTCTTTCCGTCCGCGAGACCATTCTTTGCCGATCTCGACGGTCCCGGCGAGAAAGAACAGGATGACGGCTTCGAAGCAGGGCATGTCCCCGGTCGGGCACGCGAATGAATCAGCGCACGCCCGGAACCGGGATCTGGGCCGGGGGAATAACATTGTAGGCTTGCGGGCTCCGCAATAGGGCTTTCGTGGAACTCATCTGGTACCCCTGAAGACGTTGCGGGTTTAGCAGAAATCTGACCTCGGTTTGCCTTGATCACCGTTCAGGACGGCCTAAGAGCCACCCCTTTCAAGGTCTTGCTCCAGAGACAGCGGTAATCTTCTGCTCCACATAGAAATTGTGGAGAGAAATGGATGTTGGAAGCAGTACTTGCCCGGTTCGAACAACAGGGCAGCCTGATGGACTACGCCGCCCCGCGCGCTGACAATGCGCCCGACTTCAAAACCGAACTGGACCCCTCCACTCCCTGCCTGAACAACCCGCTGGGCGTCAAAGGCGTGGGCGAGCTGGGCACCATAGGCGCCGGGCCCACGGTGGTCAATGCCGTGGCTGATGCGCTGGCACGCGGCGGCATGGCGGCGCAGGCCCGTCAGTTGCAGATGCCGGTTTCACCATCCCGGCTCTGGCATTTGATGCAAGCCAATTGATTGGCGGCCGGCGTTGTGCAGGCGCCAAAACAGGTCTGCTGATCAATTCCTGAGCACTATGTTGCAAGCCAATACTGGTGCGGTGTTGCGGGGTTGTTAGTGACCTTATCCACAGGGTGGCCCACAGAAGCTGGGGGCAATTCCGTTGCTATCTCGCATCGCATTGGAAATGAAATAAGGCTGCCCCCAAAAAAAACCGGAACGCCAGCGGCCGCCTGCTCATCCAATGGACAGGAACAGCCATGAACACCTCACCAGCGCCGCGCTCTATGTCCACAGAAGCCCGTTCGGACGCAGAGCTGGTCAGCCTGTCCGTAGCCGGCAACGATCCTGCGCTTGCCCGGATCATGCGGCGCTACAGCCGTTTCCTCTTTCGCACGGCCCGTGGTACCGGCGAGCGGCCAGCGCAGCCGCATGGGCATCGTTCACCGGATCGAGGCACGGCATGAGCATGAGCCCCTGCCAAGTGTTGCTGCAAGCACGCGAGGAAGTTGCTGGCGGCACGATGGCGTTTTATTTTCAGCGGCCGGCCGGCTTTGCCTTCAAGGCCGGTCAGGCGATTGACCTGATTCTTCCAGATGCAGTGGCGCCCGGCGGGCAAAGCCAACGGCATACGTTTTCCCTTGTGAGTGCGCCGTTTGAGCACGAACTGGCGATCGCGACACGCATGCGCGACAGCGCATTCAAGCGGGCGCTCAAGATGTTGCCCATTGGCGGGCTGGTGGACATTGAAGGGCCCTTCGGTTCCCTCACGCTGCATAACGAGCGCACAAGACAGGCGATATTCATCGCGGGTGGCATTGGCATTACCCCGTTCATGAGCATGTTGCGCCAGGCGACGCATGATCGGTTGCCACAGGAGATGGTTCTGCTCTATTCCAATCGGCGCCCCGAAGATGCGGCGTTTCTTCTGGAACTGCAGGACCTTGAGCAGCAGAACGTCAATTTCCGCCTGTTGCCGACCATGACGGAGATGGGCAAATCCCTTATGCCGTGGCAAGGAGAAACCAGCCATGTCACCGAAGATCTGTTGAGAAAAACCATGAACGGTTTTCTGAAACCCGTTTTCTATGTGGCTGGACCACCCGGCCTGGTCGCTGCCGTGTGCGACATGTTGAATCGTGTCGGTGTCAATGACGACGACATTCGCAGCGAAGAGTTTTACGGGTACTGAGGTTTTACGGGTACTGAGTATTCGGAGTCGCGCGCGCCGTGGCGAACGAGGTTTGGCCGGGCGCTGTTTTTTTTCCTTTTGCCTCGTCGTCTGACAGAGAAAAATCCGGAACGCTGGTGGCACCCTGACCATCCAATGGACAGAGACAGGAGCAGATATGAACACTATGAACAACTTGCAATCAGTGCCCACCGTGCCGTCCGACGCCAGTTCGGATGCAGAACTGGTCAGCCTGTCCATAGCCGGTAACGATCTGGCGTTCGCCCAGATCATGCGGCGCTACAACCGTTTGCTCTTTCGCACGGCGCGCAGCATCCTCAAAAGCGACGACGACACGCAAGACGCCTTGCAGGAGGCTTATTTGCGCGCCTGGCGTGCGCTGGCCACCTTTCGGGCCGAGGCCAGGCTTTCCACCTGGCTGGTGCGCATCGTCGCCAACGAAGCACTGGGGCGGCTGCGGCGCAATGGTGCGCAGGCTGCCCGCATCGTGCCGCTGAGCGCCAGCGTGGATGCCGATGACGAAACCCCGGAGATGCAGATGCAAGCCAACCCGAATGACCAGCCGGAGCCATCCGTCATGCGTGCGCAGATACGCCAGCAGATTGAAGCCCGGATTGACACCTTGCCCGATGCCTTTCGCACCGTGTTCATGCTCAGGGGGGTTGAAGAGATGAGTGTGGAAGAAGTTGCGCTGGTGCTGGGCATACCTGAAGCGACGGTGCGGACCCGGTTTTTTCGTGCCCGCAGCATGTTGCGCGAAGGCCTGTCACGCGACATCGACATGGCCGTCGGTGACGCCTTTTCATTTGCCGGCGCGCGCTGCGATCGTATCGTGGCGGGCGTGCTGGCAAAGATTGCCCACGAGCGTGAATCCTCTCGCCCGTGATCCGTGAAGTTCGTTAAGTCCGTCATTTGTGAACCGTTTTTTTTCACTGGAGATTGCCATGTCGTTTTTTGAAATGTCCACGCCCGTCGCTGCACGGCGGCTGTTTTTGGGCCGCTCGGGCGGTCTGGTCCTGTCGGGCGCAGCGGTTGCGCTGCTCGCGGGCAATGACGCGCTGGCCGCCAAGGCGGGTGGCTCCAAAGCCGGCGACGTGCAAATTCTCAACACCGCCATCGGCGCCGAACTGGAGGCCATCGCGGCCTATCAGCTGGGCGCAGAAAGCAAGCTGCTGACCAAACCCGTGCTGGACCTCGCCGTGACGTTTCAGGGACACCACAAGGCGCATGTGGCGCTGCTCTCGGGCACGGTCGAAAAGCTGGGTGGCAAACCCGTCATCGCCAAAACCAAATACAACTTTCCGGTAGATCAGCTGAAAACAGAGCTGGATGTGCTCAAGTTCGCGGCCCAGCTGGAGCAAGGCGCCGTGAGCGCCTACCTCGGTGCCGTGCCGCTGTTTGCCAACCGCGACTTGTCCAAGGCGGCCGCCAGCATTCTGGGTGATGAAGCCATGCACTGGGCCATCCTGCGCCAGGCCATTGGCGAAGCCCCCGTGCCGTCGGCCTTTGTGTCGTGAAGCCGCGGCGCCATCGTCTGCGGGGTGCCAACAGCACGGCGCCGTGCCGCAAGTAGCGGGCGCTGCCGCGCCGGTTGGCGTCATGGCCTGTGGGTGTGGTGACGCTTCAGGCCGTTCCCCAGACCTCCTGCGCCGTTTCCACCACCAGGCGCAGTTTGGCGCGCTGTGCTTCAACGGCGATGTCGTTGCCATGCACGGTGCTGCTGAAGCCGCATTGCGGTGACAGCGCCAGCTGCTTCAGCGGCGCGTAGCGGGCCGCGGCTTCGATGCGGCGTTTCAGGTCGTCCTTGTCTTCCAGCGAGCCAAACTTGGTGGTGACGAGTCCCAGCACCACGGTCTTGCCCTTGGGCAGGTAGCGCAGCGGCTTGAAGTCGCCGCTGCGCGCGTCGTCGTACTCCATGAAGTAGGCGTCGAGGTTCATTTCTTTCAGCAGCGCCTCGGCCACCGGCTCGTAATTGCCCGATGCCGCGTGCGTGCTCTTGAAGTTGCCGCGGCACAGGTGCATGGCCAGCAGCATGCCGGGTGGCTTTTGCGCGACAACGAGGTTGATGAATTTGGCGTAGCGGTGCGGCAGCTCATTGGGGTCGTCGCCGCGCTGGCGTGCGGCTTCGCGCATTTTTTCGTCGCACAGGTAGGCCAGGTTGGTGTCGTCCATCTGCACATAGGTGCAGCCGGCGGCGGCCAGCGAGCGCAGCTCCTCGCCGTAGGCATTGGCCACGTCCTGGTAGAACTGCGGGTCCAGCTCGGGGTAGTGCTCCTTGCTGATGCCGGCCCGTCCGCCGCGAAAGTGCAGCATGGTCGGTGACGGAATGGTCACCTTGGGTGTGTTGCCTGCCGATACCTGGCTCTTGAGGTACTGGAAGTCGGCCAACTGGATGTCCTTGACGTGGCGCACCTTGTCAATCACGCGCATCACCGGCGGAGCCAGCTCCTGCGAGCCGTCGGGCCGGATCACGGTGACCGGGATGTCGGTTTTCACGCCGCCGATCTGCTCCAGAAAGTCAATGTGAAAGTAGGTGCGGCGAAACTCACCGTCGGTGATGCTTTTCAGGCCCACGTCTTCCTGGAATTTCACAATCTCGGTGATGGCCCGGTCTTCCACCTGGCGCAACTGCTCGGGCGAGATCTGGCCCTGGGCTTTTTGTTCGCGGGCTTCCAGCAAATATTTCGGGCGCAAAAAACTGCCCACGTGGTCATAGCGCGCAGGCAGGTGAGGGGCGGCGTTGCTCGTGTTACTCATACGGAGTCCTTGGTTGAGGCGGTGATTAGCTTGCATGTTAAGGCATTGATTAACTCTTTGAATGAATACAGAAACTGGTGAAAACACCTAGAAATGGCTATTTTCAGTTGATTTTTCTTCTTTTATGTATACAGTGCGTATCCATGAAAGACGAAAAACCCTCCTTTCCGCTCAACGCCTGGTATGCCGCGGCCTATGACGTCGAAGTCGTGCGTGCGCTGCTGCCGCGCACCATCTGCAAGCAAAAACTGGTGATGTTCCGCAAGACCGACGGCACAGTGGCCGCGCTGGAAGACGCCTGCTGGCACCGGCTGCTGCCGTTGTCCATGGGCCGCCTCGACGGCGATGAGCTCACCTGCGGCTACCACGGTCTGGTCTACAACGCCCAAGGGCGCTGCACCCACATGCCGAGCCAGGAAACACTGAACCCTTCGGCCTGTGTGCGTGCTTACCCGGTGCTGGAAAAGCACCGCTTTGTCTGGGTCTGGCCGGGTGATCCGGCCAAGGCCGACCCGGCGTTGGTGCCCGACCTGCACTGGAACGACGATGCCGAATGGGCGGGCGACGGAAAAATGATCAAGGTGAAGTGCGACTACCGCCTGGTGGTGGACAACCTGATGGACCTCACACATGAGACCTTTGTGCACAGCTCCAGCATTGGCCAGCGTGCGGTGGCCGAGGCGCCGTTTGTGGCCACGCACGGCGACCGCACGGCCACCGTGACGCGCTGGATGGAAAATATTGATGCGCCGCCTTTCTGGGCCGGGCAGATCAACCACTCCCTGGGTTACCAGGGCCCGGTGGATCGCTGGCAGATCATCAAATTTGAAGCGCCCTGCACCGTGACGATTGACGTGGGCGTGGCCGAGGCCGGCACCGGCGCCGTGCCGCCCGGCGGCAATGCAGGCGATGCGCGCTTGAGCAACCGCAGCAGGGGCGTGAACGGCTTTGTGCTCAATACCATCACGCCCGAGACCGACGGCACTTGCCACTACTTCTGGGCTTTTGCGCGCAACTACTGTCTGGGCGAGCAGCGCCTCACGCATCAGTTGCGCGAGGGCGTGGCCAGCATCTTCCGCGAAGACGAGCATGTGCTGGAAGCGCAGCAGATCGCCATGGACGAACACCCGGACCACCAGTTCTACAACCTCAACATCGACGCCGGCTCGATGTGGGCCCGCAAACTGATCGACAAGATGGTGGAACGTGAAACATCCCCCACCCCGGTGATCCCGATCCGCCAGGTGGCCTGATCTTTCAACCACGCCTTTCAACCCCGGCTCTTTTTCCCGACATCTCCCCCACACAAACACAAATCCATGGCAACTGCTATCAAAAATATAGCTTCCGAGGCAGATGGCACCGCCGCTGAAAACCCGATTGGCACGGAAAGCGCGCAGGTGCGGGCGCTGCTGAAGCTGCGCGAGCTGATCCTCTCGGGCGAACTGGCCGGCGGCACCCGTATTGCCGAACTGGCGATTGTCGAGCGCCTCGGCGTGTCTCGCACGCCGATACGCGCGGCGCTGATGCGGCTGGAGCAGGAAGGCCTGCTCGAAGCGTTGCCCAACGGCGGTTATGCGGTCCGGACCTTTTCCGAGCGCGACATTGCCGACGCGATTGAGCTGCGCGGCACGCTGGAAGGTTTGCTGGTGCGGCTGGCGGCCGAGCGGGGCGCGCCGGCGGTGGTGATGGGTGAGGCCAAAGACTGCCTCAAGCAGGTGGACGCGGTGCTGGCCCAGCCCGCGCTGAGCGACGAGGCCTTTTCCGCTTATGTGGATTTGAATGAGCGCTTTCACACGCTGCTCTATGAGATGGCCGACAGCCCGGTCACCGTGAAACAGCTGGAGCGTGTGGTCAGCCTGCCTTTTGCGTCGGCTTCGGCCTTTGTCGTGGTGCAGTCCAACTCGCCGCAGGCGCGCGACATGCTCGTGGTGGCGCAGGACCAGCACTGGCAGGTACTCGATGCCATTGAGCGCGGCGAGGGCACGCGCGCCGAAGCCCTGATGCGCGAGCACTCGCGCCTGGCGCAGCGCAACCTGCGCCGTGCGCTGTCGGGCCAGGGCTCGGCCATGCCGGCATCCATGAAAGCCATGAAGCTGATCCGCCGGCGCGGCTGACTGCCTCTGACCACTTCTGACCACCTCTGACTACGTGATTCCCAGAACATGAAAAGCACCCAGACCTGGCAACCCGCCACCGTTGCCGCCGTGCGCGACGTCACACCCACCGTGCGCGAATTCGAAATCCGTCCGGCGGAGGGCGCTGCTGCGCCGTGGCAGGCCGGCTCGCATTTGCAGCTGCAGGTGCTGGTCAACGGCAAGGTGCAGACCCGTTCCTATTCGCTGGTGGGCCTGCCCGATGGCGTGAGCTATCGCATTGCCGTCAAACGCATGGACGACGGCCGGGGCGGCTCGCTGGCCATGTGGCGGCTGGCCGTAGGTGACCGGCTGCAGATCAGCGATCCGCAAAACCATTTTCAGCTGGACCTGTCGGCGCCGCACTATCTGATCGTGGCCGGCGGCATAGGCATCACACCGCTGGTGATGATGGCCCAGCAGCTCCAGGCGCAGTGCCAGAAGTCGGGCGCCACGCTGCGCATGCTCTACGGTGCGCGCACGCAAGAGGAACTGGCGTTTTTGCCGCTGCTGCGCGCAGCGCTGGGCGACGCCCTGCAGACCTTCGTGGCCGGGCGCGGCGAAAACATGGACCTGGCCGCCGCCATTGGCGCCTTGCCCGCGGGTGGGCAGCTGTATACCTGCGGCCCGGTGTCCATGCTGGAGGCCGTCAGGAAAAGCTGGACCGAGGCCGGCCGTCCGCTGGCCGACCTGCGTTTTGAAACCTTTGGCAGCAGCGGCCGTTTTGCTGCCCAGGCCTTCAGGGTGCGGGTGCCGCGCCATCAGGTCGACATCATGGTGCCGGCCGACACCACGCTGCTGGACGCACTGGAGAGCGCCGGCGTGGAAAGCATTTTTGATTGCCGCCGCGGCGAGTGCGGCCTGTGCGCGATGGATGTGCTCGCGCTGGACGGCGAGATCGATCACCGCGATGTGTTTTTGAGCGAGCACGAAAAGCAGCAAAACACGCGCATCTGTACCTGCGTATCACGGGTGGTCGGCTCGCTGACCCTGGATTCTTCCTATAGACCCGAGGCCTGAGGGGCCTAACACTGCATTGTTGATTCCGATTCCGTTCGCATTAATTACCAGGAGACATCCATGAACAAAAGAACCTTTATCCAAGCCGCCGTGATGGCCGCCGTGGCGCTCGCCAGCGTGCAAGCGCTCGCGCAAGACGGCAAGTTCAAGATAGGCCTGCTCCTGCCGATGACGGGGCCCTTCGCTTCCACGGGCCGGCAGATTGAAGCGGCGACCCGGCTGTATATGGCGCAAAACGGCGACACCGTCGCCGGCAAAAAGGTCGAACTCATCATCAAGGATGACACCGGCACACCCGACGTCACCAAGCGCCTGGCGCAGGAAATGATCGTCAACGACAAGGTCAATGTGCTGGCCGGCTTCGGCCTGACGCCGCTGGCGCTCGCCACGGCCCCGCTGGCCACGCAGTCCAAAACACCGATGGTGGTGATGGCCGCGGCCACCTCCAGCATCACCGAGGCCTCGCCCTACATCGTGCGCACCAGCTTCACGCTGCCGCAGGTCACCATTGGCGTGGCGGATTGGGCGCCGAAGAACGGCATCAAGAAAGTGGTGAGCCTGGTGTCGGACTACGGCCCCGGCATTGACGCCGAGCGCACCTTCAAGGACCGCTTCACCTTCAACGGTGGCGCTGTGGTGGACGCGGTGCGCGTGCCGCTGCGCAACCCCGACTTCGCGCCTTTCCTGCAGAAAGTGCGCGATGCCAAGCCCGATGCGGTGTTTGCCTTTGTGCCCTCCGGTGCCGGTTCGGCGCTGATGAAGCAGTTTGCCGAGCGCGGCCTGGACAAGGCCGGCATCAAGCTGATCGCTACCGGCGATGTGACCGATGACGACATCCTGAACGACATGGGCGAGGTGGCCGTGGGTGTGGTGACCTCGCACCACTATTCGGCGGCCCACAAATCGCCGTTGAACCAGAAGTTTGTCGAGGCCTTCGGCAAGGCCAACAAGGGGCTGCGGCCCAATTTCATGGCCGTGGGCGGCTATGACGGCATGCGCGTGATCTACGAAGCCCTGAAGACCACCAAGGGAGCAGGCGGCGGCGAGGCCTTGCTCGCTGCCATGAAGGGCCAGGTTTTCGAGAGCCCGCGCGGCCCGATCTTTGTGGACGCGCAATCGCGCGACATTGTGCAAAACGTCTACATCCGCAAGGTCGAGAAAGTCGGCGGCCAGCTCTACAACGTCGAATTCGAAACCATCAAGGACGTGAAAGACCCGGGCAAGGCCAGGTAAAACGGGTATGTCATTGGGATCTGACCCGAATCCATCGCCGTGTACACGCCAAGATGGATGCCGGGTCAAGCCCGGCATGACAGCTATTTTGCTTGCTGGTCATTGCGGGCTCGACCCGCAATCCAGGATCCCGACTTCTTGACTAACTACCATCACTGATGCTCACCATCCTCTTTGACGGCATTGCCTACGGCATGCTGCTGTTTGTGCTCGCGGTCGGCCTGGCCGTCACCATGGGCCTGATGAATTTCGTCAACCTGGCGCACGGCGCGTTTGCCATGGTGGGCGGCTACATCACCGTGCTGCTGATGCAGCGGCTGGGCGTGCCATTTTTGCTGTGCCTGCCGTTGGCCTTTGCGGGCGCGGCGCTGCTGGGCGGGGTGCTGGAGCGCACGCTGTACCGGCCGATGTACGCCAGGCCGCACCTGGACCAGGTGCTGTTTTCCATTGGCCTGACCTTCATGGCGGTGGCCAGCATGGACTACTTCATGGGCTCGACCCAGCAGATCATCCAGCTGCCTGACTGGCTGCGTGGTCGCACCGAGATCGGCAGCGGCTCGTGGATTCTGGGTATGGGCCACTACCGCCTGTTCATCGTGGCCGTGTGCGCGGCGCTCACACTGGCGCTGCAGTATGTGCTGGCGCGCACACGCTTCGGCAGCCGTCTGCGCGCCTCAGTGGATGACCAGCGCGTGGCCGCCGGCCTGGGCATCAATGTCAACGTGGTGTTCCTGTCCACCTTTGCGGTCGGTTCGGGCCTGGCCGGGCTGGGCGGCGCGCTGGGCGCTGAAGTGCTGGGGCTGGACCCGACCTTCCCGCTGAAATTCATGATTTACTTTTTGATCGTGGTCGCCGTCGGCGGCACCTCGTCCATCACCGGGCCGCTGCTGGCCGCGCTGCTGCTGGGCATTGCCGATGTGGCCGGCAAGTACTACATCCCCAAACTCGGCGCCTTCATCGTCTACAGCCTGATGATTGCGATCCTGATCTGGCGCCCGCAAGGCCTGTTTGTGCGCAAAGGCGGCAAGTGATGAACAACAAACCACTCCTGCCGGTCCGGCAGTCCCTGCTGAATGCCTCGCGCTGGAAACCCTGGGAGCCGGTGCTGTGGCTGCTGGCTTTTGCCTCGCCGCTGCTGCTGTCCAGCCATGCGCTGATCATCAATGAAATCGCCATCGTCGCGCTGTTTGCCATCTCGCTGGACCTGATCCTGGGCTTCACCGGCATTGTGTCGCTGGGGCATGCGGCATTTTTTGGCCTGGGCGCTTATGCCGCTGCGCTGTTCGCCAAACTGGTCATGCCCGATCCGCTGGTCGGGCTGGCGGTGGCGATTGCGGTCTCCACGCTGATGGGCGCCGCCTGCAGCCTGACCATCATGCGCGGCAGCGACCTGACGCGCCTGATGGTCACCCTGGGCATGGGCCTGATCCTGCTGGAGCTGGCCAACAAGCTTGACTGGCTCACCGGCGGGGCCGACGGCCTGCAAGGCGTGCTGATGGGGCCGCTGCTGGGCCGCTTCGAGTTTGACCTGTCGGGCCGCACCGCCGCGTATTACTCGCTGTGTGTCGGCCTCGTTCTCTTTTTGCTCGCCCGGCGCCTGGTGCATTCGCCGTTTGGCGCCACCCTGATGGCGATTCGCGACAACCGGCTGCGCGCAATGGCCATCGGCATTCCGGTGCATGCGCGCCTGGCCGTGATCTACACGGTGTCGGCCGGGGTTGCCGGTGCGGCCGGCGGCCTGCTGGCGCAGACCACCGGCTTTGCCTCGCTGGACGTGTTTGACTTTCACCGCTCGGCCGACGTGATGCTGGTGCTGGTGGTGGGCGGCGTCGGCTGGCTGTATGGCGGTATTGCCGGTGCGGTGGTGTTCAAGCTGATGCAGGACATCCTGTCGGCCATCACCCCACAGTACTGGACTTTCTGGATTGGCCTGTTCCTCGTCGTGCTGGTGCTGGTCGGGCGCGAGCGCCTGCTGCGGCCCTGGACCTGGTTCAAGAGGAGTAAGGCATGAGCACCGGCCAGACCGATCAAATCGATCAAACCGATCAAACCGACCAGACTGTGCTGTCGGCCAGCGGCCTGGTGATGCGCTTTGGCGGTATCACGGCCACCAACAACGTCACGCTGAACCTGCAAAAGGGCGCGCGCCATGCGCTCATCGGCCCCAACGGCGCCGGCAAGACCACGCTGATCAACCTGCTGACGGGCGTGCTGCAACCCACCGAAGGGCGCATCACGCTGCTCGGCAACGACATCACCCAGCTGGCCCCGCACCAGCGCGTGCAGCGCGGCATGGTGCGCACCTTCCAGATCAACCAGCTGTTCGACTCTCTGACGCCGTTGCAGACTTTGGCGTTGACGGTCTCGCAGCAACACGGCCTCGGTGCCCGCTGGTGGCAGTCGCTGGGCCGCAGCGACGCGGTGGCCGCGCGCTGCGAGCAGCTGCTCGAGCAGTTCCACCTGACCGAGGTGATGAACCAGCCCACCCGTGTGCTGGCCTACGGCAAGCGCCGCCTGCTGGAAATCGCGATTGCGCTGGCCTGCGAGCCGCGCGTGCTGCTGCTCGACGAGCCCGTGGCCGGTGTGCCGGCCGGCGAACGCGAGGAACTGCTGCAAACCGTTGCGGCGCTGCCGGCCGACGTGTCGGTGCTGCTGATCGAACACGACATGGACCTGGTGTTCAGCTTTGCCACGCGCATGACGGTGCTGGTCAATGGCACGGTGCTCATCGAAGGCGATCCGGAACAGATTGCGAACGATCCCGAAGTCAAGGCGGTGTACCTGGGCCATGGCGAGGAGGCCCACCATGAGTGAACTTCTTAAAGTCGAAGGACTGAGCGCCGGCTACGGCGAGGCGATTGTGCTCAACAACATTTCGCTGGCGCTGGACGAAGGCAAAACACTGGCGCTGCTGGGGCGCAACGGCACCGGCAAGACCACGCTGATCAACACGCTGGCCGGCGCCACGCGCCAGCACGGCGGCAGCATCACACTGGGCGGGCTGGCTTTGCACAAGCTGGCCTCGCATGAGCGTGCGGCCGTGGGCATCGGCTGGGTGCCGCAGGAGCGCAACATCTTCAAGTCGCTGACCGTCCATGAAAACCTGACCGCCGTGGCGCGGCCGGGCCGCTGGACGCCGGAGCGGGTGTACGAGATGTTTCCGCGTCTGGCCGAACGCAAGACCAACCTGGGCACGCAGCTGTCGGGCGGCGAGCAGCAGATGCTGGCGGTGGGCCGCGCGCTGGTGCTCAACCCGCGCCTGCTGCTGCTCGATGAGCCGCTCGAAGGCCTGGCGCCCATCATTGTGGAAGAGCTGCTGCGGGCGATTCGCCGCATCACGCGCGAAGAGGGCTTGTCGGCCATCATCGTCGAGCAGCATCCGCAGGCCATCCTGGCAATCTCCGACAGCGCTGTTGTGCTCGACCGCGGCACCGTAGTGCATGCCGGCACCGCGCGGCAGTTGCGCGAGCAGCCGCAGCTGCTGGAACACCTGCTGGGGGTGGCGCGCTAGTGTGGTGCAACACCACACTACGCCCTTGATCCAGCGCAACACGGGGGCAGCCGGTGCTGCGGTACAGTGCCTCCATGATGAACTGGCAACATCGCAAACATCTTGTCACCCGCCGCGGCGTGAGGTACTCGCTGGTGCTGTGCCTGCTGATTCTGGGCCTGGGCGGCGTGGGCTTCTGGATCGTCGAGCCGCGCGTCGTCACCCTGGCTGACGGGCTGTGGCTGGCCTTCACCACGGCCGCTACCGTCGGCTATGGCGACATTGTTCCCAGCACCGATTTGTCGCGCGCATTTGCCGTGCTGGTGGTGCTGCTGGGCCTGGCCGTGCTGTCGCTGGTGACGGCCTCCGTGGCGGCCATGTTTGTTGAAACCGAAGAGCGGCAAATCGAACGCGACCTGATGCACGCCATCGGCGCACTGCGCGCCGAGGTGAAAAGCCTGCACGATGAGCTGCGCGAGCTCAAGGCAACGCGCCAGGCCGACCCGCCTGGCTGAGCCGGCCGCCTGTCCCGGTACATCTCCATTGGCGCATCACCTCCGGGGCCGGCGCACCCCGACCTTTGCGGTCACTTTATGGGTCAAAAGTGCATTTGGATACCACTGAAGTCGCGACGTAAATACCGGGTAAATCTCCGTTTTCCTTACACGGCGTTCACAAATGCAGGCCAACAATGAACGCACTGAATCAAAGATCCCGATAACAGAACCCCGGAACGCAGCGATTCAGAAAGCAGCTCCCACAGCCGCTTGCCGACCCTGGTTTGAAATGCCAGCGGCTGCAAATGGCCATTCGAGTTGTCGGTTATCCAATCCAAAGCAGGAGATCCCATGAAATCGAAACTTTTAACCCTCTCGCTACTGGCGTCCGCCTTGTTTGCCAGCCTGGGCCTCGCTCCGGTGATGGCGCAAAGCACCTACACGCCCGGCATTGACCAGACGCAGGCTGCGATCAGCGCGCGCATCCAGGAAGGCCTGGCCTCGGGCCGCATCACACCGTCGGAGGCGCAGGCGCTTTACCGCCGTGACCGCGAGATCCAGATGCGCGAAAACCAGTTCAGGGCCAACGGCGACGTCTCACCCCAGGAGCGCCAGCAACTGCGGGCCGACCTCAGCGCCCTGACCGCTGAAGTTGAACGCCTGATTGCCAACCGCGACGTGGTGGGCCAGCCCGGCTACCCCGGCAATCCCGGTACCCCCGGCATCGACAATCGCCAGGTCAATATCAGCGAGCGCATTGACGAGGGCGTGCGCACCGGCCGCATCACCCAGCGTGAAGCCGACAGGCTGCACAGCCGCGAGCGCCGCATTGCACGCCATGAGGCCGCCTTCAAGTCTGACGGTGTGGTGACCCAGCAGGAACGCCGCCAGCTGCGCGATGAACTGACCGCACTGCGCCAGGAGGTGGAGCGCATGATGCACAACCGCCGTGGACGTGGCTAGGAAGCTTTGAGAAGGCATGAAGCCATCAAGCCAGGCAGCTTGGCCCGAGAGGGTCGAGCTGACTGGCTATCAGTTCAACCAGAGACACTCTTTGTGTGGCGGAAGAAGTTTTCGGGGTCGTACTTGCGCTTGAGCGCCGCGAGTCTGTCCAGGTTGGATCGGCCGTACGCGGCCTCGATGCGGTCCTGGCCCTCGTCCTCAGTCAGGAAGTTGATGTATGCCCCGCCTGTCGAGCAGGAGCGCGTCGCTTCGAAGCAGTCGCGCGCCCACTTGACATTGATGTCGTCATCGCCCGGCTTCTCCCAGGAGGCAGCGATGTTCAGCACATAGGCCGCGTCTCGATTGCCTGCCGGCGAATACCCGGCAGGCAGCTCGCCCAACGCACCCTGTATCTGGAACAGGAGGATGGCCGAATGGGGCGATCGAATTCGGCCCGCATGCTCCACGGCGACGTCAATGGTCTGACGATCGATGCCTGGCAGGTAGTGTGACTTCCAGTAGTAGCGCCGTCCTTTGGGCTGCGTGGCATCAAGCAGACTCTGCATCTGCGTATAGGGCCGACGCGTCATGATGTCGGCCACTGGCCGACCCAGCCCGCGCAGCGGCGCGATCAATGCTTCTCCGTCTTCGACCTTGCCGGAGTAGCAGACGAAGATGGCGACGATCGGCTTGCCGTGCACATCCTTCGGGAGCCAAGGTGCCGGCGGCGAAATCCGCAGAACAGCCACGCTGGTCAATTCGCGCGGCGCCCCTGCGCTGAACTCACGGTAGGCGTCGAGAACCTGCTGGGCGTCGTCGCCGTGCCACGCGATCGCGCCTCCCAGGATTTCGGGGCCGACGGGAAAGAGTCGATACTCAAACGATGTGACGATTCCGAAGTTGCCGCTGCCGCCACGCAGCGCCCAGAACAGGTCCTCGTTCTCGTCCGCAGACACACGCAAGACGTCGCCGCCGGCGGTCACCACTTCCATCGAGACCACGTTGTCGCAGGTCCAGCCGTGGCGACGCGTGAGGTAGCCAAATCCGCCGCCGACGGTGAGGCCTGCAATCCCGGTGGCAGAAACAAAACCGAGCACGGCTGCGAGCCCGTGCAGCTGTGTCTCGCGGTCGACCTCGGCCAGTGTGCAGCCGGCTTGCGCGCGAGCCGTGCGGCGCACTGGATCGACCCAAACGCCTCTCAGCGGTGACATGTCGATCATGAGGCCGCCCTCGCAGACCGCAAGGCCTGCGATATTGTGGCCGCCGCCGCGCACGGAACTGAGAAGCCCGTGCTGACGCGCGAACCGAACGGCCTGCACGACATCGACCGTCCCGGTGCAGCGAGCCACCAGGCCAGGGCGACGATCGATCATCGCGTTCCAGATCTTGCGCGACTCCTCGTATTCCGGGTCATCCGCAGTCAGCACCTGGCCTTTGAATGCGGCCTTGAACGACTGCAGGACCTCCGGCGAAAGGTCCACTGTCCCGCCGTCCATTCGTGTAAGTTTGATAGCCATGAGTCATCTCCAGGAAGAGTGATGAAATTTGGGGTCTTACTGCCGGTTGCCGGCCGCCATCCTGGCAAGTGTTCGAGCGACGGAACGGGTCGGCTGGTCCTGCAATCAATCTGGGCGCGCGGCGCTTACCCGTCAACGTAGCGCACGGGTGTCACCGGCGCGCGACGCACCTGTAGCTCGAAGATGTCCGGTCGCGCGTAGTGCCCGGTGACGTCGAGCGTTCGGCGTGACGGCGCGACGCGCGCGGTATCGATCTCTGCATACAAGATGCCGGCCTCTCGGCGCAATGGGCCCGCGACGACCTTCCCCATGGGATCGACCACCACCGAATCGCCGTCGTTGATCCATTCCTCGGGATCGGGGAACAACTCTGCGCGGGCCGGGAAGTCCTGCGGAACGTCACTGGCACGCAGCGCCGTGCCGCTACCGACCACCCAGCACCGACCCTCGAGCGCGATATGGCGCATCGTGCCGATCCAGGCGTCCCCACTGTCGTAGGTGGGCGCGACGTAGATCTCCACGCCCTGGGCGTAGAGCGCGTAGCGCGCCAGCGGCATGTAGTTCTCCCAGCAGATGAGGCAGCCGATCCGGCCGGCAGGCGTGTCGACCACGCGCAACCCGGACGCATCGCCCAAGCCATGAACCATGCGTTCAGGGTTGGTTGGCATCAACTTGCGGTGCCGGTTCTGCACCCTGCCGTCGGTGCCAATGGTAACGACGGTGTTGTAGAGCGTCCCGCCGCCACGCTCCCGATCTCGCTCATTGATGCCGCACACGATCGTCACCTTATGGGCGCGGGCGGCCTCGCACAGTTCAGCCAAGTCGCCGCCGCCGACGTCAACCGCGTTGGCGAGCAAGCGGGCGTGCAATTGGCCCATGACGGCGCCATCCCTTCCTGCCGCGAGTCGCCATATCCAGGACGGGTAACCCGGAATGAACGACTCGGGAAAGACGATCAGCGACGCCCCTGCCGCTGCTGCTTCGGCGACCCATTGCACGGCTCTTGTGATGGTGGCGCCACGGTCGAGCAAGGCCGGTGGGCGCTGAATGATGGCAATCCTCGTCATGGCGTTCTTTCTCGGGCAGACGTGCCCTACATGGACAGCTTGCGCGTGACTGGGCGCCCAGACTAGTCCAGAATCTGAAGCGTTTACGCTCTGGAGACGATACGATGGAAAAAACCTACGGTCAGTTCTGCACCGTTGCAAGGGGTGCCGAGGTGTTGTGCGAGCACTGGACGCCGCTGGTTGTGCGCGAGTTGCTGTGCGGCAGCAAGCGCTTCAACGAGCTGCATCGCGGCGTACCGCGAATGTCCACCAGCCTGCTGGCGCAGCGGCTTCAACGTCTCGAGGAATTCGGTGTCGTGCGCCGCGACGCCGTCGGCAAGGTTTGGGAATACAGCCTCACAGAGGCCGGCGAGGCACTTCGACCCATTGTCATGGCGCTTGGCCATTGGGGTGCGCAGTGGATTGGCAGCCGCCTGCGCGACGATGAACTGGATGCGGGCTTGCTCATGTGGGATATGCGCCGATTCGCGTGCATCCAGGAGTTCCCGTCCCGGCCCGTGGTCATCCACTTCCAGTTCCGCGACGCACGGGCTCGCGAGCGCGCCTGGTGGCTCGTCGTGGAGGACGGCGTGGCCGACCTGTGTCGCGACGACCCAGGGCGCGAGCTGACGCTCGTGGTGGATGCTTCCGTGCGCGCTTTGACCGAGGTGTGGGCGGGTGACCGCACGCCTCAGCAGGCCCTTCAGTCGCACGAGATCCGTGTTGATGGGGCGAGGCGCGACGCGGAAGACCTATGGCGGTGGCTGGGCACGAGTGCGTTCGCCTCGACGCGCCGCGCCGCGGGGCGGATGTCCCCGAGCGGCCCATCTCTGACGCCATCGCTGGTTGGCCGCGGACCCGAAGCGCACTTGTAATTTGTACGCCGAGGCGGACGCGCAGGCCAGGTCGGCCGTGACTGCACTGGGTGGTCGCCCGACAGTCGCCGGTCGCCACCGGCAGCAACTGGCCGGGAGCGTGAGTTCGACATCCGCAGACGCCACCATTGCCGGCGCCCCATAGGTTCTGGAACTTCGAGCGCACCACACTAGCGCAGCGCCAGCAGCATCTGGTCGGTCGCGTAGTTGCAGTCCTGCGGCCCGCGCTGGCAAAAGCGGGCAATGGCGTCCACATCCACCGGCACGGTCGCAAGCCCCGGCCGCTCCACCTTCAAGTTGCCGTCAGGTGTCGGCTGCACGGTGTACGCCGGATACTGCTGGGTGATCTTTGCCGCCAGCAGCTTTTGCCAGCTGGGCGCCTCGGTGCAGGCGGCCAGCGCGAGCAAGGCGGCCAGCGCGCCGGCAGCCAGGCCCCGGGCGTGGTGTTTGCGTTTGTAATGGATGTAGCAGGGCTCCATCAGGCCTACTTTAGCGATTTTCTGAAATAGAAGAGGCTCTTGCCGAGTAGCTGCGGCGAACCACGGCGGCAGGTAGCTATCAAAATAGTAGCGCATGGGCCGTGCGGCCCGAAGGCGGTGGAAACGTCCTACGACAGTCTGGGTGTAAACCGTGCGTTTGCGCCGGGTCAATGATTTAGGGTGCTGTGAGGGCGTCGGCGAAGTTTTTAAAATCGCCTGAATATGTCTGGGTGTGTCAGCATGGGTGATGATGCCTGATGAACCTGTAGAAATGTTGATGCTGGGGAGTGTTTTACCTGTGAAGCCGTTTTGCCTGACTTACCGTCAATCTCCATTGGTGTCTTCATTGATGTCTCCATTGGTGCCATTGCTGCTGGGCCTTTGCGGCCTGTCAGCCCTGCTGGCAGGGTGCGCAAGCCCTGTGAAGGCCTTCCCGCTGCAGGAAAAGTTCGGTTCCACCGCGACGTACTCCCGCCTGTTTGACGCCACCCCCGCGCAAACCTGCGAGGCCGCGCGACGGGCGCTGCTGAGCCAGGGTTACATCATCAACACCGTCAGGGCCGACCTGGTGGAGGGCCAGAAGAGCTTCCAGCCCGAGCCCGAGGCCCACCTGCAGATGATGATCCGGGTGGTGTGCGCGCCCGAGAGCTCTGACGGAAAAATCAGCCTGGGTTTTGTCACCGCGCTGCAGGACAGCTATGCCCTGAAAAAGAGCAACAACTCCGCCAGCGTGGGGGTGGGGGCGATCGGCTCGCTCTCGCTGCCCTTCAGTTCGAGCAATGATGCGATGGTCAAGGTGGGCAGCCAGACCATCACCTCCGATGCGTTTTATGACAGCTTTTTTGACCTGCTGAAGCGCTACCTGGCCACGGATGAGTCGGTGGGCATCTCCCCCTGATCTCCCCCTTGAGAAAACCCCGGTCTGGCCGTACTGGCCGCCGTCAGCGCAGCTTGGACTGCACCCAGCGCACGATGTCCGCCGCGCCCATGGCGCCCGCCTGGCGCGCTACCTCGCGGCCGTTCTGGAACAGCGCCAGCGTGGGAATGCTGCGGATGTTGAAGCGTGCGCCCAGGTTGGGCACGGCCTCGGTGTCTACCTTGGCCACGCGCACCCTGGGCTCCAGTTGCGCGGCAGCCTGCTCGTAGCCGGGTGCCATCTGGCGGCAGGGCCCGCACCACGGCGCCCAAAAATCCACCAGCACCGGAATCTGGTTGCGGCTGATGTGTTTGTCAAAAGCCGCTTCGTCCAGCGCGGCGGAATGCGCGGTGAAAAGCGCCTGTTTGCAGCTGCCGCAATTCGGCGCACTGCCGAGCTGGTCTGCGCGGACGCGGTTGGTGGTGTGGCAGTGCGGGCAGACGATGTGCAGGGATTCAGTCATATTCGTGCACCTTGGGGCCGTGGCGACCCATTTCAAGCGCGTCCCCCGCTTTTCGACGGGTGTGGCCGGCTGGCTCGGGCGCAAGTCCCGCCGACCACGGCCCGCCAAATGCCAAATTGCCCGATTGCCACTTACCACTTACCACTTACCACTTACCACCTACTAATTGCAGCGAGTTTGACGCGGATCAAAGGCCCGTCCATCCCCCGGTTGCATCATCAAATCGGTGTCATCAAATCATCTGCTGGCCGGGCCTTGCCTGCCCGCCATTTTCAAAAGCGAGGCCCGCCATGTTCAAACACATTCTTCTGGCTACTGACGGCTCCGCCGCCTCGGAGCATGCCGCCGAACTGGCTGTCGGTCTTGCGCGCACACACGGCGCCAAGCTCACGGCGGTGTTTGTCATCGACCCCTATCCTTACCTGAGCCTGGGCGAGACCAACCCTTACGGCTTTAATGCCTACATGGCGGCCGCGCAGGCCCGGGCCGCAGAAGCCCACGCCAGGGTGATGGAGATCGCCGGGCGGGGTGATGACCAGTTGGCGGTGGAGCTTCGCATGGTGGAGGAGGTCGGATCCGCGCGTGGCATTTTGCTGACCGCCGAAAACGAGGGCGCCGACCTCGTCGTGGTCGGCTCGCACGGGCGCTCCGGCTTCGGCCGCCTGATGCTGGGCAGCGTGGCCAACAGGGTGGTGGCCGAGTCGGCGTTGCCCGTGCTGGTGGCGCGCTGACCCTGGCCATGCCCCCGCATTCGCAGGTTTTCTTGGCGCGCATCAAATCCGCTCTGGAAGACCTGCGCTATCGTGAAATCAATGACAACCTGGGGTACCCCTAACCTTGACGGACACGATCATGAAGCCAGAATGGATATTGATTGCCAACGCTACGCACGCCCGCCTGCTGTCGCACGACCGCGGCAGCCCCATGGTGGTCCTCAAGAGCTTTGAGCATCCGCAAGGCCGCAGCAAGGTCAGCGAACTGGCCGACGACAGGATGGGGCGCGAAAATACTGACCAGGGCATGGGTGGCACGGCTTATCAGCCGCGAATGGAAGCCAAGCACAAGGAAAATCCGCGCTTTGCGCGCGAACTGGCCGACTACCTGGAGCCCTATGCCCAGCAGGACAGCTTCCGCTCGCTCGCCATCTTTGCGTCCAGCCCTTTCCTGGGCGAGCTCGAAAGCGAACTCGGTTCGGCCACCACGCGCCTGCTGACCTACCTGCAAGACCTGGACCTCACCAGCTTTGGCCTGGGCGAAGTGGAGCGGCGAATTGCGCAGGAGATGGCGCGCTGATTGGCGGCTTAAAAAATCACTTTTGCTGTCACTGGGCAGGAAGTGGAGAGTAGGGAGTAGGAAGTGGGAAGTGGGAAGTGGGGGAGAAGGGAAGGATGGCACGGGGCGGGCTGTTGTCCCCGCAGCGATTCACCGCGGGTTGGGGCTTTGTGCCCCTTCTCTTTTTTTAAAGTCCCTTGAAGCCTCTTTGGAGGGCCAATGGGCGAAGATGGCGGTCTGGGGTGCTCCGGTGCCCGGTCAATCTGTCATTTTGTCCATCGGTCTTCACATGCCCAACCTTGAACTCAGGATTCCGCCACCCCTGGTAGCTGTTTTGGTGGGCAGTGCGATGTGGGGCGTGTCGCTGATTGCACCGGGCATCGACACCCCCGCGGCTGTACGCATGGCCGTGGTGGTGGCGCTGGTGCTGATCGGCGCCGGCTTTGAGATGTCCGGCATCCTCGCCTTCCGGCGTGCCAGAACAACCGTCAACCCCCTGCGGCCCGACAAATCCTCCCGGCTGGTCAGCTCGGGTGTTTACCGGTTCACCCGAAACCCGATGTATGTGGGCCTGGTGTTCATGCTGCTGGCCTGGGCTGCCCATTTGTCCTGCGCCTGGGCCGTGCTGGGGTTGCCGGTGTTTGTGCGCTACATCACCCGCTTTCAGATCAAGCCTGAGGAAAAAGCGCTGGCCGCCCTGTTTGGCAGCCACTACACCGACTATCGGGCCCGCGTCAGGCGCTGGTTGTGAGGGTTCACCCAGCTGCGCTGCATTCCCGCCGCTCCCGCCGCCACCGGTCGCAAAACGCCGGCCCTGCCTTGACACAAAACGTTCCCGTGCATCGAAACAGGTCCGTCCAGTGGTTTAAGCTAGGCCGACCGGGTAATGCGGCCCGTTCGCCCTGAACCTGAACAGGTCTGATCCTGCCGCCCTTGCCTTGCCCCTTTTACCCATTCACCCCTTCACACAAGAAAACTGAACGTCGCGATGGAACTTCTTCCCCTGGTGCTGCTGTTGGCAGTGGCTTATTTCTTGCTCAAGAAAAGTGAGCAACGCAAACGCATTGTTTTGCTGGCCAGTCATCTGGGCAACTACCAGATTGAAAAGCTGATGGAGACCCTGGCCGAAGGCTACCTGCGCGCACTGGGCGAGAAAGATCTGGAGCGCCGCGAGCAGATCTGGCGCTACCTCGACTCGACCGAAACCCAGTTGTGCGAGCAATTCAACAAGTTCTGCGCCGAGTTTGCCAGGCTGGATGCCGCAGATACCCGCGTCAGCACGCTCCCCCTGGCCATTCCCTACGCCGCCAGGTTGTTCCCCCAGGCCACGTTCGACCTGCGCAAGGCCCTCGCCATCCACGCCCACGGCCTCATGCAGGCGGCGAGCAACGCGTTGAACCGCACGCCCCGGGACAAGGCCTTCACGCTGTCTGCCGAGCTGTTTTTGATGCAGCACACCTGCCACTGGTTTTGCAACTCGAAAGCGGTGGCTTCTGCGCGCTTGATGGCGCGGCACCAAACAACGTATGCGCAGGTGCTGGCGGCTGTGGGGCCCGATACGCGGGCGGCCTATGTGGCTTTGACGGGCGGCTGAGCAGCGTGGTTTGCGGCCTGGTTTGCGGCGGGGTTTGCGGAGGGCGCAGCATTTGCCCCCGGTTTCAGGCCCTGGCCCACACCAGCAACAGATTGTTGGCGGGCATGGCGTGCCGCGACGATAACTTCAGCCCGGCGCGCGCAGCCTCTTGCTCCACGTCTTCACGCCGGCGGATGCCCCAGGCGGGATCTTGTGCGCGCAGGCTTTGGTCAAACGCCAGGTTGCCCTCCGAGGTCTGCACGTCATCTTCCAGATAGGGCCCGTAGGTAATCAACACACCGCCCGGTGCCAAGTGTCGCGCGCTTCCCTGCATCAATGCGGGGCAGGTGGCCCAGGGCGCGATGTGCAGCATGTTGGCGCAGTAAATCAGGTCGAACTTCTCGTCGTCTGGCAACCAGCGCGGCGCCATCACGTCCAGCAGCAAGGGCGGGCGTACCTGCGTCAGGCCCTGCTGCTCCACATAAGCTGCAATGGAGTCCAGCGCGTCGGGCCGGGCATCGGTGGGCTGCCATGTCCAGTGCGGCAGGCCAGCGGCAAACCAGGCCACGTGCTGGCCAGTGCCCGAGGCAATCTCCAGCGCACTGCCGCGCTCCGGCAGCAGCTCGCGCAGCATGTTGAAGATGGGCTGCTTGTTGCGGTCGGCAGCGGGGCTGAAATCGGGTTGGGGCATGGGCGGGCGTTGCGGCAAGGTTAATGCGCGAAAGGAGCGAAGGTGAATGGTAGCCCTTGCGCAGCGGGCGTGGGCAGCTTTCCAGGGCTGGTTCGGCTACCCGCTGCAGCCAGCTTGACAAGCCTGCGACGCTCCCCACAATCGAGAGACGGATTGGAGTGTGGCCATGTCTCATGTCATCCATCAGGAAATCGTCATCGCAGCCAGCCCGCAGCGCGTCTACAGCGCGCTGACCGACAGCCAGCAGTTCAGCGCGCTCACCGGCGTGCCGGCCGAGATCAGCCGCGAGGCAGGCGGCGCCTTTTCATGCTTTGGCGGCATGATCGTGGGGCGCCATGTGGAGCTGATGGTGAACGAGCGCATCGTCCAGGCCTGGCGGGTGGCCAATTGGGACGCCGGCGTTTATTCCGTGGTTCGTTTCGTGCTGAAGGCGCAGGGTGCGGGCACCCTGCTTGTCGTCGACCATGCCGGCTTTCCGGACGGCACAGGCGAGCACCTGGAGACCGGCTGGCACAGCAATTACTGGGAACCGCTCAAGAAGTACCTGGGTTGATGGGCGCCGGTGGGCGCTGGCATGGAACGGGAGTCAGGCCCTGGCCCGGTTTCGCTGGCTCAGGCGGCTTTGGCGGTGCGCCGCTGCTTGAAGGTAGACGTTCGCTTGACCTTGGCAGTCACCACGCTGCCGCCCGCAATCTTGCTGGCCAGTTCCGCCGTCTTCTGTTCGATCTGCGTTGCCAGCCTGGTCAGCGCCTCGGCGCCCGGTACCGTGGCCTGGGCCAGCACGTTCAGGGCGGTCACGCCGGTTTTTTCTTCAAATGCACTGGCGTTGGCGGCCACGCGCTCTACGCCACCTTCCAGCACTTTGACCAATTGGCTCACCACGTGTTGTGCGCCGTTGGTCGTCAGGCTCAAGCCCTTGGCGTAGCAGGCGCTAAAAGCCAGCTGCGCAGCCGATGCGTTTTCGACCGTTTCAGCCGTGAGTTGCGGGCGTGACTCTTCCAGCGCGCGGTTCCAGCGCTGCTCCAGCAGGCTGACCACGCGCTCGCCGCCAGCGCGGTAGGCATCAATCACGTTTTTGGCCGTATTGCCATAAGACTCGATCAGGTTGCCGGCAACAATGGACAGATTTTTGGCGCTCATGGTGTTTCCTTGGGATGGGTTGAAGCTGGGAAATTAGAAAGGTAGCTAGAAAGGTAGCGCCATGATGCGGGTTTTCCCTAGTGAGCGCGACCTAACGGGCTAGAGTGGCCAGCCCAGCCGGGTTTGGGGCAGGGCCTGGCTGGCAGCCGGAAGCGGGGCGTGCGCCTGGCTGGAAGTTGGCCCAAATTTCGGGCTTCATATGGGGTGAGGGCATGGTCGCTATGCACAAGTCCGAGCCCAGCCGTCTGAACGCTCAGGCTGCCCGTTTTTGCTCCTTCACCCTCTGGGGGAAGGTTGGGATGGGGGCTCGCGAGGTAACGCTTCGTTAACCAACGCAGAACAGGCCGAAAGGCATAGCAACCGCACCTGCTTTGTTTGAAAGAAGTGCAGGCGCACAGAGCCCCCATCCCCGCCTTCCCCCAGAGGGTGAAGGAGCCAAACCAGCCAGCGCCTGCTTGAACTGGCAGCCGGGAAGATATAGGGCATAGCGTCGGGCATCGGGGAGACGTTTCAGGTGATTGGAGTCCGCCCCCCGATGCGCTCAATCACTGAATCACTGCGGCGCCAATCCCTTTTCCGCTAGCCAGGCGCGATTGAACAGCCGGCTTGAATACAGCCCGCCGCGGTCGCACAGCAGGGTGACGATGGTGTGGCCCGGCCCCAACTGGCGGGCCAGCCACGCGGCGGCCGCCACGTTGATGCCGGTGGAACCGCCCACGAACAGGCCCTCTTCGCGCAGCAGGCGGTAGACCATGGCGACGCAGTCCTGGTCATTGATTCGCACGGCGTCGTCGATGGGCGTGCCCTCCAGATTCGCGGTCACGCGGCTGGAGCCAATGCCTTCGGTGATGGAGTTGCCCTCCGCCGTGAGCTGGCCGGTCTTCACAAAGTTGTACAGGGCGCTGCCGTAGGGGTCGGCCAGCACGCTGCGCACAGCAGGGTTCTGTTCCTTGAGAAAGCGCGCCACGCCGGCGAGCGTGCCGCCTGTGCCGGTGGAGCAGGTGAAGGCGTCCACCTTGCCCCCCGTGTCGCGCCAGATCTCCGGCCCGGTGGTTTCATAGTGGGCCTGGCGGTTGACGAGGTTGTCGAACTGGTTGGCCCAGATCGCGTTGTCCATCTCCTGCGCCAGGCGGGAGGCGATCTTCTGGTAGTTGTTGGGGTCCTTGTACGGCACGGCCGGCACCGGCCGTACCTCGGCGCCCAGCACGCGCAGCAGATCCATCTTTTCCTGCGACTGCGTCTCCGGAATGACGATCACGCAGCGGTAGCCGCGCGCCGCGCAGATATGGGCGAGCCCGATGCCGGTATTGCCGGCGGTGCCCTCTACCACCGTGCCGCCTGGCTTCAGCGCGCCGCGCCGCTCGGCATCCTGGATGATGTAGAGCGCCGCGCGGTCCTTGACCGAGCCGCCCGGGTTCAGGAACTCCGCCTTGCCGAGGATCTCGCAGCCGGTCTCGGCGCTGAGCCTTGCCAGCCGGATCAGTGGTGTGTTGCCTATGCTGCCGATGAAGCCTTCACGCACGTCCATGATGTGGACCTCCACTTCCCAGTGTCCCAGTGGTTGGCGCACTGGATATCTCTCTTTTGAAGGATACTCCCAATGAAAACATTGTGGCGGCCGAGTGCCATTCCACGATCCTGATTCCCATGACCATCCTGGTTGGCACTGCCTCCTGGACCGACAAAAGCCTGATCGGTTGCGCACGCTTTTATCCCAAGGAAGCGCGCAGCGCCGAGGCGCGGCTGCACTATTACGCGAGCCAGTTTCCCCTGGTCGAGGTGGATTCGAGCTACTACGCCATGCCCAGCGCAAGCACCGCGCAGCTGTGGGCCGAGCGCACGCCGGCAGGCTTCGTGTTCAACGTCAAGGCGTTCAGGCTGTTCACCGGGCACCAAACCTCGCCGACCGTGCTGCACAAGGACCTGCAGGCCGCCATCGCTGCCAGCGCCACCTTGAGCCGCAAGAAGCTGCTCTATTACCGCGACATGCCCGCCGAGATTCGCGACGAGCTGTGGCGTCGCTTCATCGAGGCGCTGGCGCCGCTGAACGCCGCGGGCAAGCTGCGCGCCGTGCACTTCCAGTTTGCGCCGTGGATTGTGCGCAACCGCGAAGGGCATGAGCATGTGGCGCGCTGCGTGCAGACCATGGCCGGGCACACACTGGCGGTGGAGTTTCGCAACCGCACCTGGTTCGAAGGAGAGCATGCCGCCGCCACGCTCGCGTTCGAGCGGGATCTGAACGTGATCCATGTGGTGGTCGACGGGCCGCAGGGCTTTGCCAACAGCGTGCCGGCGGTATGGGAGGTGGCCAATCCCGCGCTGGCCATCCTGCGGCTGCACGGACGCAACCAGGAGACCTGGAACCAGAAAGGGCTTGCGGCGTCGTCCGAGCGTTTCAACTACGACTACCCGGACCAGGAACTCGCGGCGCTGGTGCCTCGCATCCGCGAGCTGGCCAAGCGGGTCGGCGCGATGCACGTGGTGTTCAACAACAACTTCGAGGATCAGGGGCAGAGGAACGCGAGGACGGTGATGCGGCTGTTGGATGCGGCATGAAGGGGAGTTCAACCCCATTCCCTGTTACTTCGAATCCGACCCCGCTCGCGCACCTTGAGGCTGCTGGGCAGCCAGGCGTTGCAAGATGAGCCGGTGGGTTTCACGCACCTCGGCCGCAAATGGCCCCTGTGCCTGCAGAGCCTGGTCGATCTGCGCAAGTGCCTCCTGTTGGCGGCCCTGGTCGGACAGGTTCTGGGCCAGGTTGTTCAAAACCACGGTCGACTGTCGGTGGCGCGTCGAGGCCTCGCGCAGCACCGCTTCGGCCTCTTTGAGCGCGCCTGCGGCATGGTACTGGTTGGCCAGGCCTATGCTGGCAGTCAGGTTGTCTGGCCAGCGCTTGAGGGTCGCGGCGTAGGCCAGGGTAGCGGCCTTTCCGTCGCCCGTTCTTTCCATCGCCATCACGGCCGCCAGCCATCGGGCTTCGGTCGCCGTCGCGGGAATGCGGTCGGGCGGCACGGTCACCATGGCCCAGTAGCCGCTTTTCATCCAGGTGCGCTCGAACAGCGTGAAGGGCAGGGCCTGACTCCTGCGCATGCCCGAGCGCAGATGCAGTTCGCCGGCGGGGTAGTCAAAGCCCGCCACCACCGCGTAATGCCACTGGGTCATGACAGGGCCGATGTCCTGCAAGACCAGCACCGGATTGCCAGCCGCCACCTCGCGTAACAGGTCGTCGTAGCGAGGCTCGAGCAGGTAGGGCACCTGGCCGTAGCGCCGCGGCGTGGCCAGCATCTCGGCTTGCAGGCTGCCCAGGCGCGCGGGCAGGTAAACCTGCTCGACCAGCGCCTCGGGCGTGATCGTCACGCCCGCGTGATTGAGCAAGGTCGCCAGCGCCGCGGGGCCGCACTGGTACTCCTCTTGCGGGAAAAAGGGAACGCCGGCCAGTTCGACCTGCCGGGCCACGCCCACAGGCCAGCCCGTGCGCAGCGCCATGGTCTGCGGCACCATTTGCGCGCAGCCGGCGAGGGCGAGCAACAGGCAGCCAATACCCGCAATACCCGCGCGCCGGCATGTGCGCAAGCCCATCATCAAAGCGCGGAGATCAGGCATGCATCACTCCGCGGCTTTCGCCGCGCTTTATTTGCGGAACGCGAAGTACCAGACGAGGCCGGCGATCAGCGCCACCACCAGCACGCCTGCGGCGGTGCTCATGCCACCGGCCGGGGCCGTGTCGATGTTGGTGGCCGCCAGGGTCTGCACTTCTTCGTCCGTCATGGCCGCGACGCGCTCGCGGGCCATCGTTGGGTCAATGCCTTGGGCCCGAAGTTGGGCTGCCGTGTCGGCGCGGCTGAGTATGCTCAGCACCGCGGCGCGGTCAGGCGGTGCGTTGGCAGCGACCTGATCAGCCCCGATCATCCCTGCCTGTGCTGTCTGGAAAGACAGTGTGATTAGCGCAACGATCAATGAGCGGCATATCAGACTTTTCATGATTGGTATCATCTGGACCTCCTTCAAAGCTCGGCCTGAACAACGCCCGGCAGGAATTGCCCGACGCCGTTCCAATATACGCCCGTGGCGGATTTTTGTATGCTGCGTGCGTCCGCGAACCGTGTGGCATTCACACTTGGCAACAAAAATAAGTTGGGCCGCGCTCTTGCAGCGCTGGGCCGTGAGCGTCACCCGCCAGACTTGCTGGATCCGGCGTTGCGTCAAACAAGCGCGCAGCTTGACGGGCACCTTGATAAAGCCGGACACTCTCCTGCAACCCGATTCCTCCACCCCGACGCCCCAAGGAGCACTTGCATGGCCCACTATGTCGATGGATTCGTTGTCCCGGTTCCGAAGAAAAACCTCGACGCCTACCGCCGCATGGCGCGCAAGGCCGGAAAGATCTGGAAGGAATTCGGCGCTCTTGATTACATTGAATGCGTTGCTGACGACGTGAAGCCGGGCAAGCACACTTCGTTCCGCAAGCCGTCAAGCTCAAGCCGGACGAGACCGTGGTGTTCTCCTGGATAGTCTACAAGTCGCGCAGGCAGCGCGACAGCGTCAATGCCAAGGTGATGAAAGACCCGCGCCTGGCGCCGATGATGGACCCCAAGGCCATGCCCTTCGACGGCAAGCGCATGTTCTGGGGCGGCTTCAAGACCATCGTCGAGCTCTGAGCTTTTGGACCGCACGAGCCTCGCGCCGCGAGAAGCTGATGGCGAACGAGCGCATCGTCCAGACCTGGCGGGTGGCTAATTGGGACGCCGGCGCTTATTCCGGTATCCAGGTGATCTTGCCTTCCTGCACATATTCTTCAAACTGGGTGAGGGGAATGGCGGTCACGGCGGCAATGCCCGGGGCATCTTCCCAGCTCAGGGTGGCGCTGTCGAAGGTCAGCGCCACTTCCACGCGCACCCGCGGGATTTCTATGGGCACACCGTCACCCGGCGTGTAGGTCACGTCACCGGTAATCATGGCGAACTGGGGCATGGCAATCTCCTGCATGGTTGAACGGACGTGGACGGCATGCTTTAAGAGCCGCTAACAAAACCCTCCTGGCGTCGTTGTGCCGCCTTGCCGTGCTAGAGGTCTGCGGCGGCACGCCTAGCCAGGACCGCTTCGCTGGGTTTTGTTAGCGGCTCTAAGCCGAGACCCTCATTTGACACGCAGCACTGACCGCCTTGTGTAGGCAAAAACGACTTTGTGCGACGTCCAGCGCGGCAAGCGTTGATGATGCGTTAAACACGAAGTCTCTGCAATCCAGTTGCAATTTGTTTCCTCGGTTTTCCAAATAATGCAACTGTTTGGTTGCATTATTTGATTGGACTGACGCACAATAAATGCAACCAGGAGATTGCATATGACTTCATCAACCGACCGTATTGAACGCAGCGTCCTCATCAACGCCGCGCCTTCCAAAGTCTGGACGGCGCTCGCCAACGCCGAAGAATTCGGCAACTGGTTCGGCGTGGCGCTCAAGGGACAAAAATTCGTCGCCGGCCAGCAGGTGCAGGGCCACATCACTATTTCCGGCTACGAGCATGTGGTGTTCGACGTGCTGATCGAGCGCATCGAGCCGGAAAAACTGTTTTCTTACCGCTGGCATCCCTATGCGGTGGACCCGGCCATCGACTATTCCAAAGAGCCGACCACACTGGTGGTGTTTACGCTCACGGAAGCGGGCAACGGCACGCTGCTCAGCGTGGTCGAATCGGGCTTTGACAACATCCCGCTGGCCCGCCGCGCCGAAGCCTTCCGCATGAACGACGGCGGCTGGGAAGGGCAGATGAGCAATATCCAGAAATATGTCGCCCCGCAATAAATCCCCGCAAGCCCCCGAAGCCCAATCACCACAGCCCGGCCCCGCAGGCGTATTCGCCGCGCTGGGCGATGAGACTCGCTTGCGCCTGGTGGCCGTGCTGTGCGTGGGCGGCGCAGTGTCGATTGCCCAACTCACCTCCACCACCGACATCACCCGCCAGGCCGTGACCAAGCACTTGCATGTGCTGGCCGATGCGGGGCTGGTGCACCACGTGAAAGTGGGGCGGGAGCGTTTGTGGCAGTTTGACCCGCGGCAGTTGGATGAGGCGCGTCGCTCGCTGGAGCTGATTGCGCAGCAGTGGGATCAGGCGCTTGGCAGGTTGAAGAGGGCTGTGGAGATGGATTGAAGACGACGGTTGCTGGAGAAGCCGGGGCAGCGGACGCGCTACGCATGGCTGGCAGCTTGACAACCCTGCGATGAGGGCGCGTGGGCGCCTTGACTGCCGGCACGCACGATCGCACCCCAATCCTTGACGTCGCGCGTGACGGTCTCGGCAAACTTCTCAGGTCGGGTTCAGAAACTGTGCCGGATACCGAAATCGACGCCGGTGATATTGCCACCCGGCGTCGTCGTGGCCGGTGTGGCAAAGCCGCCAGTCGTGTTCAGGACGTACAGCTTCGAATTGTTGCGGTTATCCAGCAAGCTCAGCGTTGTGTAGAGCGCGGTGCGTTTGCTGAGGTTGTAGACCCAACCGGCGGAAAACTGCCGTGCATCGTTGCTGCCGGCGATCTCGTTCTGTTTGACCTGCGCGTACTGCAGCTTGAAATCGTTGGGGCCACGGGGAATGACGGCGCCCACACTGAAGCTCACGTTGCTGCCCACGCCACCCGTTCCACGGGCACGCCGCTCGGTGCTGGCCAGACCGAGCAGGCGCATCATGCCGAAGTCGTATGACGCACCGAGATTGACGCGGTCCGAGTTGCCAGCAACCGCAGTGGACGTCGGCAGCAGATCGTAGCGCGTGCGCCCGGCGGCCAGCGCCACATCCAGCCTGGCGTTGCGATAACCGACTCGCGCACCGTAGTAGTCACCATCATGTTTGCCGCCCGCAGCTGTCGCGGACACATTCGACGCGTTTTCGCCAAGGGCAGCCATGGCCTGACCGTACCAACCACCCAGACCGGAGGGCAGAAAGTAGCTGACGGCGTTGGATGCACGCAAGGCTGTTACGCTGGAAAACACACCCGTGCTCAGCATCAGCGCACTGGAATTTCCGATGCCGTTACCACCGAACGGATCGAACACCACGTAATTCAAGGAACTAGGCACCACGTCGCGACCCACACGCACCTCACCAAAGCGGCCCATCAAGCTCACCGTGGACCGACGATTGAATGTCAGGCCGCCGCCCCCAGTCGAGCCGGACGGCGTGTTGTTCAAGTTGGTCAGTTGACCAGCGCCGGTGTCGAGGAAGAAACCGGCCTCCAGCCAGAACGCAGCAGAAAGTCCACCACCCAGGTCTTCACTGCCTTTGAAGCCCAGCCTGCTGGGTGTGTTGGCGCCCGACACGATCCGCGTGATCCGCACGGCTCCATCGGCCTTGGTGATTTCGACGGCCGTATCCATCACGCCAAACAGCGTGACCGATGACTGCGCGAACGACAAGCCCGACCCGAGGACCGCGATCGATCCCAACAGCAATTTCTTCATTTCATTTATCCCGGTTGATTTGCAAATAGAATCCCGGCCTTGCGACGTCGACCTTCCAGTCGAGTACCGGTCATGCTGAACGGGTGGCCAATCGCAATTGAGCCGCCGTTCATGTTGTGCTGCGCAGGGTCAATACCCAGCGGAAATTGCGCGTCGAAGTGCACCAATTACCGAAAGTACGAACACCCCTTCGGGTACGTGTACAGATGCGTAGCCCTTGAACCTGACTGGTCGCACTCAACGAGCACGGCCATCGTCAAATCCCGCAAGCCTGGCCCACTTCTTTCTCAGCCGGTGGCGTCCAGTCGCCAGTCGGTGAAGAGAGTTCGCGAATGAATGCTTCGGCCTGCGGCCACTCGCCATAGCCCGAGGCCGGATTCAAATGTCCGACCGCCCCCAGTTCGACGAAGCGGCTGCCCCACGCCGCGGCCAGGTCACGGGCACGTTCAAGACGCGTGAGAGGATCGTTGCTACTTGCCGCGACGATGCTTGGAAACGGCAACGTGGCGCGCGGGATCGGTAGCCAGCCATGGTTGCTCAGTGCCTCGGTCGTCGGGTAGCCCGCCGGCATGGGTGTTTCAAGGTCCGCAGGCGCTGCCAGCAGCGCACCTTGGACCTCGCGTGTGGCGCGCAGGGTAGCCCAATGGGCAACCATCATCGCGCCCGCGCTGTGCGCCACGATGATCACTGGCCCCTGAATGGAGGCCAGAGCGCTGTCGATGGCATCGACGCGGGCAATGCAGCCAAGTTTGTCGTGCTCGAGCGGGGCGACACTGCGCACGCGAGGCAGCTTCGCCGCCAGCAGGGTCTGCCAGTGGTTCGGCACATGCTCACGCAGGCCAGGAACGACGAGAATGGTTGGTGACGTTGATGTCATGTTGAGCACTTAGTAGGGCAAGTCACCGATGATTGCGGTGCGCTCCATCTTGCGGTGGCACGGCGGGTAATCCATCACCGCGTAGTGCTGGGTCGAACGGTTGTCCCAGAAGGCGACGCTGTTCTTCTTCCAGCGAAAGCGCACCTGATACTCGGGGATGCTGGCCTGGCTGGTCAGGTAATTGAGCAGGTTGCTGGCGCCCGGCGACTTGTCCAGGCCGAAGCGCACGTTGGCCGGGGTGTTGAAATTGGTGAAGTGCGTCGTGAAGCTGGCGTTGACAAACAGAATCTTCTCCCCGGTTTCGGGATGGATACGCACAACCGGGTGCTCGGCGTCGGGGTACTGAGCCTTCAGCGCCAGGCGCTTTTCGATCGGCATCACGGCGCCGAAGCTCGCCTCGATGCTATGGCGCGCGCGCAATGGGTCGATCTTCGTCTTGATATCCTCGGGCAGCTGCCTGTAAGCCTCGACCATGTTGACCCACATCGTGTCGCCGCCCACGGGCGGGCATTCGACACAGCGCAGCACGGCGCCTAGTGGAGGCTTTTCGCGCCAGGTGGCATCGGTGTGCCAGGAATTCTCGTTGCGTTCGGGAGGGCTTTCCGGGGTTTTGTAGATCTGAACCAGCCCCGGATGATCGGGATGGCTGCCCACCACGGGATGCTCCTCCAGCTCGCCGAAGCGGCGCGCGAAGGCCACGTGCTGCGCGCGCGTGATGTCCTGGTCGCGGAAGAACACCACGCGATACTTGAGAAGCAGCGTCCGGATCTCTGCCATCAGCGCGTCGTCCTCGGCAGCGGCTCCCAGATTAACGTTGCCGAGCTCGGCGCCGATCGTGCAAGTGAGCGGTTCGACCTGGATCGAGCTTCCCAGCGAAGTCGCGCGGACCACTGCGGGTGCCACCTGGAGGTCTTGAGTCATGACAGTTTGTCTCCTGTAATAGAATGACGTGACAGATCAAGTGTGGCGTCGGTGGACTGTCTCCGCTTGACAATACATGACAGGCATTTTGCATTTCATGCCAATCCTTTAGACCGATGTCGCCTCTTGTTCGTGCTGCGAGCCTCACCAATTACAGCGAGGTGGCCCTTGCCGCCGGACTCAACCCGGCCCGGATGCTCTTTGACGCAGGGCTCAACCCCAGCGTATTGCACGAGCCGGATCTCATGATTCCGGTGGAGTGTGTCGGGCGACTGCTCCAGGCTTCTGCAACCATGTCGGGCAACGAGAGTTTCGGACTCTGCATGGCCGAGTCGCGCCTGTTGTCCAATCTTGGGGCGGTAGGACTGCTGATTCGCGACCAGGCGACTCTGCGCGACTCGCTTTACATGCTGATGCGCTACCAGTCGCTGCTCAATGATGCGCTGTCGCTGGCGGTCGAGGAAAGCGCTGGAATGGTCGTTATTCGCGAGGTGGTCATGGCCGGCAGTCCGCGTCAGCCCACGCGCCAACGGGTTGAACTGGCGCTAGGGGTCATGGTGCGCTTGATACGCCAGCTCCTCGGGGCCGACTGGCAGCCGCGGCGCGTGTGCTTCGAACACGCTGCGCCGCGTGACATCAGTACCCACCTGCGGTTGTTTGGCCGTTGCGTCGAGTTCGACTACGACTTCAATTGCATCGTCTGCGCAAAAACCGATCTCGATGCACGCAACCCTTCCGCTGATCCGGCGATGGTGCGCTATGCGCAGCAGCTGATAGACGCGTCGGCCAAGTCGCAGAGGGCGACAATGCTTGAGGACGTGCGGCGCACGATTCTGCTGCTGCTACCCAGTGGGCATTGCAGCATCGAGCAGGTGGCCGAGCACCTGGGGGTCATGTGCCGCACGGTCCAGCGTCGACTGGCTGAACAGGAGCAGAGCTTCTCGGCTATGGTTAACGACATCCGCAAGGATCTCGCCACACGTTATGTCCTCGAGAGCGATCGCCCATTAACCGAAGTGGCAGCGCTACTCGGTTTTTCTGCGCCAAGCAGCTTCTCGCGCTGGTACCAAACACAATTCAGTTGTAGCGCCAAGGAGAGTCGATCCACACGCATCGCCGCTCGCCGCCGCACAGTACCGCGGGCCAGTGCATGACCCCTTACGAGGCGGTGCGTCTAGCTGCCGGCAATGGCCACCATTTCTGCGCTCTTGCCGGCCAGCAGCAATAAATCACCTGAAGCTACTGCCAAAGCTACTGTATTGTTCAAATAGCCAAGGCCGCCTGGCTACTGGAATTTGACTCCGAGAGCTTCACTTCACACTATTCCAGATTGCCGGATGGACTCCCAACTCAGGCGGAGGCAATTCCGACTTTGGTCGCATCCCGTCCATCAGCATCGGATTAGCCACCATAGGTGGAACGGTTGCATCACTCGACGCCAGTTTCATCCCCCGCGCGGCCACATGTGGATGCGCCATGACTTGGGTAATGTCCAGGATCGGTGAGCAGGGGACGGCGGACTGGTCCAGCAAGCAAACCCACTCGGCCGTGTCGCGCTGCAGCGTCCATTCGGCAATCATGGGCACGAGCGAGTGGCGGTTTTCTACCCTTGCCGGATTGGTGCCGTATCGCACGTCGCATGAAACAGCGGGCCGGCCGGCCACCTCGCAAAAACGCGCAAACTGGCCGTCGTTTCCTACAGCCAACACCATATGGCCATCGCGAGTGGGAAACACCTGGTAAGGAACGATGTTCGGGTGAGCGTTTCCCATGCGGGTTGGCGTCGTGTGCCCAATGAGCTGATTACTACCCTGGTTAGCCAGCATGGCCACCTGCACATCGAACAGTGCCGCATCAATGGTGCGTCCGCGCCCCGTCTGCTGTCTTTCATACAACGCGGCAAGAATGGCCGTGGTCGCATAGACGCCGGTCATCAGGTCGGTCACGGCCACCCCCACCTTTTGTGGTTCAGCGCCCTTGTCACCGGTGATGCTCATCAGCCCGGCTTCAGCCTGAATAGCAAAATCGTACCCGGCCTTATGAGACAAAGGGCCGTTTTGCCCATAACCGGTGATTGAACAGTAGATCAGCCGTGGGTTGATGGCGCGCAGACTGGCTGCATCCAACCCGTACCTGGCAAGTTGCCCAACCTTGTAATTCTCGATCAGCACATCGGCATCCCGAGCCAACGCTTGCACTAGCTGAATGCCGTCCCGGCTGGCGATATCGATGGCCACTGAGCGCTTGCCCCGATTGGCGCAGACGAAATAGGCCGCGACCCGCTGCTCGCCCTCACCCCACCAGGGAGGGCCCCAAGTGCGGGTGTCATCGCCTGTTCCGGGGCGCTCAACCTTGATAACCTCAGCGCCGTAGTCGGCCAGTAGCTGACCAGCCCATGGTCCGGCCAGTACGCGAGAGAGGTCGAGCACGCGCACTCCGGCCAAAGGGCGTGGTGTTTCACAGGCGCCGCGAGCGACCTCGGGGCCATGAGCTTGCAAGTGGTCCATTGATGTGCCTTCGCTGAAGCCAGTGTCAAGAGAAGGCCTGGATACCCGTGATGGCCCGCCCCAGGATCAGCGCATGGATGTCGTGTGTTCCCTCGTAGGTGTTGACCACCTCCAGATTGACCAGGTGGCGCGCCACACCGAACTCGTCGCTGATGCCGTTACCCCCCATCATGTCGCGCGCCATACGGGCAATGTCCAGGGCTTTACCGCAGCTGTTGCGCTTGAGGATGGAGGTGACTTCAACCGAGGCTGTGCCGGCATCTTTCATCCGGCCCAGCTGCAAGCAGCCCTGCAGGCCCAGGCTGATATCGGTCAACATATCGGCAAGCTTTTTCTGGATCAGCTGGTTGGCGGCCAAAGGGCGGCCGAACTGGTTGCGGTCCAGCACATATTGGCGCGCGCGATGGAAGCAGTCTTCGGCCGCACCCAATGCACCCCAGGCAATGCCGTAGCGGGCGCTGTTCAGGCACGTGAACGGGCCCTTCAGACCGCGCACGTCGGGGAAGGCGTTTTCTTCCGGCACGAACACCTCGTCCATCACGATTTCTCCGGTGATCGAGGAGCGCAGGCCTACCTTGCCGTGGATGGCGGGCGCGCTCAAGCCCTTCCAGCCTTTTTCCAGGATGAAGCCGCGGATCGCGCCTTCGTCGTCCTTGGCCCACACGACGAAGACGTCGGCGATCGGGCTGTTGGTGATCCACATCTTGGCGCCGGTGATCGAGTAGCCTCCGGGCACCCTCCTGGCGCGGGTGATCATGCTGCCGGGGTCGGATCCGTGGTTGGGCTCGGTCAGGCCGAAGCAGCCCACCCATTCGCCGCTAGCGAGTTTCGGCAGGTATTTCTGTTTCTGTGCTTCGGAGGCAAACTCATTGATCGGCACCATCACCAATGAAGACTGCACGCTCATCATGGATCGGTAACCGCTGTCAACCCGTTCGACTTCGCGTGCTACCAGGCCGTAGCAGACGTAGTTCAGGCCGGAGCCGCCATATTGCTCCGGGATAGTTGCGCCGAGCAGACCGAGTTCGCCCATCTCATTGAAGATGGCGCGGTCGGTTTTTTCATGGCGGAAGGCGTCTTGCACGCGCGGCAGCAGGCGTTCCTGGCAGTAGGCATGGGCAGCGTCGCGCACCTGGCGCTCTTCATCGCTGAGTTGCTGATCCAGCAGGAAAGGGTCGGACCAGGAAAAATGGGGGCTTTTACTCATGGCTTGTCTCTTTACAAAAAGTGATGATGTTTTGCTGGCACGTTTGACGTTTGATGTTTGACGATGTGCCAATGCTGCTGATTCAAGTTAAATTGGCAAACGGTTCTCTGGCCGTCATTTGCCCTGGTTCTTTGCGAGGTGAACGTGCTTATGGCCTGGTGCACTCAGACTCGCCGGAAAGAGCTGCGATGACTTGTTTCAGGGAATAGCTGCAGGGGCAAAACGACCAAGAGCCTTCGATTTATCGCGTTGCCAGGTAGCTAGTTGTGCGCTTGCCCCTCATGAATTGCAAACATCAGGGCGAAGGACTCAATTGGGACTGATCTGAAGCTTCAGCTTTTCGATGATTTTCCGGTTCTGATCCATGGTCGCAGCCATCTTCTGCCGAAGCTCCTCAACTGAAGCATCTTTTGGTATCTCAAGGCTTTGCGCAGCAAGCATCTCGCGTAATTTTGGTGAATGCACGGCCTTTGCCACTTCGCGCTGGATTCGATCGCTAAGCGGCTTGGGCATGCTGCTCAGAATAAAGACCCCGATGCTCGCATCGGCAAGGACAAACTCAGGCAACCCTAGTTCTGCAAAGCTGGGCACATTGGGCAGATACGGGGAGCGTGTGGGCGATATGACTGCAAGCCCCTTGATTTTCCCGCTCTTGATCGTTTGGACAACGCTGCCAGTCACAGTCTCAAAGCTCAGTTGAACTTGACCTCCCATCAAATCGACCATGGCAGGAGCCGAGCCCTTGTATGGAACGACCAGGATGCTATCGCCGCTTTTTTCCCTGAGCATTTCGCCAAGAAAATGCGAGCGTGTGCCGACGCTGACATTCGCTACGCTTACGGACTTGGGATTGCGCTTGGCATACTCGCTCATTTCTTTCACGTTGTTTGGCGGGAAATTTTCATTCGCAACCAATACATGAACCATATTCGCGACCGCAGCAACGTAAGTAAAAGTCTTGAGTGGGTCGAAAGGCGTCTTGACGCTGAGTGGAAAGTCGGTCAGGAGACTCGATGGCGCCACCATCAAGGTGTACCCATCGGCAGGCGCGCTCATCAGCGCCCTTTCGGCGATGACGGCCGAACCACCTGGCTTGTTATCCACCAACACGGGCTGACCTAGATTGGTCCGCAATTGTTCAGCGAGCGAACGAGCCACATTGTCGATGATGCCGCCAGGCGGCGCAGGGACGATCAAGCGGATGGGTTGGTTCGGCCATTCCTGCGCCATTGCAGGCGATACCGCCGTCAGCCAGGACAGTGCAGTTATCGCGAAGACTCTCAGTTTCAATGAATTGAATGCCATGGAAGTTCACCTTAAAAAGTGGAATTCTCAAATAACGAATATGGATGACCCGGTGGTCTTCCGGCCTTCAAGATCACGATGCGCCTGCACTGCATCCTCCAGGGCATACCGCTGATTGATCTCGATGCGGATGCGGCCTGCCGCCACGTGGCCGAATAGCTCATCGACCAGTTCCGCCTTTTCGGCCGGATCCGCGATGTAGTCGGCCAAACCTGGGCGGGTGATGTATGCGGAGCCTTTGCGGGCCAGGATCGCAGGGTCAAACGGGGGGATTTTTCCGGAGGCGGTACCCACGCACACCAGCAAACCGCGGCGCTTGAGCGAGTCCAGCGAAGACATGAATGTGTCTTTGCCCACGCTGTCAAAAACTACAGAGACGCCCACGCCGTTGGTGATCTCACGCACGCGCCTGGCAACGTCCTCATGGCTGTAGTTGATGATGTGGTCGCAACCGTGGGCGCGTGCCACCTCGGCCTTGGCCTCGGTAGAGACGGTTCCAATCACGTTGAGGCCCAGAAGTTTGGCCCACTGGGAGACGATCAGGCCCACACCGCCGGCGGCAGCATGCAGCAATATGGTTTCACCGCGCTGGAACGGGTAGATCTTGCGGCACAAGTAGGAGGCCGACAAGCCTCGCATGGTCATGGCCGCCGCGGTCTCGCAGCTGATGGCCTCCGGCAACTTGATCAGCGGTGCGGCGGCAATCAGCCGCTTCGTGCTGTAGGCGCCCAGCGTGTTGGTAAAGCCTGTGTAGGTTACGCGGTCGCCGACCGCGACGTTCGTCACGTCGGCACCGACGGCCTCGACCACGCCGGCCGCCTCGTTGCCGATGCCGCTGGGCAGCGGAACCGGGTAGATGCCGCTGCGGAAATAGGTGTCAGCGAAATTCAGGCCCACCGCCACGTGGCGGAGGCGAACTTCTCCCGACCCGGGTTCACCAACCTCAACGTCCTCAAAACGCAGCACCTCAGGCGCGCCCGTTTCATGGAACTTAACGACTTTTGCCATGTTGTCTCCTGTTATGTATCTTGCGTATCAATATCAGAATGTCAGAATGCGCCGGCAGCTTGCCGGCCTTGACCTCACACCCTGAGGCTTCAGGTCGGCTTGCGCAGGAAGCCCTGGTTGCCACCGTTGCGGTTGGGCGCGAAGCCATTGGCCTGAAGCGTCTCTTCCGCCGTCTCGTAGAAGACGCCTATCTTCATGATTTCGCGTGCCTGTTGTGCTGTCGCGATGGGGCGACCAAATTCGGTTGAGATACGCACCAACTGCTTGATCTGCTCGACGGAGCTCATCTTGCCCGTGCGGGTCTGGTTCCAGAGTACGTCCTCGATGCCGCAGCGCACGTGCAGGCCCAAGGCAATGCCGATCATGTTCACGGGCAGCACATTGAGCACCGAGCTCTCCACCGTGATCACCGCGCCATCGGGCGCAGCACGCAGGAAGTTGGCCAGGTTGTAGATGTTCGCTTGATCCATGCCGCCGCTGATGGCCACCCAGTTCATCACCAGAGGGCCCTTGTAGACGCCGCGGCGAATCATCCGCTCGATCGTTTCAAAGCTGTTGATGTTGTAGCACTGAAACTCGCTCTGAATGCCGGCGGCAGTCAGGCGGCGGATGTGCTCTTCGACCCAGCTGGGATTCGAGGGCACGATCATGTCCTTGTAGGTTGCATAGAGGTGCGGGAAGCCGCGCGAAACGCCCTTGAAGTCATCGATACCCGCATGCTCCGTCACATTCATCTGCGTCGTGTTGACGGTCACCGTCACCTGGTCGGGCTTCGGCGTGAGTTCGGCCAACATATGCCGCGTGTCGTCGCTTAGCCACTTGGCGGCCGAGCCATCATCTTCGGGCGCGAAGCTGATCGAGCCGCCCACCTGGATGACCATCTCCGGCACGCGGGCGCGCACCCCGGCGATCAGCTCATTGAACATGGACAGGCGCTTGCTGCCCTTGCCATCGGCTTCACGCACATGCAGATGCAGCACGGTGGCACCGGCTTCATAGCAATCCACCGCCTTTTGGATCTGATCCTCCATGGTGACCGGGATATCTTCCGGGAAGTCTGCGGGAATCCAGCCCGGCGCATAGGGAGCGGCTGTAATGATCAGGGGCTGCTGGTTCTCGGGATACAGGTGGCCGTCAAGGAAGTTCATGATGGGTCTCCAAGTTGAAATGTGAATAGCGAGAATGTCGAACTAGATGAAAAAACTTCAGGATTAATCTTTAGCGAGGAGTGAATCATCTGGCTTTGCGCCATGTTTCACTTCACATTTCACGTCTTTGACTTCGCTTTTCATGACAGGGGCCCGCCCCCTCACCGGGAATTTTTCGGACACTGGGGCGTTCTTGAAAACACGACCAGGCACTGCGCCATCCTGAAATATTCGGAAGAGGGGTGGCCCCGGAAATCTGACCAGGTCGATCAGCACAGTCGCCCCCTGAAGGTGCCGAAAAGTGGCCCCTGAGACTGGAGCAAGACATGCGCAGAAGACTCCGCCGCAACCATTCACCCGCGTTCAAGGCGCAAGTAGCTGCAAGCCGTACGCGGTGAGAAGACGCTGACCGAACTGGCACCGAAGCACGACCTGCACCCCACGCAGATCCATGAATGATGCAAGCAGTTGATGGAGCGTGCCGCCGACGTGTTCGATGCCGACAGCCAGCCCGATGCGCCGGTTATCGAACGCCAGGAGCTGCAAGCCAAGTCTGGGCTGTGGACATCACCTATGTTCCGATGGCCAGGAGCTGGAGGTACCTCACCGTGGTTCTGGACTGGTACAGCCGCAAGGTTCTGGTCTGGCGCCTAAGGACAATGAGATTCCCATGTCGATGGACAGCAAGGGCTGTTGGCGCGACAACGTGTTTGTAGGGCGCTTGTAGCGCTTGGTCAAATATGCGGAGGTTTATCTCCAGGCCTACGAGGGTGTCACCCACGCCCGAGTCTGGGCTACCTGGACCGCGACAGATACTGAGCAGCAAAATCAGCTTGGACTGATCTTTAGCTTGAGTTTCTCGATGATTTTTATGTTGTGGTTCATGGTCGCATCCAGCTTCTGCCGGAGCTGCTCCATTGATGCATTTTTAGGGTGATCAAAACCTTGCGCTGTAAGAGCTTCACGGAATTTTGATGAATTGATCGCCTTTTGTAATTCATTCTGAATTTGATCGCCAAGGGGCTTGGGTGTGCTGCTCAGCATAAATACCCCAACGCCGGCGTCCGGCATCACAAGGTCGGGCAGTCCTAACTCGCCGAAGCTGGGCACATCAGGAAGATAGGGGGAGCGTGTGGATGACGCAACTGCCAGCGCATGCAGTTTTCCACTCTTGATCAAGGGCACAACATTCGTCACGACATCAAATGTCAGTTGAACGTGGTTGCCCATCAAATCAGCCAAAGCTGGGGCCGAACCCTTGTACGGAGCAACAACAATCGTGTTGCCACTTTTATCCCTGAGAATCTCGCTCAAAAAATCTGATCGGTTCCCGGCGCTAAGGCTCGCTATGCTGACTGACTGGGGTTTGCGCCTGGCATAGTCCAATAATTCAGTGATAGTGTTTGGCGGGAAATCAGTATTTTTCACCAGGACATGGACCATGCCGGCGGCTTCCGCTACATAAATAAAACTCTTGCGCGGGTCGTATGGTTTTTTTACGGCGAGTGGGATATCGGTCATCATGCTCGATGGTCCGACCATCAAGGTGTGGCCATCGGCAGGCGCGCTCATGAGTGCCCGTTCGGCCACTACAGCCGAGCCACCGGGCTTGTTATCCACCAACACAGGCTGCCCCAGAGTGGCACGCAATTGTTCAGCCAGCAGACGTGCGACAGCATCGGCAATACCGCCAGGTGGCGCTGGGACTATCAATCGGATGGGCTTGTCAGGCCACTTTTGCGCCTGTGCTGGTGATGCCGCAGCAATACAGGACGCTATAGCTATTGCGAATACCCTTATCAATGAATTGAATCTCATGTTGCTTCACCTTAAAAATGGCATGACGCCGCATTTGCATCATCTGGTCGTGGCCCCTTTTTGACTTGACCGTTGACGTCTTTTACTTTGCATTTCATGACAGGATGCACGCCTGCTGTCTAAGAACCTGTTTACGATCTATGTGGGGTCGCGTTGAGACGCAATCGGGATGAGTTGCTTGCCAACATCACGCGGCATGGGCTGATGCCCATGCAAGGGATTTGGTGAGCAAATCGCCCGATTTCGTCCCAACCCGCAGGGCAAGTGGATTCTCGGGCGGTCTGCGGCGTTGCAACATCAGCCAAGGCATCAGCCTTGGCCTGGATGTTGCGCCTTGCATCCCATCCCGATAATCCACTTGCGCGACCCCACATAGATCGTAAACAGGTTCTAAGGACGCAGAAGATTGGATCGCCCGGCGACTGACGCCGTTGGCTCAGTGGGAGCCGTGTTGCTCGGCGGCGCTGCAGTGCGCCAGAAAATCCGTGGTCGCACGGCCCAGCCGCTTTTCGCGGTGCAGCACGATGGCGAGCTGGCGGCTTGCCCTGGGCAGACGTGTTTGCAGTTCGACCAGGTGCCCGTCTGCCACACTTTGCGCCACCGCGTAGCGCGAAAGGCAGCCCAGGCCATCGCTCGCCGCCACCACGCGCTTGATCGCTTCGGTGCTGCCTAGTTCGAAGCCGACGCGCACCCGGTCGAGGTTTTTCAGCAACCATTCATCCGCGATCTGGCGCGTGCCGGAACCGTGTTCCCGCAGCACCCAGGTGGCATCGGCCAACTGGCGGGCCGTCGCGCAGCGATTCGCCAGCGGATGACCCGGAGCCGCGAGAATCACCATTTCGTCATCCAGCCAGGGCCGCACGACCAGGTCGGCATGCGTCTGCGACCCCTCGACAAAGCCGACGTCGACGTCCAAGGCAGCTACCGCAGCTATCACTTCGCTGGTATTGCCTATGCGCAGATGGATCTGGCTCTTGGGGTGCAATTGCGTCCATTGCGACACCAGGCTGGGCAACAGGTATTCGCCGATCGTAAAGCTGGCGGCGACCCGCAAGGGTGCGGCGTGCTCGTCCGTGAACAGGGCTTGCACTTCGGCCGCCTGTTCGACCAGGGCCTGGGCCTTGGGCAACAGCGCACGTCCGTTCTCGTTGAGCAGCAGGCGTCGGCCGATGCGGTCGAACAGTTCGACGCCGAGCGCGGCCTCGAGTTCGGCCAGCGAGGTGCTCGCCGCAGATTGCGAGCGTGCGATCCGGTCGGCGGCCGCACGCGTGCTGCCGCCGCGCGCCGTGGCCAGAAAAACTTCGAGCTGACGCAGGTTGAGGCGCAGGCGCTGGAAAGATTGCTGATTGGATTTATCGATCATTCTTAACGATATTATCCGCTTTTTTCTTTAATGACTTTTGCCTATTATCTAATTCATTGAGGGCATAACCCTCCCACGCGTACCCCACGCGCGCTGTTCGAAAGAGGTTTGCCTGTGTTCAATTTCCTGTCGCCAACGTCAGCCGCCGACACGACCCACCCCGCTTGGTTGCCGCAGCACCGGCTGCAACTTCTCCCGGGTGTTGCCTTGTCT
>NZ_JBFUKG010000013.1:0-148122 GCF_056400945.1 Polaromonas sp. P4_H1 | reverse complement strand
CAACTCCGGACTCGTCAGAACGTTGAAGAATTCCACCGCCTGGGTCGATCTCGCCCGGCGTCCAATGCTGCTGCAACGTTGATGCAAGACGCTTTGGGCATTACGATCCATGGTGGCTGGCCTTTGGGAAGATGGTTTGGGTGCTTCGTAAACAACCATCCTATCGACCCTTTGGTCAGCCATCTCCCTTTGCTTTCAAGCACTTACGCACGTCGCCGAAGGCCAACCTGCCAAAGTAAGTGCCATTCCGCTTAATACAAGA
The DNA here is from genome assembly GCF_056400945.1 of Polaromonas sp. P4_H1. NCBI lineage: Bacteria > Pseudomonadati > Pseudomonadota > Betaproteobacteria > Burkholderiales > Comamonadaceae > Polaromonas > Polaromonas sp. P4_H1. The sequence goes on along the minus strand of NZ_JBFUKG010000013.1, from coordinate 147,860 downwards.
ACTCACAGGCTAGCGTAAGCTCGAATGCCCCGGTTTTAGTACCCAATTGATCGCAGCCGTCCATACTTGATACCCCGCATCATGGCCGCTGTCTGTCCTGCGATAGACCGTTCCCGAATAATCCGGCGCTTGAATTCAGCGAAGGCCCCCCGGCATGTGGGTCACAATCCGACCGGCTGAAGTGGTGGCTCCGCGAGACTGGTCGGGTTAATACATGTCATTCCCAATATGAATCAAAGGTCTTCAGGCGAGCATCATGGATAAAAAAACAGGTAGTTTTGCTCGCCGGTATTTGATAAATTAACTATCCCGTTAATCGAGTTAGGACTCACCATGTCTGATTCCTTGAAGCACTTGCGGGAGGCCATACAGGCAGAGGTTCTTGGCGAATCAATGCGTCGGGATCGCTACCAAGCGATGACGAAAAAAATCATCGAGTTCCAGGATGGCATCGGTCTTACGCCAACTCCTGAGCAACTCGCGCAATGGCGGGAAGATACGGAAGCAATTCTCCTGAAGAGGATGCAGCTGTAGGTGTCATGAAGGAACAACCAAAAAGTCACCGCCATCAGCCCTTTGATCAATAAGCCCTCCCATCGGCCTCCATTGGCCATCAGACGACTTATTGATGTTTCCACTCATGACGCACCACACCGTTCGGACTGAGCCTGGCCTGTCCCGAGCTTGTCGAAGTGTCGCGAAGTGTCGAAGCCCAAGGACCAAGCGCAGGCGAACGGTAGTGAAGTGATTCGCGGGGATTGTCGTTCGCTTTGACTCCCTCTGAAGCTGCTCTGATCACCCCAAAAGCTGTTACAACTGATCACCACAGCCTTCGGCGCCACGCGGGAAAAGAGCCTTTCAGGGCTCACAATGAATCTCAAGACAACACGGCCGGCTGGCTCTCGGCTGGTGCCGTGCCCCCAACTCAACGAAAACCCTCCCTGGCACGGTTGCGTTTTCTGCAATCTCTTCCCCCTTCCCGATGGAGATACAGACCATGAAACGTCTTGTCCTGACCATGTTTTTCATGTTTTTTGCGTTGGCCGCGTCCGTGCATGCGGCCGACTGGCTGACGATTACCGGTGATGCGGATAACCCCAATTCGGACTATGTCCAGGTCGACCCTGCGGTTGTCGAGGTGGGTGATGGCCTCAAGTCGCTGGTGGTGCGGGTCAACCATGCGGCCGTCAAACGCACGCCCGAGGGCGTGGCCTTCCGGTCTTTTGAGGCGCCCATTGTGGTGGACTGCCGCACGAAGTCGGCCTATTACACGGAGTCACGGGCCTACAAACAGCCGGCTTTTTCTGGTGCACCGCTGGGGGTGCAGCTGTTCAAGCCCTTCGCGCGCCCGGTACGGTTTGAGTCCCTGCCTGGCAACCCGAGCGAGCGGGTGATCAAGGCAGCCTGCGTGACGGTGGCCGCAGTGGATGAACCTTCGCCTCAAACCCGGAAAGAATCCAATCGTGCGTATTAAACGCCTCTGCCCGGCCGTGCCCGCCCTGCTCTTGCCGGTGCTCCTGGCTGCCTGCGCGGATGCACCGCGGGCCGCGGGTTCGCCGGAGCCGCCACCTTCGGCTGTCTCCCGGCGCTGCAATGCGGCGCCCGCCCAGTTTGCCGTGGGCCGCTCGGCGGATGCGGCCCTGGCCGAGGATGCGCGCATCCGGTCAGGCGCAAGAACGGTGCGGGTGTTGCGGCCCAACGAGGTCGTGACGATGGAATTCAATGCGGAGCGGCTGAACCTTGCCGTGGACCAGGCTGGCCGCGTGACCCGCGTCAACTGCGGCTGAGCGCTTGAACCGGCGCGGGTAACAGCTCACTCAAGCTCGATCGGGTTCGATCGGGTTCGATCGGGTTCAACCAACCGCAGCTTCGTGGCGCTAGTGTGGTGTTGCATGCTTGATGGCACAAATAAAAATGATGGATTTTTGGTCAGGGCAAGGCGCAAACCACAGCGATACCCGTAGGTATCGCGCGGATTTGCAACGCCGCCATGGCCGAAAAGACGCATTTTTATGTGCCAGATAGCGTGCAACACCACACTAGGGCTTTCTTGCGCCTTTACCCATCTGCTGCAGCTGCCGTTTTCGTTTGCTCCTGTTTTTTGATTCCGGCTCGTCGGGCCGGTTGCGCAAGGCCTGCGCCTTTTGCTCCTCGGCCTGCTTCCTGCGTTTCTTGTTGCGTAGGTGCATGATGGTCCGGCCCAGCCCGAAGCTGATGGCACAGGTGACAAGCAGAAGAATGATGTTGGTGGTTTCCATAAGATCGGGCTGCTGCTTACTGGCTTGCTGGCTTACTACGTCAAAAACAGTGACTGCAAGTCGTTCAAAAAATCAAAACCGCGCTCGGTCGGCTTCACGCGGACAAGGTCGCGCTCCAGCAGGCCCTTGCGCTCGCCCTCTTCCAGGCCTTGCTGGATGGCCGTGACAGGCAGCCCGGTCTTGTCGGAAAAATCCTGGAGTTTGAAGCCGTCTCTCAAGCGCAGGGCATTGAGCATGAATTCAAAGGGCAACTCCGCGCGGCTGACTTCGGTTTCCTGCGTTACGGCGTCCCCGGCCAGGGCTTTTTCCATGTAAAGCTTGGGCTCACGGTAGCGGACCTGGCGAACCACCCTGTGCGCGAAGCTGAGCTTGCTGTGCGCCCCCGCACCGATGCCGAGGTAGTCGCCAAACTGCCAATAGTTGAGGTTGTGAAAGCAGCGATGGCCGGGCCTGGCATAGGCCGACACCTCATAACGTTGCAGCCCGGCGCCTTCGGTCATCTCGGTGATCTGGTCCAGCATGGCATAGGCCGTGTCTTCTTCCGGAATTGCGGGCGGGAATTTGGCGAAGTAGGTGTTCGGCTCAATGGTCAGGTGGTAAATCGAAATATGCGGCGGCTGCAGCGCAAGCGCCTGCCGCATGTCCTGCGCGAGGTTTTCCAGCGTCTGACCGGGCAAGGCATACATGATGTCGAGGTTGAAGGTGTCAAAGGCCTGCGCCGCCTCTTCGACCGCCGCAATCGCCTGGGCGCGGTCGTGCACACGCCCAAGGGCCTTGAGGTGGCGGTCGTCAAAACTCTGCACGCCGACGGACAAGCGCGTTACCCCGGCGCTGCGAAAGGCCTTGAAGCGGTCTTTTTCAAACGTACCGGGGTTAGCCTCCAGCGTGATTTCGCAATCCGCCTCCAGCCTGAGCCGGGCGCGAATATCGGCGAGCAGACGGTCAATCGCCTGCGGCGAGAACAGGCTGGGCGTGCCGCCGCCGATAAAGACGCTGTGCACGGTACGGCCCCAGACCAGCGGCAGGGCGGCCTCCAGGTCGGCCATGAGCGCGTCCAGGTAGCGCTGCTCGGGCATTTCGCCGCTGACCTCATGTGAATTGAAATCGCAGTAGGGGCACTTCTTGAGGCACCACGGCAAATGCACGTACAACGACAGCGGCGGCAAGGCGGCCAGCTGCAGCGTACCGCTGCGCATGTAGTGCTGAATGTCTTTCACGATCGGCTCATATCAATGGATACATGTAGCAGCGATGGCACCATGCAACGGTCGCAGTTCAGACCAGCGGACACCGCGGAACCGGTTGTGCCGGGCCGCTGGTGTCGCCCCTTGAGGGGGAGGCCGCGACACGAAGTGCGCCAGGCAACGGGGTGAGTCATGTCAGCCACCGCTCGCGCATCAAATCCATCATCTGGCGCGTGGCCCGGCCGCGGTGGCTGTTGGCGTTTTTGACTTCCACCGGCAACTGCGCAAAGGTCTGGCCGAATTCAGGGATGAACATGACCGGGTCAAAGCCAAAGCCGTTGCTGCCCACCGGCTCATGGGCAATGAGGCCCGCCACCCGCCCGCAGGCTATCAAGGGCTCGGGATCCATCTCGGAACGAACCGCCACCAGGGTGCTCACCAGCGCCGCGCGGCGGTTGGTGATGTTGGCCATCTGCTCCAGCAAGGCCCTGACGTTGTTGTCATCGCCCTTGGCGTAGCCAAACTGCGTGGCATAAAACGCGGTGTCCACGCCCGGCAGGCCACCAAAGGCGTCCACGCACAAGCCGGCGTCGTCTGCCAGCGCCGGCAGTCCGCTCAGCCTGGACGCGTGGCGGGCTTTGGCAAGCGCGTTTTCCACAAAGGTGCGGAACGGCTCCTCCGCCTCGGGGATGTTCAAGTCAGCCTGGCGCAGCAGCTCCACGCCGAGCGGCACGAGCATGGCCTGCAGCTCGGCGAGCTTGCCGGTGTTGTTGGATGCCAGAACGATTTTCATCATGAAAAGTAACTTTACCCCTTATTTTACGGGGCCAATAAGCTATTAATTTAATAGCGATTTCTTCTGCAGCCCAACCAGCTCGGCGATGCCTTTTTCAGCCAGCACCAGCAGCGCGTCCATTTCCTTGCGCGAAAAAGCGGCGCCTTCCGCCGTGCCCTGCACCTCCACGTAGTTGCCCGCGCCGGTCATGACGACGTTCATGTCGGTATCACAGGCCGAGTCTTCGGTGTATTCCAGGTCGAGCAGGGGCGTGCCCTGCACAATGCCCACCGAAATGGCCGCCACGTGGTCGAGGATCGGGGTTTCCTGAAGCTTGCCGAGGGCCAGCAACTGATTGACCGCATCCTGCGCGGCCACAAAGGCGCCGGTGATGCTGGCCGTGCGGGTGCCTCCGTCGGCCTGAATCACGTCGCAATCGAGGTGAATGGTTCGTTCGCCCAGTTTTTTCAGGTCAAACACGGAGCGCATGGACCTGCCGATCAGGCGCTGGATTTCCTGGGTGCGGCCGCTCTGCTTGCCGCGCGCGGCTTCGCGGTCGCTGCGGGTATGCGTGGCGCGCGGCAGCATGCCGTATTCGGCGGTCACCCAGCCCTCGCCGCTGCCTTTTTTATGGCCCGGCACTTTCTCCTCGACGGATGCTGTGCACAGCACCTTGGTGCCGCCGAACTCAATCAGCACAGACCCTTCGGCATACGCGGTGTAGTGGCGGGTAATGCGCACCGGACGCAGGGCGTCGGCAGCACGCGCGTCGACTCTGACAAACTGACTCATGGTGGATGGCTTTCTGGCGGAAACGCCGGGTGAACGGAAGAATGGAATAAAAAGGGGAAGCGAAGAAGTAACTGGGAAAGGAGGAAAAGAGCGCGATGGACCGCTCAAGGCTGCTCAATGGCACGCGGGCCTTCGCACCGGAATCTCAGGCTTTTTTGGCAGCCGAGCGGCGGATGGCCTCGTTGATTTCTGCAATCGATTTCTCGATCGTGGCTTCGTCAAGGTCGTCAACCACCGAGTCCATCAGGCCTGCCTGAATGGTGGAGGCGAACACCCCGTCCATGATGCTGTCTGTAGAAACACCCCGGGTGGATTCAAACGCATCCGGCGTTTCCCACTCCATGGCCAGAACGGTCACGTTGTCGCTCTGCTCTCCACCGGCACGCAAGGCGCTTTCCACGAGGTCTGGCACCGCATCGGACACGCCTTTGGCGGACAGCTGGCGGACAATTTCGTCATCACTCAGGCTGCCCCACAGCCCATCGGAACACAGCAGCAGCTTGTCGCCCTGCTGCAGCGTGACGGGGCCGGCGATGTCAAAGACGGGCTTGGTCGGCGAGCCCAGGCAGGTAAAGAGGATGTTGCGGTTGATGCGCTCAAACCTGATCGCCCCGGCGCTCTGCTGCTCAAGATAGGAGTGATCACGGGTGCGCGTCAGCAACTCGCCATCCCGCACGACGTACAGGCGGGAGTCGCCGCAATGCACCCATGTAGCCCCGTCGCCCTGCAAAATGGCGGCCACCAGGGTGGTCCGGGGCGTGTCGAGCATGCCTTTTTCACTGGCATAGCGAATGATCTGGTGATGGGCCGCCATCAGGGCGGTCGACAGGAACTCGGTGGTGTCCGGGATCGTGGGACGCGCGTCCTGCTGGTACAGCGCGGAAATGGTCTGCAGTGCCAGTTGGGCCGCCACCTCGCCGTCGGGATGGCCACCCATGCCGTCGGCCAGGACAAACAAGCCCGATTCGCGCGTGTAGCAATAGCCCATGCGGTCTTCGTTCTTCTCGCGCCCGCCCTTGCGGCTAACCTGAAACACGGAGAATTTCATTTGAGTTTGGTCGCAAAGCCAGTGGCCTTACGCGCGGTTTTTTTGGTATCGGACACGATGTTGTCAAACTGAAGGCGCACCTTCTCGCTGACGGTGAGTTTGGTGTAACGACGCTCACCTTCCCGGCTCAACTCCTTTTGCAAGGCAAACACGGACTGAGGCCGGGACAGCGGGTCCAGCGACATGCACCACTCGACGACTTCAATCAGGTTGTCGGAGTAAACGCCCCGTAGCCGGGACAGCGCCAGGGACAGGCGGTCTTTCTCGAGGCGCTGGGGTGCGTCATTGGGCGGGTAGCCCTGCATGGAGGCGTAGATACAGGCGCCAATGGCATAAATATCGGTCCAGGGGCCCATCGACGAATCGCGGCGGTACATTTCCGGGGCGGCAAAACCGGGGGTGTACATGGGCCGGATGAAGTTGCCCTCTTTGCTCAACACCTCGCGGGCCGCGCCGAAGTCGATCATCACGGCCCGGTTGTCGTCGGTGATGAAGATGTTGGCCGGCTTGATGTCGAGGTGCAGCATCTTGTGCTGGTGCACGATACGCAGCCCGCGCAGGATCTCGTCAAACAGCGACCGGATAGTCGACTCGCGGAACACCTTTTGCTTTTTCAGCTCGCGGGCGGTGATGATGAAGTCTTGCAGGGTGCCGCCCTCCAGGTAATTCATGACCATGTAGACGGTCTCGTTTTCCCGGAAGAAATTCAGCACGCTCACCACCGAGCCGTGCGCAATCTGGGCAAGCGCCCGGCCTTCTTCAAAAAAACTCTTGAGGCCCAGACGGTACAGCGAGAGCTTGTCCGGCTGAACCTGGGGCAGCAATTCCCCGGGAGAACGGCTGGCCAGCGAAGACGGCAGATACTCCTTGATGGCGACCTGCTGGCCCTCATTGTCAACAGCCAAGTAAACTACACCAAACCCGCCGGCCGAAAGCTTGCGCACAACACGGTAGCCACCAATCACGGTGTCGGGTGGCAATGAGGCGGGCTTGACCTTTGACATAATTTGGGATGAGCCATGGTGACGACGTCACCCAAGTCTTGTTCTCTCTCTAGTAAAGCGTATAAGTACATGTCAGTTTACAGCATGACGGGTTATGCGACCGTGCAGTCCAGCGCGGCGCAATCCGGACCCGAAACTGATTCCGGCCCGGAGGCCAGTTCCCGGTTGGGTGTCGAAATACGTTCGGTGAACAGCCGCTTTCTCGACCTGGCCTTTCGCCTGCCCGATGAATTGCGCCAGGCGGAGCCGGCCCTGCGTGAATTGCTCACCGGCAAGCTCAAACGCGGCAAGGTGGAACTGCGGGTATCGCTTGAAAGCACCTCGGCCAGCAGCCTGCGCCCCCCCTCGTCGGCGACGCTGCAGCGCCTGGGTTCGCTGGAAGACACCATCAAGTCCTGGCTGCCACAGGCCGCGGCCCTCAGCGTGGCCGACGTCCTCAGAATCGCCACCAACGAGGACAAAAAACCGCATGATTTCAGTGAAGAGCTGCTCAAGCTGTCCAAAAAGGCCCTGAAAGACCTGATGTCCGCCCGGGAGCGCGAGGGCGCGCGCCTGGCGGCCATGCTGCTCGACCGGACTGCGCAGCTGCGCGCGCTGGCGGCGGCGGCGGTACCCATGGTTCCCAAACTGGTGGAGCAGCAAAAGGCGCGTTTTCTGGAACGCTGGAAAGAGGCCATGGCGTTGTCCGACAGCACCACGCTGCCGGAAATCGCCCAGGACAGGGCCCTGACCGAAGCCACGGCCTTCGCCATCCGGATTGACGTGGCCGAGGAAATCACCCGCCTGTCGTCCCACCTGGATGAAATCGACCGGCTGCTCGCCAGCGGCGGCGAACTTGGCAAGCGCCTGGACTTCCTGATCCAGGAACTGCACCGCGAAGCCAATACCCTGGGTTCCAAATCCGCATCCCTGGAACTGACCCGTATTTCCGTGGACATGAAAGTGCTGATCGAGCAGATCCGCGAACAGGTCCAGAACATCGAGTGACCCTGAGCGACAATCACTCAACTTACTACTCACTACCAGATTAATAGCGATCAACGCCCACTGAACATGGACTACCCTGGAAACCTGTTTGTTGTAGCCGCCCCCAGTGGTGCGGGCAAGTCCAGCCTGGTGAAGGCCCTGATGGAACTGGATTCAGCCATCCAGCCCGCCGTTTCGCACACCACCCGGCCGCCGCGCGGGCAGGAAAAGCATGGCCGGGAGTACTTTTTCCTGTCGCCGGAAGAGTTTGACGGCATGGTGCAGCGCGATGCGTTTCTGGAATGGGCGCATGTGCACGGGCACCGTTACGGCACCTCGCGCCAGGCCATTGAAGAGCGAATCGCGCACGGTACAGACGTGATTCTGGAGATTGATTTCCAGGGCGCCATCAACATCAAGCGGATTTTCTCGAATGCCGTGCTGATTTTCATCCTCCCCCCCAGTTGGGAGGAATTGCGCTCCCGCCTGCAACGGCGTGGCGAAGACAGCGCCGAAGTCATCGAATTGAGGCTGAAAAATGCCGCCACCGAGATGGCTCAAGCCCGGGAATTCGACTTCGTTATAATCAACGAGTTATTTGAGCGGGCAGTTTTCGACCTGAAAACCATTGTTCATGCCCAGCGGCTCAAGTTTTCGGCCCAGCGACGCGCTCGCGCCGAGACTTTCAGGGCCCTTCAAATTCCTTAAAAGTCTTACGTCCTCTTTTATCGATCACACCGGAGATCACCATGGCCCGCATTACCGTCGAAGACTGCCTCGAAAAAATCCCCAATCGCTTCCAGCTGGTTTTGGCCGCCACCTACCGCGCCCGCATGCTCAGCCAGGGGCATGCCCCCAAGATCGAAAGCAAGAACAAGCCCGGCGTCACGGCCCTGCGCGAGATTGCAGAGGGCAAGATCGGCCTGGAAATGCTGAAAAAAGTGCCTAGCTGAGTCTCTGGGTCCGTACTGAGCCCTTGTTGAAAGCACCGTAACCCGGTGCTTTTTTCGTTTTGGACGCCGTAAAATCCGTTTTTTTCACGTTTTATTCATGCCGCGATACATTTAAGGCATGAGTGCCATGGTTTTGCCCGTCGTTTCCAGCAAGTCAACCCCGGCCGCCGCCAATGCTGCCGCGGCCAGCTTCGCTGCGCTCATGGCCGGGCTCGATTACCTGAGCGCTGCGGATATCGACAATGTCCGGCGGGCTTACCGCTTCGCCGATGAGGCCCACCTGGGCCAGTTGCGCAACAGCGGCGAACCCTACATCACCCACCCCATTGCCGTTGCCCAGCAGTGCGCGGAGTGGAAACTGGACGCCCAGGCGCTGATGGCGGCGCTGCTGCACGATGCCATTGAAGATTGCGGGGTCACCAAGCCCGAACTGATCGAGCGCTTCGGAGCGCCCGTGGCCGAGCTGGTGGACGGCCTGACCAAGCTGGAAAAGCTGGAATTCAATACCCGCGAGGAAAACCAGGCCGAGTCGTTCCGGAAAATGCTGCTGGCCATGGCGCGCGATGTACGCGTCATTCTGATCAAGCTGGCCGACCGCAGCCACAATATGCGCACGCTGGGCGACGTCCCGCGCGCCAAGTGGACCCGGATCTCGCGCGAAACCCTGGACATCTACGCGCCCATCGCCCACCGCCTGGGCCTGAATACCACCTACCGCGAGCTGCAGGACCTGTCCTTCCAGCACCTGCACCCCTGGCGCTACGCCACCCTGACCAAGGCGCTGCAAAAGGCCCGCGGCCGCCGGCGCGACGTGATCAAGCGGGTGCAGGGCGAGGTCGAGTCGGCCTTTGCCAGCGCGCAGGTGCCTGTGCTCATCTCGGGGCGCGAGAAGACGCTGTATTCCATCTACCGCAAGATGGACGAGAAACACCTGTCCTTCGCCCAGGTCACCGACCTCTACGGCTTTCGGGTGATCGTGAAGGACCTGACCGCCTGCTACACGGCCATGGGTGTTTTACACCAGCTGTACAAGCCGCTGCCCGGAAAATTCAAGGACTACATCGCGATTCCGAAAATCAATGGCTACCAGTCGCTGCATACCACGCTGGTCGGTCCGTTTGGAACCAATATCGAGTTCCAGATGCGTACCGACGCCATGCATGTGGTGGCTGAGTCGGGTGTGGCCGCGCACTGGCTCTACAAGGCGACCGCCCCCGAGAGCGATGCCTCGCAGCGCCTGGGCGCGCAATGGCTGCAGTCCCTGCTGGATATCCAGCACGAAACACGCGACGCCGCCGAGTTTTGGGACCACGTCAAGATTGACCTGTTTCCCGAAGCGGTCTACGTGTTCACGCCCAAGAGCCAGATCATGGCCATGCCGCGGGGCGCAACCATTGTGGACTTCGCCTACGCCATCCACAGTGATGTCGGGCACCGCGCCGTAGCAGCCAAGGTCAATGGCGAGCAGGTCCCCCTGCGCTCCGAGCTGCATAACGGCGACGTGATCGAAATCATCACGGCCTCGGTCTCCAGTCCCAATCCGGGCTGGCTCAGCTTTGTGCGCACCGGCAAGGCCCGCTCCAAAATACGCCATCACCTCAAAACCATGGCGCTGGCGGAATCGCAGGAGCTGGGTGAAAAAATGCTGGCGCAGGCGCTGCGCGCCGAAGGCATAGAACGGGAACGCCTTCCCGAGGACGACGAGGCCCATCAGGCGACCTGGGAAAAAATCCTGCGCTTTACCGGCAACCGTTCACGCGCGGACCTGCTCACCGACATCGGGCTGGGCAAGCGTATCGCAACCATGGTGGCCAAGCGCATCGTGACTCTGCTGGCCGAAACTGGTGAAAAACCCGACGCATTGCTGATGAGCCGTGAACGCTATACCTCCCATGAGTCGGTATCGCAGGGCGCGCTGCTGATCGATGGCAGTGAAGGCGCCTCCGTGCAGTTCGCACCGTGTTGCCGCCCTATCCCGGGCGATGGCATCGTCGGCTACCTTGGCCGGGGTGAAGGGCTGGTGGTGCATACCGACGACTGCGCCGTGGCCAAGCGCCTGCAGCACCGCGACAGCGAGCGCTTCATTGCCGTGGACTGGTCAGACGAACCCGTGCGTACTTTTGAGACCAATCTTCTGGTCACGGTGGCCAATGGCAAAGGGGTTCTGGCGCGCGTGGCCGCCGCGCTGGCCAGTGCCGAAGCCGACATCACGCATGTTGATATGGGGCAGGAAGCTGCGCAGGATGCGACCGACCTGCGCTTTGGGGTGGCCGTACGGGACCGGATTCACCTGGCATCGGCCCTGCGCAGTGTCAAGCGCACCCCCTCCGTGCTGCGGGTGCAGCGCGCCAAGTCATCAGGATGAAATTGGCCCCCACGCTTGCTCACTTCGTGTAGCCGCTGCCCCCCGAGGGGGCCGCTGCGCCTGCGGCCCGGCTGAGCCGGTTCCGCGGCCCCTGCTGGGTTGGAGAGCTGCCACTTCTGGCGGTTAGGGCCCCCACGCTTGCTCACTGCGTGTAGCCGCGGCCCTTGCTGGGCTGGAGTTACCATTTCTGGCTATTGGGGCCCTACGTTCGCTCACTGCGTGTAGCTCTGTGGCCTCGATGTGGAATTGCAGGGGTAACGCTTCGGCCTTTTACTGCTTGAGATCCTCGCGGGCATCGGGAGCTGGATAGTCCACCTTCAGTACCTCGAGCACCTGCAGGCCCTGGGGTGTGACCAGGTTCACTTCATCACCCACCCGTGATTTGAGCAGCGCCCTCGCCGCCGGAGAAATCCAGCTGATTTGGCCCAAGGCGCTGTTGGCTTCATCAATCCCTAGAATGGTGACGGTGCGTTCCTCACCCCGGTCATCGGCATAGGTCACGGTGGCGCCAAAAAACACCTGGTCGCTACCGTGATGGATGGAAGGGTTGCTGATCTCGGCGATTTCCAGCCTTTGCGTCAAAAACCGGATGCGCCGGTCAATCTCGCGCAGACGTTTTTTGCCATAGTGGTAGTCCCCGTTTTCGGACCGGTCACCGTTGCTGGCAGCCCAGTGAACAATCTCCACGACCTTGGGGCGCTCGTTGTCGATCAGGTCGAGCAATTCGGCGCGCAGGCGCTCGTAACCCACCGGCGTGATGTAATTCTTGCCGCCCGCAGGCAGGGGCGGAAGCGCCAGGTCTTCGTCGTCCTGTTCGGTTTCCCGGGTAAAAGCTTTGCTCATGGCTTAACCAGAATAGCACTGAGGCGCTGAGGCCGTTGATCCACGGCAAAAATGACCGGCGAAAAAACGAAAAAGCCTGCAACTTTCGTTGCAGGCTTCCGTTTTTGGTGCGGCTGGCAGGAATTGAACCCACGACCCCTTGGTTCGTAGCCAAGTACTCTATCCAACTGAGCTACAGCCGCGTAGCTTAAGATTATAGCATGGCCAAATGCGTGCTTTGAGGCCGTGCTGCGTAACTTGTTTAAAAACCACCCGTCGCCCCCCGGCAGGCGTCCGGGACCGCAGCCGAAACTCAATCGCTCATATCGCTCATGCCACTCATTTCACGAACTGGTTGAGCTGAATAATCGGCAGTAGCACCGCCAGCACAATCAGCATGACCACCAGCCCCATCGCCACAATGAGCAGGGGCTCCAGGATGGTGGCCAGTGCCATCGCGCGCCGCTGCACTTCGTTGGACAGCTGCAGGGCGGCGCGCTGCAGCATCACGGGCAACTGGCCCGTCTGCTCGCCCAGGCGCGCAAACATGCTCACCAGGCCGGGGAAGCGTTTTTTCTGCGCCAACGCCGAGGCCAGCGGGGCGCCCTCGCGCACCAGCAGGAGTGCGTCGAGCGCGTCGGCGCGCATGGCACGGTTGGACAGGGTTTCGGCAGCTGCTTGCAAGGCCTTGAGAATGGGCACACCCGCGCCGGCAAGCATGGCCAGTGTGCTGGCAAAGCGCGCCGCGTTGTAGTCGCGCGAGAGGCGTCCGACCAGCGGCAGGGTCAGGGTTCTGGCGTCGAATTTCTCGCGGAAGCCTTCGTTTCTCAAGGCCAGACGGATACTCGTCACGAACAAAACAAGAGCACCCAGCAGCGCCCATCCATAACTGCGCACAAAGTCGCTGAGGGCCAGCATGGCCACGGTGAGGAAAGGCAGCGCGCGCTTGGTGCCTGCGAAAACGCTGGCCACCTGCGGCACCACGTAGCCGACCAGGAACATCACGATCACGATGGCCACCAGCGTCACGATCGCCGGGTACAGCGCCGCGCCTATGAGTTTGGACTTGAGCGTCTGGCGTTCCTCCAGATCGTCGGCCAGACGTTCAAGCACCAGGCCCAGATGGCCGGTTTGCTCCCCTGCGCCGATGACGGCGATATAGATCGCAGAGAATTCGCCGGGGTGATGCGACAGCGCCCGGGCAAAGCTCGCCCCGCCATTCACCTCGGCACGCAGGGCGGCCACCACGTTGCGCTGCTTCTCGTCCTCGGTTTCATCGGTCAGGGCGGTCAGCGCACGTTCCAGTGGCAGGCCGGAGGAAACCAGCCCGGCGAGCTGGCGCGTCCAGATCGTCAGGTTCGCGGTATTGAAGACGCGGCCGCCAAACAAGGGCGTCTGCAGCAACGAACGGGTGATACCCGGGCCAGCGCTGCCGCTCACCGGCTCGACAACCAGTGGCACCAGCGCCTGCGTGCGCAGCAGGCCGCGCGCTGCCTTGGCCGTGTCAGCCTCGATCACCCCCCGGCGGAGCTTGCCGTCGTTCTGCATGGCCTCAAAAGAATAGGCGGGCATGATGGCTTGGCGCAGTGTTCGGGCCGGCGCGGGTTCAGTCGGGGGTCACGCGCAGCAACTCCTCGCGCGAGGTGACGCCGGCGGTGACCAGCCGCTCACCGTCGTCGCGCATCAGCATCATGCCCGCCTGCAGCGCGGCCGCGCGAATCTCTGCTTCGGACGCGCGGCTGTGAATCTGGGCGCGAACAGCGTCATCGGTCACCAGCAACTCAAAGACGCCCGTGCGGCCCGCGTAACCGGTATAGCCGCAATGCTCGCAGCCGGCAGCCAGGCCCGACCCTGCCGAAGAAGCGTGGCAGTAGGTGCACCGCTTGCGCACCAGCCGCTGTGCCAGCACGCCGAGCAGGGACGAACTCAGCAGGAAAGGTTCCACACCGATATCGGTCAGGCGCGTCACGGCGCTGGACGCATCATTGGTGTGCAGCGTGGCCAGCACCAGGTGGCCGGTCAGGGAGGCCTGTATGGCGATCTGCGCGGTCTCGAAATCCCGGATCTCACCAATCATGATCACGTCCGGGTCCTGCCGCAGGATGGCGCGCAGCGCCTTGGCAAAGCTCAGGTCTATCTTTGAATTGACCTGCGTCTGCCCGATGCCCGGAAGCTCGTACTCAATGGGATCTTCGACCGTCATGATGTTGCTGACGCCGGCATCGAGCCGCTGCAAGGCGGCGTAGAGCGTGGTGGTCTTGCCCGAACCCGTGGGGCCGGTGACCAGGATGATGCCGTGCGGCTGGGCAATCAGGTGCTCGAAGCGGCGAAGTACATCGCCCTGCATGCCGACCGATTCCAGGCTCAGCTTGCTCTCGCTCTTGTCCAGCAGGCGCAGCACGGCGCGCTCACCGTGGGCGCTGGGCAAGGTGCTCACCCGCACGTCCACCGCCCGCGTGCCAATGCGCAGGCTGATACGGCCATCCTGCGGAAGGCGTTTTTCCGAGATGTCCAGGTCCGCCATGATCTTCAGGCGCGAGATCAGCGCGGCGTGCAGCGCCCGGTTGGGCTGCACGACTTCGCGCAGGGTGCCGTCCACGCGAAAACGCACACTCGAATGCCGCTCGTAAGGCTCGATATGGATGTCGCTCGCGCCGTCGCGCGCGGCCTGTGTCAGCAGCGCATTGAGCATGCGGATGATGGGCGCGTCATCGGACGTTTCCAGCAGATCCTCGACAGCCGGCAACTCCTGCATGATGCGCGACAGGTCGGCGTCGGACTCCACTTCGCTCACCACGGCGGCCGCGCTCGACTCCCCTGCCGCATAGGCGGCGCTGATGCGCTGGGTCAAGGTTCCCGCGTCAGCGCACTGCAGGACCAGCGCGGGGCTGTGCGCCGCGAACTTGCGCATCACTTCACCCAGGGCCGCAGGGTCGGGCCGGGCCGGATGCCACAGCGTCAGCGCATGGCCATCGTCTTCCAGTAGCAGGGTATTGCTGCGGGCAAAGGCGTAAGGCAATGGGTAGCGCATAGGGGTTTACTGGTCCGGGTTTACTGGTCCGGGTTTACTGGCCCCGGGCGGGTACGGGCGGGGTTGCGACGGGCCGCGGGGTAAGAGTCGGCACTGCCGGCGGTGCCTCTGGTGGTGCGGCAGGCGGCACGACGGAGCTTGCGGCAGCCGGACGCAGCGGCGGCAGCACCGCTGACTCATTGACAGGCACCACCACGCTGGACGCGGGCTGGGCATCTTTTTGCGCGGCTCGCATCAGGTCATAGCGGTCCATGGACAGGCTTTCGGTGGACGGCGCATCGCGTACCACCACCGGCCGCAGGAACACCATCAGGTTGGTCTTTTTGCGCGAGCGTGTCTCCCCCTTGAACAGGTGACCCAGTATCGGAATATCACCCAGGCCCGGCACTTTTTCCACGTTTCCCGAGTATTCGTCCTGCAGCAGGCCACCCAGCACCACGATGGCGCCATCATCCACCAGCACGTTGGACTCGATCGATCGCTTGTTGGTGATCAGGCCGGTTGCGGAGTTGATCGATGAAGGCTGCACGCTGCTGACTTCCTGGAAGATCTGCATTTTCACGGTGCCGTTTTCACTGATCTGGGGTTTTACCCGCAGCGTCAGGCCCACATCTTTTCGTTCGATGGTCTGGAACGGATTGACTGAACCGGCACTGGTGTTGGCGTTGGTGTACTGGCCGGTGATAAACGGCACGTTCTGACCAATCACGATACGCGCCTCCTCGTTGTCCAGCGTCAGCAGGTTGGGAGTCGAAAGGATATTGCCGGCGCCGTTGGCCTCCAGGAATCGCGCCAGGAATCCCAGCACATACACGCCGTTGGTCAGGTGCGCCACGCCAAGGTTGGCCCCCGTGGACGGCGCGATGACGCCGGCGGCAGCCTGGGTGGCGAGGGTGATGATATTGGTCCCGCCGACGTTGAAGTTGGTACCCAGCAGGCCAATGTTGTTGTCGCCCTTTTTACCCAGCGCGCCCTGGAACTGGATGCCAAACTCGGCAGCCTTGTCGGCATTGACCTCGGCGATCAGGCTTTCAACGAAGACCTGGGCGCGCCGCGCGTCAAGTTTGTCGATCACCGCACGCAGCTGGCGATATAGCGGCTCGGGCGCGGTGATGATCAATGAGTTGGTGGACGGGTCGGCCTGGATCTGCCCGCCGGTGGATGGCTGGCTGCTGGTGAGGGTGGCGGTTGCGGCGCCTGCCGCTACGACTGATCCGGGACCAGGCAGCGGGGCACCGGTTACCACGGGGCCCGCCGCAATGGCGCCGAGGGTGTTTGCCGCCATGGCGGCCCGCAAGGTGGTCGCCAGCTTGGTGGCATCGGCGTTCTTCAGGTAAACCACATAAATATTGCCGCTGGCAGGATCCGCGCTGGTAGCACCGAGCGCAGCCTGATCGAGCCTTTCCACCAGCGTCCTGACCAACGCCAGGCGCGCCGGATTGGCGGCGCGCACGATCAGCGAGTTGCTGCGCGGTTCGGCCAACAGCGTCGTCCTGAAGGACGTGTCGGCCTGGCCCGGAACGACGCCCCCGGGGCCTGCGGAGTCGATAAGGCGGGAAACCAGCGGTGCCAGGTCGGTGGCGATGGCGTGCTGCAGGCGGATGACCTCCACGCCCGTGGCATTCGCCACATCGAGGGCCGCGATGATGGTGCCGATGCGCTGCAGGTTGTCGGCGTAATCAGTGATGATCAGCGAATTGTTCCCCGGGTTCACATTGATGGTGTTGTTCGGGCTGATCAACGGGCGCAATACCGGCACCAGATTGTTGGCCGTCTCGTGATTGAGCCGGAAAATCTGGGTGAGGATCTGCCCGCTCGCGGGCGGCACGCGACCGGCGGACACGGTGCCGCTTTGCAGCTTGGCATCCGCCTCCGGCACCACGAGGTACAGGCCGGCGGACTCCACCAGCGCGAAGCCCTGCGTCCGCAATTGCGCGGAAAACTGCCGCAGCGCCTGCGCCGGCGTCACCGGCGAGGTGGTCACCAGCGTCATCGTGCCCTTGACACGCGGATCCACCACCACATTGCGGCCGGTAATGACCGCCATGGTGCGTGCCACGGCTTCGATTTCCGCGTTGGCAAAATTCAGGGTGACCGGGCCGCCCGGCCGCGTTGCGCCATTGCCCGGCGCCGGGCTGGTTCGCGGTGTTTGGGCATGCAATGGCCTTCCATCCCCTGCAAAAAGAACACAAGCCGCAATCGAAACGACAGCGATCGGAAACCTGGGCAATGTGGCCAGGGTTGAGAGCACATGGGCTTGGGTCTGGATGTTTGTCATACTTCTTAACCCCAGGTAATGATGGAACGACTACCGTCACGGCGCCCGATGATGTTCAGCAGGTTGGCCAGTGCCGCTTCATGCTCAGGCTGGGCGCTGGCAACCCCCTCAAAACGCAGATGTGAACCCACCCAGCGCCCATTGCCACTTAATTGCAGGTTTCCCTCGAGCGTAGCAAGTTCCAGTGAGGTTGTGTTACCTCCGATGAGGGTCATGCGGTAACTCCCCATGGGTTTGAGGGTAGACAGGCGCGACGACAGGCTCAGCGCCGTCAGCTCCGCGCGCCCCGACACCGCCGTCCGGCCTCCAGTCCATTCCAGGGAAAGGTTTTGCGTTACGAGCCGCAGGCTGCCCTCGGCCTGTACGGTGTTCCAGGGGGTACCCAACCCCGCCAGGATGGCCGCCGGCCATTGCGTTGCGCCATCGGCCACCTGCAGGATCACCCCGCCCCGGCGCGGGGCCAGTCGCCCCCGCAGCGGCGTGGGCGTGCAGCAGTCGGCGGTCACTTGCAGGTTCAGGGCCAACAAGCTGGGACGCAGATGCCAGTCCACACGCCCCGGCAGAATAGCGCTGTCGCGGCTGCCGGCACCCCCCGTCAGCAGCAGCCTGGCCGAACCGGTCCAGACCGTACCGCGCGCCTCAATCAATTCAACCCGCCCCAAGGTGGCCCCGGACACGGCCGCAGCCAGCCAGGCCGCCGGCGCGTACACGAGTAAAGCCGTAACCAACCCGATCAAGGCGCCCGAAAGCGCCCAGCGCCATGGTGCAACTTCGGCAGGATGGCGGGAGGAAGCTCGGGGGCGCAACACGGTGGGGTTCAGGCTTGGCTTGAAGGCTTGAAGACGTGAAGCAGGGAGATGACCGAATGAAACGGGACCGGCCTACTGCACCGGAAGCCTCAGTACCAGCATGCCGTCCCACACGGCCGGACCGGCCGGGTTGGACGCATTGCGCACCAGGCGCGCCTCATCCGGTATGGCGCCCGCATTTGCACGCGCCTGGGCCAACCACTGGGCCAAAGCGTCGGCCGGCGTGTTGCGCAGCGTGACGGTGGCGCGGTCGCCCACCACACTCAGCTGCGCAGACGCGCCCAGAAGCTTCACCGAAGCCTGGAGAGCGCGCAGCGCATCATCACGGCTGATCCTGGGCTGCGCCTGCAGGGCCTGAGCCTGCACCCGCAGGCCCTGCATTTTCTGCCACTGCGCATCCAGGCTACGCTGCTGCGCCTCAGCCTGGCGCAAGGTGCGCAACGGGGGCACCATCAGCACCCACCAGAGCAATGCCAGCCCGACCAGCAACGCGACGCTGCGGAGCAAGGTTTGCTCGCGTTGGCCAAGTGCATGCCAGCGCGCCTGAAGAGGGACCAGGGCATCGGCGATTTTCATGGGGCCAGCTCCTGCTTGATGAACATGGTGTCGCCTTCCGCCCGCGCGCTGTAGCCCTGGCCCTTGAGTTGGACGGACAGGCTGGACGCTTCCTCGGGACCGAGTTGCAGGCCCTTGATGCGGGCCTCGCCCGCCACGAATTCAATGGCGCCCGCAGTCCGGCCAGGAGCCATGGTCGTGCCCAGAGCCGCCAGAATGGCCTCCAGATCCCGCCCGGAGGCGGCTCCGGTGGCCTGCCGCAACGCCGCCACCTCACGTTCCATTTGCAGCGGCGCATCGACCACCACCCTGACATGCGGAAAGGTCTGCGTCAGGGTGTCCCTGACGGCAGCACGCCGGGCCTGCAGTGCTGACTGCTCTTTCCAGGCCCAGGCGTTCAGCCCGACCAGATTGACCAGCAGCAGCAATGCAGCGCCCCACCGCGCCGGTCGCCAGGCAGGCGATTGCCATAGCTCGCGGAGCACACTGAATAGGCGTTTGACCGTGCGAGCGCGGCTCGACGAGGCCAGCTCAAACTGCGCCAGGTCCCAGGGTGAGCGGGCGGCCTCGAGCCAGCGCTGGGGCCGGGTCATCACGCCGACCTTGCGCTGAAGCACCTGCTCGGCCAGCGCGGCCACGCCGGGTTCAGCCAGGGCCTGAAGCTCTTCATCGGATTCACTGGTGACCGGGATCAGGGTCAGTGCTGCGACGTTCAGGGGAAGCAGCATCACGCCCGCTGCAACGTCGCCGGTAACCAGCAGCCGCGGCAGGTCGGCCTCACCCACAGCGTGCAGGTACAGAGGGCCCGTCGCGGGGGAAAACTCCGGCACGATGCGGGTGACCGGGCGTTGCGCGAGTTCCAGTGCCTGCAGGTGCCCACGCAGCCACTGCTTGTCGCAAACAGCAACCCAGGCCCGTCCGCCAGCAACGGCACCCGGCGCCAGTGCCAGATGCAGTTGCTCCGGCTCGTCCAGCAGCCGGTCTTCGAGCAGGCCTTCCAGGATGGACCGCAGTCGCGGTGAGCCCATGCCAACGCCTTTGGGCAATTCGACCAAGTGCCACGACAACAGTCCCACGGGCACGACGGCGATCACCTCGCCGCCACGCTCGGCAGCCGGCAGCAGGGCCAGCGGCACACTGGCGTGGTCCGTCATCGTTCGACCGTCGTGCGTGCGTACATAGTCATAGCTCGCCGCGGCACCGGGTGCCGCCAAGGGTAGGTAAACGATCAGTGTGCTCATGGGCAAAGACCCCGGTTCATTTCATTGTAGGGTAGCGTTTTACTATGAATACCCCAACGACCCCAACGTACCCTCAACGTACCCCCGACCGCGGCCGGATGCAATGGATGCAATTCTTCTCGGCATCTCAGCGGCGGGCCACGTCTGCCACCGTGACGACGCCCCGGTCGCGCCAGAGCGTGCGCACCGTCAGGCCGTCGCGCTGCAGCACTGAACGCTCCTGGACTTCGGTCTGGTCGAGCCGCAATCTGCCGCGTACTTCGAAAAACCGGGAGGCCACCGCATGCTGCCCGTCATTGAACGCGCCGCTTGGGCCACTGTGTTGCTGATTGGCATCGGCCAGCGTTCGAAAGTGGTTGCGCGCACGCGCGGCCACCAGTTTTTGCGCTTCGGCCATCTCCAGCCCGGGTGTGCTGGCGTAAATAACTTCAGCGCTGGCGGTATTGAGGTTGACGGGGGTGCGCACGGGCAGCAACGTGATGTAGGGTTCCAGCGCGGCAAGCGTCTCGGGAGCAAGCCCCAGCCAGACCAGCTGCTCGACCCGCTGGGGCATCAGGGGTGTCTGCTGGGTAGCCGCCTGAGCGCCGGCCTGTGAGACCTGCAGCAATTGGCTGGCCAGGGTATTCAACTGCTGGACCGGCAAACCCAGCAACTCGAACAGCCGGCCAAAGCTGGCCATGGCGGGTTCCGAAATCGCGTTGCCTGCAACCAGGTTGATCACGTTGAGCCTGCCCTGCAAGTCGCTCACCTGGCCGGAGAGAAACGCTTCGCGCTCGGTTTCGCTGGCATTCTTGTCAATGGCCAGAAAGCTCGACAGCCGCGCTTCATTCAAGGGCACGGCCCACGGCTCAGCCAGATGGTCAGCCCCGCCCGCACGGGCATCCTCACGCAGGATCAGGCGCGTCCAGTCCAGGGCGCCCGTCAGAATCCATGCCGACTGCACCCGGGCACGCTCAGCCGCCTCCACTTCCACACTGCGCCACTGCTGCCAGAGCGCCGCCGCGGCAAAGGTAGCCACCAGTGTCACGGTGAGCATGGCACTCAGAAGCGCCGCACCCGACTCGAGCGCTATACGCAGTGAGCGAGCGTGGAGGCTCTTCCCTCCAGCCGGGGCCGCGGGACCGGCCTTGGCCTGTCCTGAGCCTGTCGAAGGGCCAGACCGCAGGCGCAGTAAGCAACCGTGGAGGCTCTCCACCCCAGCAGGGGCCGCGGGACTGGCTTCGCCAGACCGCAGGCGCAGCGGCCCCGAGGGGCTGGAGCCCCGGGGCTCCAAGCCTGCCTGCGCAGGCTTGGACGGGCGACAGAGGCGAAGCGTCTCGCGAGCCGCGGCCTGCAAGGCCTCGCGCAGTACACGCAGTGACAAGCGTGGGGGCATCAAGACTTCTCGCTTCCGAAAGTTGGGCGCACCCAGTCAACGGTGAGCTTGCCACTGATCGCCTGACCGGGCGGCAGGGTCAGCACCAGGCGGATGCCGTCGGGCACAACAGTCTGCTGGGACACGGGCTGCGCGGCCGCCGGCGGGGTCATGGCCGTCCCCCGGCTACCGTCGCTGGACTGCGGATTGGTCCACGCGTCGCTGCGGAAATAAAAGAGTTGCCAGTCTTCCAGCGGCGTCACAGGCACTTCGCGCGCGCGATCCTCGGTGCTGGCGTTTTGCGCCCAAAGCGCCGCCCGGCTCCAGGACTCGTTCCAGTCGGCTGCGGTACTCAGCACCGGCGACTGCCAGCGCAGCCACTGCCCCCCAGCCGCATCGATGCGGCGGGTCCATGCCACCACCAGCACGCCCTCGCCGCCCGAGGCCGTGCGCCGCGTCATGCGTAGCACGCGGCCATCCCAATCCAGGTTGCTCACACGGGGCAGCTGGGCCAGCGCATCCAGATCGACTTTCCATTGCGCAAGGCCGGCCTGCAGTGTCAGCACCTCGTCGGCACGCTGGCTGGTCTGGGCCTGCGCGCGCGCCATCCCGTCGAGGCCGCGCCAGCTGAGCACGGCCAGCAGCGCCATGACCGTGATGGCCACCAGCACTTCGATCAAGGTAAAGCCGCTGCTTCGGGCTTGGGTTCGCATGGGGTCCGCCTGCATAGCTCAATAGATCAATAGCGCGTCACCACCGTGGACAGCTGGAGGATCGGCGTGTTGCCGTCGCTCACCTGCGCATCCACGCGCCGGAATTCGGGGTTGGGTGTGGGCTGCACCGACAGCGTGACCTGCAGGCCGCGTCCGGCCTGCTCGCAGGCCTCCGTGCTGTCGCCGATGCCGGGCATCTGCCGCGACAGGCGAACCTTGACCAGCTGGTTTTCCGCGCACAAATGCGCAAGCAGAACGTCGGACTGGCGCCAGGCGTTGTTGGTCAGGGCGCTCGTCGCCTGAAAGCCCGCCACGAGGGCGATCGCCACAATGCCCAGGGCCACCAGCACCTCGATCAACGTGAAGCCCGCCGAGGAACGGCGTGCCCGTAGCTGTAGCTGTGGCGGAGACCGATGCGGCGTCATGGCTGGACCGCTCCCTGAACGGCAAAGGGACGCAGCCCGTCGGTGGCGACGCGCAGGGTGCGATCAGACTGGCTGACGCTGAAAAGTTCCACCGCCTGCGGGCCAATGATGGGCTCGGGTCCGAGCTGCACGCTGGGGCTGCCGCGAACCATCGTGCCTTCGGCCAGCCACCTGGCGGGTAAAGCCTTGGACGGCAGACCTTCGAAGCGAAAACCCTCGGCGGTGGTGTGCCAGTACACCGCTACACCGCTTGCACGCGACTGCGCGCGGGCCGACTCAAACAAGACCGCCAGCCGCAGCGCCTCGCGCTCCAGCGTGGTCTGGGCGTTGTCGCGCAGCGCCAGCGTCACGCCGGCCGTGGCCAGTGCCATGATAGCCACCACCACGAGGAGTTCGAGCAAGGTAAACCCCCAGTTGCGGGGATTGCGGGCACGGGCTCCCGGGGCAGCACGTGCAGGGACGGGAA
Organism: Polaromonas sp. P4_H1; assembly: GCF_056400945.1. Classification (NCBI taxonomy): domain Bacteria; kingdom Pseudomonadati; phylum Pseudomonadota; class Betaproteobacteria; order Burkholderiales; family Comamonadaceae; genus Polaromonas; species Polaromonas sp. P4_H1. The sequence continues at coordinate 124,821 of NZ_JBFUKG010000013.1, read as the reverse complement.
TGGAGGCAATATCCCTATTGCCAGCTGCCGATGTCAGCATCTTTGCCTTCACCGCCGGCCTGGCCGTCGGCCCCCAGAGACATGACATCGACTTCCCCTTTGATGCCGGGGTTGAGGTACTGGTAAGGACGGCCCCAGGGATCGTTGGGCAGCTTTTCCACGTAGGATTTCCAGTTGGCCGGAATCGGCCCGCTCGTGGGCTTGACGATCAGCGCCTGCAGGCCCTGCTCGGCGGTGGGCATGCGCTGGTTGTCCAGCTTGTAGAGCCTGAGCGCCTGGCTCAGGTTGTTCACATCGGTTCTGGCCGCCATGACACGCGCATCATCGGCACGGTCCAGCACATTGGGAACAATCAGCGCCGCCAGCACACCGATGATGACCAGAACGACCATCAGCTCAATCAGGGTGAAGCCAGCCTGCAGGCTACGGCGCGCGAAAAACTTGAGAGAGGTCATGGTTGGCATGTCGGTAGACCAGTGTGCTTCCATCATAATCTCAGCGTGGTAATACTTTCACAAAGCAGGCTGGGCTTGCGGGCCATTACGCTGGTAGTCTGGGCACTCGCTGCTGCGAGCCTGGTGTACTGGGGACTGCGACTGGCCCCCGGACGCGGTATGGCCGAGCCGGTGCCCGTCACCGCAGCGAGCCCCGCGTCCCTCGATCCGCTGGCCGTCGCGCGCGTGCTGGGCGCAGCAGCCCCAACACCCTCACCACAAGTCAGCCTTGCCAGCCGGTTTTCCCTGCATGGCGTAGTGGCCGGCTCCCCTGGCGGCGGCGCCGCACTGATCGCCATCGACGGCAAGCCTGCGCGGCCATTTCGTGTGGGCAGTGAAGTCGAAGAGGGTCTGATCCTGCAGTCGACGGCAGCGCGTCAGGCCACACTGGGAGCAACACGCAACGGCCCTGCCCTCGTGACGCTCGACATGCCACCGCTGCCGCGATGATCCGGGCAGTCTGGACATAACGGCTTGCAGCTCTTGTCCCGTCTGTCCCGCTTGTCCCGTTTGTCCTTGTGTTGCAAGCCCTTTCTTTTTCTGTACGTTGATGGCTGCAGGACGAACTCCCAGGAAACGGCGAACCTGGGAGTAATATTTAAATGGTAGTGCCGTCACAATTAAAAACTTGCGGCTCCGACTTTGAGCTTTGAGAGTACTCCTATGCGTCACGTCAAACAGTTGGGGTCGCCGCAGAAAGCCCGCGCTGCCCTCGCGATATTTTCTGCCTCGGCGATCCTGTGGACAGCATCAGCTTTTTGGAGCACTCCGGCCCTGGCCCAGCGCGAGGTCGCGAGTACCGTGGCGTTGCCTGAAGAACTCAAGCCTGTGTTGTCAGAACAAGTCACCAGAAAGCTCCTGGAGTCAACGAGGCTTTCGGGCATCCGCCCAAAGATGGGCTACCGCGGGACCCTTGAAGGCGTCCTGACCATGGTGTCGATATCTGCCACGCGTTCACGGGAGTACGAATGCACGGTGACCTCCGGCGGCTTCAATCTTTGCGCGGTAGCGACCACACGAAACGACAGCACCCCCGGGAAACAGCAGGAACTGACGGCGCTGGCAGGCCTCCTTCGCGTGGCCGTCGCCGCGGCCGACGAGGGCAAACCTCCGCTCTATGCCCATGTGCTTACCGACTTTTCCTTTAACGGCAACCTGCGGACTTTGGAGATGGTGGGGAACCGGTTGTCGCTTCAGGAAAGTTATATCTCCAGCACTCTTGTCGACGACAAGCTGGAAAGTATCGAATGGGAAGAAAGCAAGGTTTGCATCAACCGGGGCGCCAGGGCGGTTCCCGAGGAATGGACGCCCTTTGGGGTGGCGTATACCTACGATTGCAAGTCCGTAGGGCAACGCAAAGAGCCCCATGTTTCACCGTCCATACGACGGAACTTCGAACTGGTCTTCCTGTCGCGCGGTCGAAGGTTTGTGGAACCGTTCGTGGTGGATGTGAACGAGAGTCCCTCCGTGATATTCGCCCGCACCTCGCGCTCGGGTTTTACCCCCTCCTGGGCGAAGTAATCGGGCAACCGAAACCTGGCTCCGCGATATCCAGCTTTGTAGAAGAGGCCCTGCTTGTAGAAACGCCCCAGACCCGGAACCGGGGCTGAGGCGCAAATGCACTGGTAGGGCGTGTTGGACTTGAACCAACGACCAAAGGATTATGAGTGCGAACCCCTAATTTTTTGCCCGCCCTGACCCACGGTCTACAGACACACGCACGTCTTAACCGGGTACCAAGCGTAGTTCTAACTTGCTGTCTGACGCTACGAAGGAGCTACGTATGTCACTGAAAAAAGTGAGTAAAGATACCTTAGAAACAACAGCTGCTGCATGCGCTTGGTTAGTTGTTATTGCAGAAGCATGCGACCCACCTCGGCCAGATGTGGTTGCATGGCTTGAGAACCTTGGGCAACGGTGCCATTTGGAACAGGTATCTCGTGAAGCGGCCCCAGAGATCTCCGCGTATATTGATCGGGTTGTAAATGAAGAGGTGCTTCAATGAGTCAAAGAAAAGATGCATTGCGAGAAGAGGATTTCCAAGACACAGGACCGGACTCCATTACTGACAATCTGGACGACTTACGAGATATCTCAATCACCTTGTCACGGCCCTACTCTGACGGTGATAAGTTGTTGACCGGGGATTGGTGCGTTGATGTTCTCGTTGATAAACAAGGCATGTCTACAGGGCCATTCAATATGCCCTCGCTGGCGTTGAGGTCTGCCATAGCGGAAATTGAAAAGCAGTTTGGCATCAAGATTTCAGACAAAAAATGAGGTTTGCCACACCGGGCAAGAGGGGCCCCGCGTAGCGGGGACGCTTGCCCGGTGTAGCAAATCCGCTACGTAGCTTGACAACTTTCAGTAGCTACGCTCAAATCCTTTCATTCGCGCCTTCTCCGGGGCGCACCTAGCGGGCCATTCTTCAGGCCAGACTTAGCAGGAGCGGTTTCTTCCGCGTAGTCCCTGCACCTCGTACACGTTGCTTTCCGTTCCACTAGGAACGTTCGGTGTCGTGCGTGCAACGCTATGCCCTGGAGTTTCCATGTTCGCATCCGACGACTGCCCTGCGTCACAAGACGCAGGTTCCCCCCATGTAGTAACTACGGGGGGAAATTTCTTTCCCTCCAACACAACACAAAATCAAATATCCATCCCAACGAAGTCGCCTTGCTCGACGCAGCAATTGGCGCACGTTGACTGGCTAGGCTTCACCATCAATATCGCCGACTTGGGCGACAGTGACCCCTTGATGTGGTTCATTCTGGAATTTCATTCGCTCAGCGGATTTTTCGGCTATGACGACAACCGCAAGGGCTGGATGGGCTACAAGCATTCCCGCGATATCGAACACGGATGCGGCAAGCTTGCATGGGGTGGCGAGCATCAAAAAAACACCCTTCACTGCGAACTCACGGCCAAAGGTTGTGCCGCGATAACAGACTGGCCGAAGCTCCGCGAATGGCTGGAACGCATGGAGGCAAAAATTACTCGCGTGGACATTGCGCATGATGACCACGAAGGCAAAACAATCAATCTGGAACTCTGCAAGCAATGGCTTGAAGATGGCCTGTTTTCATTGGGAAAACGTGAACCAGATCGAAGGCTGATTGATGATCTAGGCACCGGCAAAGGCTGCACCCTCTATGTGGGTGGGCGCAAAAACGGCAAGATGTTTCGCGGCTACCAAAAAGGCAAGCAGCTCGGCGACACGTTGAGTAACTGGTTTAGGGCCGAGGTTGAATGGCGCGCAAAAGATCGCGTGATTCCCTATGACGTGCTGACGGCTCCAGGTGTGTACCTCGCAGGCAGCTACCCTGCCCTTGCCTTCATCTCGGTTCTGCAGGACCGAATCAAGACGATGAAGACTGCTGTTGAGGTCACCATCCTGCAGGCGGTGAGCAATGCTAAGCAAGCTGTCGGCAAGCTGCTGAACGTGCTCTACAACGAGCTCAAATGGACTTCAGAGGACATTTTGAAGGCTCTCCAGCGCGAAGGCGTTCCGGGCCGTTTAAAGCCCTTTGATCGCTGTTTATCGCTTGCGGCGGTTGAATGACCTCCTTCACTGATGACAAGGGGTATGGGGTGCAACCCCATGTCAACGATGGCGCACCAAGTGCCCTTCGCACTCTTACCGCAAGTCAAGCAGCCCTGTTTCTGCACATCCATCCGCAAACCCTCAAGACACGAGCCCGAACAGGCGTTATACCCGCCTGCAAGATCGGCAAGACGTGGGTTTTCTATGAACCTCTATTGATCGAGTATCTGGTGGCACAATCGTTAGCGCGTGTGTCTGTGGCCGATACTCAGGAGAAATCCGAATGTCGCTCTACAGAAGGAAAGATTCGCCTTACTGGTGGATCAAATTACCAGCTATCAGGGGAGAACGAGGCCCGCTACAGAAAAGCTCTGGGACTGCCGATAAGCGCAAAGCCCAACACGTTTACGACAAGGTTAAAGCCGAGCGCTGGGAGCAAGAAAAACTCGGAGCAAAGCCGCGCCGGACTTGGCACGAGGCTACTTTGAAGTTCTTGGAGGAAACTTCGCATAAGCGGAGTCAGTCCAAGGACAGAGCCATTCTGAAATGGCTAGACCCTTGGACGGGGGGGAAATACCTCGATGAAGTGGACCGCGCCCTGATCGACAAAATCAAGGCTGCACGGCTCAAGGTCGGAAGTGCCAGTACTGCCAATCGGTATCTCGCTGTCATACGCTCTATTTTGCGTAAGGCTTGGCAAGAATGGGAATGGATTGACCGCGTCCCAAAGGTCACGCTCTACCGTGAAAGCGAGGGTCGCATTCGGTCGCTCACACGGCCAGAGTTTGATCGTCTCTATGCAGAGCTGCCGCCGCATCTGGCTGCAATGGCGCTGTTCTCGGTTGCCACTGGTTTACGGCAGGCAAACGTTCGGGATTTGCAATGGCCGCAAGTCGACCTGGAGCGGCGGCACGCTTGGATTGACGCAGACAAGCACAAGAACGGAAAACCTCACGCTGTACCGTTAAATGCAACTGCCCTAGGCGTATTGATGCAGCAGGCAGGCAAACACCCTACAAATGTTTTTGTCTACGCTGGTAAGCCGATCTCAAACGTATCTACAAAAGCTTGGTGGGCGGCTCTTGAACGTGCCGGCATTGAGGATTTCAGATGGCACGATCTGCGTCACACGTGGGCCTCTTGGCACCGTCAACGAGGTACGCCAACTCACGAATTACAGCGTTTGGGCGGCTGGAAAACCTTGGATATGGTCGAGCGCTATGCGCACATTGCTCCCGAGGGCTTGCAGATCGCGGCCGATAGGCTTGATAATCTGTTCCAGAGCTACGCTTTGGCTACGCCAGAAGGAAAGAGGAACTGACCATGACAGCCAGTCCCTCTCAAATTCTGGTAGGGCGTGTAGGACTTGAACCTACGACCAAAGGATTATGAGTCCTCTGCTCTAACCAACTGAGCTAACGCCCCCCATCAACAAGGCAGATTGTAAGGGCCTACTTGCTGTGGCTTAGGGCCGTGCTGACCAGTTTGGAGGTGATATCGACAATCTGGATCATTTTTTCATAGGGCATGCGCATGGGGCCGATAACACCCAGTGTTCCCACGACCTGGCCGTCCACCTCGTAAGGCGCCGTCACCACCGAGAGTTCCTGGTAGGGAATGACCTGGCTTTCGCCGCCAATGTAAATGCGCACACCCTCGGCACGGCTTGATACGTCGAGCAGGCGCATCAGCTGTGCCTTCTGCTCAAAAAGATCGAAGAGCTTGCGCAGGTTGCCCATGTCGCTGGAGAAATCGCTGACGGCCAGCAGGTTGCGCTCGCCCGAAACCACCACTTCGTCACGCGATTCGATAGCCTCGGAACTGACCTGGACGGCAGCCTGCATCAGGGCGGCGATTTCGCCCCGGAGCACTTCCACCTCGTTTTGCAGGCGCTCGCGCACTTCTTCAATAGCCATGCCCGCATAGTGCGAATTGAGGAAATTGGAGGCTTCGATCAATTGAGACTGCGTGTAGTCGGCCTCGGTAAAGATGACGCGGTTTTGCACGTCGCCGTCCGGCGAGACGATGATCACGAGAAACCGTTTTTCCGACAGGCGCAAAAACTCGATATGCCGAAACACCGACGTGCGGCGCGGCGCCATGACGACACCGACGAACTGCGACAGGCTGGACAGCATGTGGGCGGCGTTGCTGATCACTTTCTGCGGTTGGTCGGGTGCCAGCCTGGGGGCGGTGATCTGCCCCCCCGAAGAAAGCTGGTCGCGCTGCGTGGTGAGCATGGTGTCGACGAAGAGGCGGTAGCCGCGGGCGGTTGGAATGCGGCCGGCTGAGGTATGCGGGCTGACAATCAGGCCCAGTTCCTCCAGATCGCTCATGACATTGCGTATGGTGGCGGGAGACAATTCAAGACCGGAGGCCCTGGACAGCGTGCGCGACCCGACCGGCTGACCATCAGCAATGTAGCGCTCCACCAGCGCCTTGAGCAACAACCGGGCACGATCATCAAGCATACTGACATTCTACGAAGCTTCCGAAACCATGTTGTGATGTAATTTGATGATGAAGTCGCAATTTCGCCATGTCGCACTGATCGGCAAGTACCACGCCCAGGGGTCCCGTTCTGCGCTGGAAGACATTGCGCACTTTCTGGGCACGCAGGGCTGCGATGTGGCGATTGAGCAGGACACCGCCAGCAACACCGGCCTGACGCAGTTCCCCACGCTGGATGCGGCCGGCATAGGCGCCCAGTGCGACCTCGCCCTGGTGGTTGGCGGCGACGGGACCATGCTGGGCATCGGCCGGCTGCTGGCCCAGTTTGGCATTCCGCTGGTGGGTATCAACCAGGGCCGGCTCGGTTTCATCACCGACATCTCGTTTGACGATTACCAGGACACGCTCAAACCCATGCTGCGCGGCGAGTTTGAGGAAGACCGGCGCTGGATGATGCAGGCCAAGGTGGTGCGCGACGGGCGCTGCGTCTTCAGCGCAACGGCCATGAATGACGTCGTGGTCAATCGCGGCGCGACCGCCGGTATGGTGGAGCTGCGTGTGGAAGTCGATGGCCGCTTTGTGGCCAACCAGCGCGCTGACGGCCTGATCATTGCTTCTCCCACCGGCTCCACGGCCTATGCCCTCTCCGCCGGCGGCCCCTTGCTGCACCCGTCCATCCCCGGCTGGATACTGGTTCCGATTGCCCCGCATACCTTGTCAAACAGGCCCATCGTGCTGTCAGATGCGGGGGAAATTACGATTGAAATAGTGGCGGGCCGGGATGCCAGCGCCAACTTTGACATGCAGTCGCTGGCCACCTTGCTGCATGGCGACCGGATCACCGTCAGGCGATCGGAGCACCAGATGCGGTTCCTGCACCCCAAGGGATGGAGTTATTTTGATACCCTGCGCAAAAAACTGCACTGGAATGAAGGCGTGGCCTGAAGCGCCCCGGCTGACCTCCTGGCCCGGATTTAACTTATGAGCCTCAAAAGCATTTCGCTTCGCGATTTTGTCATCGTCCATGCACTGGACCTGGATCTGTCGGATGGATTTACCGTCCTCACCGGGGAAACCGGGGCCGGTAAATCGATATTGATTGACGCCCTGCAGCTGGCGCTGGGCGCACGCGCCGATGCCGGCGTGGTCCGTGAGGGCGCTGCGCGCTGCGAGATCAGTGCGGAATTTGACAGCCCCGCCGGCCTGGCGCCGTGGCTTGAGCAGGCCGGACTCCAGGCGGACGGCAGCCTGCTGCTGCGCCGCACGATTGATTCGCAGGGAAAAAGCCGGGCCTGGATCAATGGCAGCGCGGCCACCGCCACCCAGCTCAAGGAAATCGCCGACCAGCTGGTGGACATCCATGGCCAGCACGCCTGGCAGAGCCTGACCCGCCCCGACGCGGTGCGCGGCCTGCTGGACTCCTATGCGGACCTGTCCACCGTCACGCTCTCCCAGTGCTGGCAAGCGTGGCGTGCGGCCCAGAAAACATTGACCGACGCGCGCGCCGCCCAGGACAGCCTGCAGCGTGAACGCGAACGCCTGGCCTGGCAGATCGGCGAGCTGGAAAAGCTGGCACCGGGCGTGGATGAATGGGACGAGCTCAATGCCCAGCACGGTCGCCTTTCGAATGCCCAGGCCTTGCGCGATGCGGTGCAGACCGCCGTCGACGCCCTGCAGGAAGCCGACGACAACGCCACAGCCCTGCTCGGCCGCGCCATTTCATCACTGCAAAATCAGGAGCACATAGAGCCTGAATTCAAAGGGCTTGCCGAGGTTTTGAACAGCGCATTGGCGCAGGTCGAAGATGCCGTTCACTCACTGAACGGCTATGCAAGGCATGCCGAGCTGGAGCCGCAGCGGCTGGCCGAACTGGATGAGCGCCTGTCTCTCTGGGTCAGCCTGGCCAGGCGTTACAAACGCACGCCTGCCGAGCTGCCTGAATTGCTGGCCTCCTGGCAAAGTGACCTGCACCGGCTCGATGAAGCGGCGGATCTGGTCCAGCTGGAAAAAAATGAGCACCTTGCCCGCTCGGCTTATATGGAAGAAGCCCGCCAGGTCTCCAAGTCCCGCAGCAAGGCAGCCCCCCTGCTCGCCAGGGCCATCACACAAGCCATGCAGGGCCTGGGCATGCAGGGTGGAAAATTTGACGTCTCGCTCGGCAAGCTGGAGCAACCTGCCCAGCATGGGCTTGAGCAGGCCGAATTCCTGGTCGCCGGCCACAGCGGCAGCACGCCCCGTCCTGTCGGCAAGGTCGCGTCAGGCGGCGAGTTGTCGCGCATCGCGCTCGCCATTGCCGTCACCACCAGCCAGCTGGGCCAGGCGCAAACCCTGATCTTCGATGAAGTTGATTCGGGCGTGGGCGGCGCCGTGGCTGAAACCGTTGGCCGCCTGATGAAGCAGCTGGGCAAAGACCGGCAGGTCATGGCTGTGACCCATCTGCCCCAGGTCGCTGCGTGTGCCGACCAGCATCTGGTGGTGGCCAAGCGCACCGAAAAAGGTGCGACTGTCAGCACCGTGGACCACGTCAATGGCGAACAGCGCGTGGCGGAGGTTGGCCGCATGCTGGGTGGTGAACGCCTGTCGGGCACCACGCTTGCGCATGCCAAGGAAATGCTGGGCCAATGATGGCTCTGGAAATGGTACTCATCACCGGCATGTCGGGCTCGGGCAAGTCCGTGGCCCTGCACGCGCTGGAAGACGCCGGCTATTACTGCGTGGACAACCTGCCACCGGAGTTGCTGACGCCTTTTGTAGCGCTCGAGCACCAGCGCGGCCCCCGAAAAGTGGCCATCGCGATGGATGTGCGAAGCGCCACATCATTGCCGCTTGTTCCGCAGCAGCTGCGGCAATTGCAGGCACAGGGCGTGACCGTCCAGTCCTTGTTTCTAGACGCCAGCACCGACACGCTGGTGCGGCGCTTTTCCGAAACCCGCCGGCTGCACCCGCTGTCGCGCGGCGATACGGCCGACCAGCACCGGGCGCTGGTCGATGCCATTGAGCTGGAGCGCGAGCTGCTGGGCGACATACGCGAGCAATCCCATGTGCTGGACACCAGCATGATCCGCGCCTCGCAGTTGCAGGCCTATGTGAAATCGCTGATCGCCGCCCCGGCACCCCAACTGACGCTGGTGTTTGAGTCATTTGCCTTCAAGCGGGGGGTGCCACTGGATGCCGACTACGTCTTTGACGTGCGGATGCTCCCCAACCCGCATTACGAACCGGACCTTCGCCACCTGACAGGGTGCGACCAGGCCGTTGCCGATTACCTGAAGGCGCATGCAGAGGTGGCCGACATGTTCAGGGATATCAAGAAGTTCCTTGATCACTGGTTGCAGGCACTGGTGAAGGATCACCGCAGCTATGTGACCGTGGCCATCGGCTGCACCGGTGGCCAGCACCGCTCCGTTTACCTGGTGGAAAAGCTGGCTGAGTCGTTTGGCAGGCAGTGGCCTACCCTGAAACGGCATCGCGAACTGGATGCCGGCTGATCAAGCGGTAGCAACCCAGCGCATCGCCCACATTCAGGTCATGCCGGCGCATCCTGCAGCAGCAGTTTGCGGATGGGTGCAGGCAAGCCCAAACCCGGCCATTGCGCCGGGCCAAACCATGCACCGGATCTCGCCCCCGCGTCCATCGCTTTCGGCATGGCCTGGCCCGCGCTAAAGCCTGCGATCCAAGGGGCCAGATGCAAATCCCTGTGCGTCAGCACATGGACGAAATGCGGCAAGGGCTCGAGCCTGCCGTGCACGCCGGCAGGCAAAAAAGCTTTCAGGGCGTCATCGCTGTCAAACACCGGCAGGCAATACAGCCCGCCCCAGATGCCGGACGCAGGACGCTTTTCAAGCCATACCGACCCGTCCGGCCTTTGCGCCCATAACAGGCTCAGCGCCTTCGAACTGCGTTTGAGTGTTCGCGTTTTGACGGGGTATTTTTCGGGTTCACCGGTCGCGCGGGCACTGCACAGGTTCTGCACCGGGCACAACAGGCATTGCGGCTGCCGGCCGGCACAAATTGTGGCGCCCAGATCCATCAACCCCTGGCTGTAGCGCGGCATGCTGTCTGGCAGATTCTGCGTTGGCAGCAGGTCGGTGGCCATGTTCCACAGTGCGCGCTCATTGGCGCCTTGCGCCAGGTCGGCCGAAAAGCCCAGCACCCGCGTAAGCACCCGTTTGACGTTGCCGTCCAGGATCGCGACGCGCTCTCCAAAACAAAATGACGCAATGGCAGCCGCGGTAGAGCGGCCTATGCCCGGCAAGGTTTGAAGCTGTTCGGCGGTACGCGGAAACTGCCCTGCGTGCAGCTGCATCACCTCCTGCGCGCAACGATGCAGGTTGCGTGCACGGCTGTAGTAGCCCAGACCGCTCCACAAGGCCAGCACCTCATCCTGCGAGGCAGCGGCCAGGTCGCTGACGGCAGGGAAATGCTGCAAAAACCGGGCGTAATAGTCGAGCACGGTGGCAACCTGGGTCTGCTGAAGCATGATCTCCGACAGCCAGACACGGTAGGGGTCGCGCGTGTTTTGCCAGGGCAGGCTATTGCGTCCATGCGTGGCCTGCCAGCGCACGATTTTCACGGCAAAACCTGACAGCGCCGGTCGCGCGAGATCCGGTTTCCCGCCCTGCGGGCGAGCAGGCGGGGTGGTCGGCCTGCCTTTGGGCGCGGCGCCTGCGGCCATCATCAACGGTCAGGAATCAAGGTCAGGCAACCTGGCTCAACGCCACCTGTTCTGTGGAAGCCGCCGGCTCTTCTTCCCTGGGATGGGTTGCAGGCCCGACCATCAGGTGCTCGGTCAGCTCTTTGAGCTTGGTGTCAAGCTCATTGAGCACATTCTCCTGGTCTTCAATCTCGGCAATCCGCTCGTCCAGGCCAGATGCGGCCTGCTGGATACGCTCAATCGCTTCGAGCCTGCGCCCGAAATTGCGGCGCCGCTCGCGCAGCTGCGCATCCAGTTGCGAAGCCGCCGACTTGTTCCAGAGCTCCACTTCGCCCAAGGCGGACTCATACACGACACGCAGGCGCGTGGCCAGCGCCCGAACCAGCCGCTCGGAAAACTCCGCCTGCGAGAGTTTGAGCATATTGCTGACCCCGAGGTATTGCAGGTGGCTGCGCTGTATGAGCTCCAGATCGTTCACATACCGGGTCAACTCGGGCTCCTTGGGAGCTTGCAGCGAGAAGCTGAATTCAGCATTCAACTGCCGAAAAGAGGCGGTCAGCATGGACTGGATTTCGCCACTGAGGATTTGGCACTTTTGCAGGCCCTCGCGCAGCCGCGAAAAGGTCTGACCGTAAGCCTTCTTCACGCCGAGCTTGATGCCCGACTTCTTGAGCGTGGCGGTCAGCTCGGCCAGCTCGGCCTTCAGCGTCGGCGTGCTGAGCAGGTTGAACATATCCCGAAGCAATTTAAGGTGCACGGACCGCACCGCATGTATTTTGGCGCCGCTGGTGTCAAACTCGCCCTGCTCCTGCTCGATGCGCGTGCGCATGTGCTTGATCACCGAGATGTTTTTACCCCTCAGGCCGCGCAGCTCAATCATCTGCTCGGCCAGATCACGCCGGCGAATATGCATGGCGCGCCCCGCCTCGACTCTCAGCTCGCCAATGCCGCCGGCCACTGCCGTGCGCAGGATCTTCTGGCGCTGACCCATCACACCCTGCGCCAGCGCAAGCTCAAGCACCGGCAAACGGCTGGCCTGCAACAGCGCCTTGTCGCCCGTCACTTTGGCAAGCAGTCCCTTTTGCGCAGAAACGGGAATGACCTGCGACTCGGGCAGTCCCAGGATTTCGGCCGATGTCACCCTTTGCCGGTCAATTTGCGCCTGCACCTGCTCGGGTGTGCTCAAGGCGTCCCACATGGTGTCGATCTTGTTCAGCACTACTAGGCGTGCGTCGCTGGCATCGCCCTCGGTGATGAGGTGTTCGCGCCAGATGGAAAGGTCGGATTTGGTCACACCCGTATCGGCGGCGAGGATGAACACCACCGCATGCGCCTGGGGAATCAGGCTGACGGTCAGCTCAGGCTCGGCGCCAATTGCATTCAAGCCCGGCGTATCGAGGATGACCAGGCCCTGCTTGAGCAGGGGATGCGCAATGTTGATCAGTGCATGACGCCACTTCGGCACCTCGATCAGGCCATCGGCGCCTACCAGGGGGTTGTCTTCGGGGGTGCTGTCGTTCCAGAACCCGAGCAGGCGGGCCTCTTCCTGGGTGACATGCCGGACTTCGGCGACCTTCTCGAGCGCCTGCGCCAGCTGGGCCGGGTCGTTCACGTCCAGGTCAACGCGCGTCCACTTTTCGGGCACCATCCGCCATTCCATCAGCGCCTGGGTCTGCAGGCGCGTCTCGATCGGCAACAGGCGCAGGCAGGGCGGCACATCCGCGTCATAGCCCAGCTCGGTCGGGCACATGGTGGTGCGGCCGGCGCTCGCCGGCATGATGCGGCGGCCATAGCCGGCAAAGAAGATGGCATTGATCAGCTCGGATTTGCCACGCGAAAACTCCGCCACAAAGGCCACCATGACCTTGTCGGAGCGCACCTGCGACTCCAGCCTGTGCAACCGCTCTTCCACCGCGGCGTCGAGCAGGTCATGGTCTTTCATCCACTCGGCAAGCAGCTTCAGTCGCAGGGCAAATCCGCGTCGCCATACGCCGTGCTGATCAAATTTTTCGTTAAAAGACATAGTCAACTGTGTGGATGTGAGCGGTCAATATAGCATCGCCCACCCGAAACAACCATGGGCTTCCTCTGTGGAACGCTCACGGTTTCTGGCAACTGGCGCAATAAAAAGTCGATCGCTGGCCCTGCCGAATACTTTTGATGGGCGATCCGCACACCTTGCAGGGCATGCCGGCACGGTCGTACACCATGGCGTCAAGCTGAAAATGACCCGCCTCGCCCTGGGCGTTGGAAAAGTCCCTGAGGGTACTTCCCCCTTTTGTAACGGCCTGTGTCAATACCTGCCGAATGGCGCGGTGAAGCAACGCTGCACGCGGTTTGCTGATGCGGGACGCCTTGGTGGTAGGCCGGATACCGGCCAGAAACAGCACCTCCGATGCGTAAATATTGCCCACCCCCACCACGGCCTCGCCGCCCAACAAGACCTGCTTGATGGCGGTCTGCCTGGGCTTGAGCGCCTGATGGAACACCGCCGCGTCGAACGCGTCACTGAGCGGCTCGACACCCAGCCGGCCCAGGAGCTTGTGGGCCACGGCGTCGTGCTCGTCTCCGGCATACACCACGGCGCCGAAACGGCGCGGGTCGTTCAGGCGCAAGGTTCCAAGGCTGGTCACCATGTCAAAGTGATCATGCTTGCCAGGCAAGGAAAGGCCCGAGCCAAAGCTCACGCTGCCGGACATGCCAAGGTGAATCAGCAGCAACCCATCGCTCAGGTCGACCAGGAGATACTTGCCGCGGCGGCGCACAGCCAGCACCTGCAGGCCCACGAGACGCTGCGCACTGCAGCCCAGCGGCCAGCGCAGCGGTTTTCCCATGGATACCGCCTCGATGCGGGCGCCCGCAATGCGGTCTGCAAAACTCAGGCGGGTGACTTCAACTTCGGGCAGTTCAGGCATGGCTCACAGTCAGGCGGTAACAAACATCAACCCGCGGGACAGACCCTGAGGACAAGAGGGAAAACGCATCCGCGGAGCTTCAATTATCATGGGTTGATGAAGAAAAGACTTAGCCGTGTCCTCGGCTGCCTCTACCTCGCCGCCCCCTTGGTGCTGGCGCAGACCCAAGCGCCCGCGCCCGCCGCACCTTCCGGGCTCGCCGAAGCCAAAGCAGCGCAGGACGCAGCGCCGCCCTCCTCACCGCTCGATAGCGCACTGTTTTACCAGCTGCTTGTGGGTGAAATCACCACGCAGGATGGAGAGCCCGCCGCGGGTTTCGCGCTGATGCTGGACGCAGCCCGCAAAACGGGAGAGGCCCTGCTCTACCAGAGAGCTACCGAAATTGCCCTGCAGTCGCGCTCCGGCGACGCCGCGCTGCAGGCCGCGCAGGCCTGGAAGCAGGCCCAGCCTGCCTCGCGCGAAGCCAACCGCTATGTGCTGCAAATCCTGATCGCACTGAACCGCATTGCCGAAACAGCAGCCCCCCTGAAAACCGAGATCGGCCTGGCGCCGGAGGCCGAGCGCAATGCGGTCCTGGCCGTAGTGCCGCGCGCCTATGCCCGCGTCACTGACAAAACACTGTCCAGCACCGTGGTGCAGGAGGGCCTGGAGACCTACCTGAACAATCCCGCCACCGCCGGCGCCGCCTGGGCCACCGTGGGCCGCATGCGGCTGGCCGCAGACGACAGCAACGGCGCACTCGACGCGGCCAAACGCGGCCAGGCCGCCGACGCTCGTGCTGAAGGCCCGGCCATGTTGGCGCTGGAACTGATGGACCCCAAACTGGCCGAGGCGGAAGACCTGGTCAAGAAATACCTTGAAGGCAACGCCAAGGCCCTGCCCGAATTCCGCATGGCGTATGCGCGGGCCCTGCTGGATGCACAGCGCTATGCAGAAGCGGCGACCCAGTTGCAGGTGGTGACCCGTGAAAAACCCGACTTCCCGGAAAGCTGGCTGGTGCTGGGCTCTTTGCAACTGCAGGACAACCAGCTCGCGCAGGCGCAGGCCTCACTGCAACGCTATGTCGCACTGGCGGAGCAGCAGGCCGCGGAGGCTGACCGCAATCGCGGCCTGGCCCAAGCCTATCTCTCGCTGTCGCAAGTGGCTGAAAAACGCAAGGACTTCGCGGCCGCAGAAAACTGGCTGAACAAAATCGAGGATGCCTCTGAACTGACGGCGGCGCAAACCCGCCGCGCCTCCATTCTGGCAAGCCAGGGCAAGCTCGAAGAGGGCCGGCAGCTGATCCGCCAGCTGCCGGAACGCAACCCCGCCGATGCACGGCTCAAACTCAATGCCGAAGTCGGACTGCTTCGCGACCTCAAGCAATACCGGCTTGCCCATGATGTGCTGGCGCAGGCCCTGACCAAGACGCCCGATGAACCTGAACTGCTGTACGACCAGGCCATGATGGCCGAGAAACTTGCATCGCTGGGCGAGATGGAGCGCCTGCTGCGCAAGGTCATCCAGCTCAAGCCCGATTACCACCACGCTTACAACGCGCTCGGTTATTCGCTGGCAGAGCGCGGCGTTCGCCTGCCGGAAGCCCGCGAACTGATCCAGAAAGCGCTCGGGTTCGCGCCGTCCGATCCCTTCATCAAGGACAGCCTGGGTTGGGTTGAATACCGCATGGGCAACAAGACCGAAGCGCTTCGCATTTTCGAGGCTGCCTACAAGGCCAAACCCGACGCGGAAATTGCCGCGCACTACGGGGAGGTCCTGTGGAGCATGGGCCAGCGCGAACGGGCGACGGCAATCTGGAAGGAAGGCTTGCTGCTGAACCCCGACAACGAGACCCTGCAGGAAACCCTCAAGCGCCTGCGTGTGAAGCTGTAACCCCGGATCCCTGCCCTTGTTGCTCCTCACCCGCCTGCGTTCAGCCCTTTTTTCAGGCTGCCTGATTGCTACTTTTTCCGCTACTTTTTTGATAGCAGGATGCGCTCATCCTCCGGGAACAAAAGGCATAAGTGACTCCAAAAACGGTTTCTGGGCCGGCCGTCTCAGCCTGCAGGTGCACAGCGAACCCGCACAGTCTTTTTCGGCCAGTTTCGAGCTCAAGGGCCAGCCGGAGCGTGGCGAGCTGACACTCATCAGTCCGCTGGGCAATGTCCTCGGTGTACTGCGCTGGTCACCCGGTGAAGCCATCCTGGATTCAGGCAACGAGAAGCTGCAACACTATCCATCGATCGATGCCCTGACGGAGCAGGCCACGGGCGCGGCCTTGCCGCTGGCTGCGCTGTTTGGCTGGTTGCAGGGGGACCACGCCAGCGTCAACGGCTGGTCTGCCGATTTGTCCCGCCACAGCGAGGGCCGCATTTCGGCCAAAAGAGCCCAGCCCACACCACCGGCCGACCTTCGTGTCGTGCTGGATCAATAAGGTCCGGCGCCGGGTCTGCTCAGCGCTAACGAATTGCCAGCGGATTGCCAACGGATTCACGGATCAAACGGATCAAACGGCTTAATGGATCAAACGGATTTTTCAGACGTGACACGCCCCGCCAGTGCCTCCCGTTCTTCGGCTTACGCGCGCCCGCTCAAAGCCATTTACGACGTTCCCGCCCCCGCCAAGCTCAACCTGTTTTTGCACATCACGGGCCGGCGGGCCGATGGCTACCACCTGCTGCAGTCGGCCTTCATGCTGATCGACTGGTGCGACACCCTGCACTTTGAGTTGCGCACAGATGGCCAGATCAGCCGCGCCGACCTGGGCGATCCGGGCCATCCCGGCAGCACACCCGAACCGCTGCCCGCCGAAGATCTGGTCGTACGGGCGGCCAGGGCCCTGCAGGTAGCTTGCGGCACCTCCCTGGGGGTTCACATTGGCCTGGAAAAACGCATACCCTCGCAGGCGGGCATGGGAGGCGGCTCGTCCGACGCGGCGAGTTGCCTGCTGGCGCTGCAACGCCTCTGGGGTGTGACGTTGCCTGCCACGGAGTTGCGCGCGCTGGCCCTGTCGCTGGGCGCGGACGTGCCTTTTTTCCTCTCGGGCGGACACGCCTGGGTCGAAGGGATTGGCGAGAAAATCACCCCCATCGCACTGCCGGCGGCGCGGTTTGTGGTGGTCAAGCCTTCAGCCGGGCTCTCCACGCCCGCTATTTTCAGTGCACCGGAACTCAAACGCGATACAGAAACTGCTACAATCCAAGGCTTTGCTGCAAATGCAGAAGGTCAGGTCTTCGGATTTGGTCGCAACGACTTGCAGCCGGTTGCCCAGGCACTGTGTCCGCCGATTGGCCAATCACTCGATTGGCTGTCAGCGCAACACCTTGAGGGACGAATGACCGGCTCGGGAAGTGCTGTGTTTGCGCTACTGCCGCACGATGTAGATCTGACAGATTTGCCGGGACACCCTGGCGACTGGAAAATTCGCAAGTGCAGCAATTTGCAAGCGCATCCCCTGGCCGGTTGGTAATAAAATAACCGCTCTTGGGAATGTGTTTTCAAGCGACCATGAGTCAACAGGTTATAGGTCGGTTGTTGGCAAGTTGCGTTGTCTGGTTTCAGACTACGCTTCAAAGGCAACAGTTGTCCTGTGTAGGGGTGTCGCCAAGCTGGTTAAGGCACCGGATTTTGATTCCGGCATTCGCAGGTTCGAATCCTTCCACCCCTGCCAAATTTCTGATCTGCCATGAAGGCGGGTCGCAGATCCGCCCGGTGCGGGTCTGCATGACTGACGGAACCCCTTAGGTTCCGCTTGACTACAGGCCCGCTTGGCGGGTCTGTGTGTTTTTGGAGACACAGGCAACCGGTGCTCACTGCCAAGTTCCTGTAGCAACGTGTTTCCCCGGTGCGTATTGTTGCCGTGCGCAAGTTGATTCGATAAAAATTTCCGCCGCGTTCAAGTCCTCTTCAAGTTCGATTTCAGCTGGGCCTCACATGCAAACGCACCATCCCGACTTCATGGTTTTCACCGGCAATGCCAACCCCAGCATGGCCTCCGAGATCGCCCAGCACCTGGGCATTTCACTGGGCGCTGCCCATGTGGGGCGTTTTTCCGACGGTGAAGTCACCGTTGAAATCCAGCAAAACGTGCGGGCCCGTGACGTGTTTGTGGTGCAGTCGACCTGTGCGCCGACCAACGACAACCTGATGGAACTGCTCATCATGGTCGATGCGCTCAAACGGGCGTCGGCCGAGCGCATCGCCGCAGTGATTCCTTATTTCGGCTATGCCCGGCAGGATCGCCGCCCGCGTTCGGCGCGCGTGCCGATCACTGCCAAAGTGGTGGCCAACATGCTGCAGGCCGTGGGCGTGTCGCGCGTCCTGACGATGGACCTGCATGCCGACCAGATCCAGGGCTTTTTCGATATTCCGGTGGACAACATTTATGCCTCGCCGGTGCTGCTGGGTGATTTGCGCCAGAAGAATTACGCCGACCTGATGGTGGTCTCGCCTGACGTGGGCGGCGTGGTGCGCGCCCGTGCGCTGGCCAAGCAGCTCGGCTGCGACATGGCCATCATCGACAAGCGCCGTCCCAAGGCCAACGTGTCGGAAGTGATGCACGTGATCGGCGATATCGAAGGCCGCAACTGCGTGATCATGGACGACATGATCGACACGGCCGGCACGCTGGTCAAGGCCGCCGAGGTGCTCAAGGAGCGTGGCGCCAAAAAGGTTTACGCGTATTGCACGCACCCGATTTTTTCGGGCCCGGCCATTGGACGTATCACCCAGGGTGACGCGCTGGATGAGGTGGTGATCACCAACACCATTCCATTGAGCCAGAACGCGCAAGGCTGCAAAAAGATTCGCCAGCTCTCCGTGGCGCCGCTGATCGCCGAGACGATCCAGCGCATTGCCAGGGGAGAGTCGGTCATGAGTTTGTTTTCGGACCAGGACAACCTGTTCTGATCCGAAACAAAAAGGTGGCTGCGCAACCCTTGGGGTTGGGCAGCCTTTTTATGTCGGGGTGAGCTGGTCGCGGCCTGCCCTTTAATGGAGAAGATTATGAAATTCGTCGCTTTTGAGCGCGCAAAGCAGGGCACGGGTGCGAGCCGCCGTCTCCGCATCACCGGCCGCACGCCCGGTATTGTTTACGGTGGCACCGGTGAACCGTCGCTGATCGAACTCGATCACAACGCACTGTGGCACGCCATCAAGAAAGAAGCTTTCCACGCCTCCGTCCTCGAGATGGAAATGGGCGACAAGACCGAGAAGGTTTTGCTGCGCGATCTGCAAATGCACCCGTTCAAGCAACAGGTCCTGCACATCGACTTCCAGCGCGTTGACGCGAGGACCCGCCTGACCATGAAAGTGCCACTGCACTACAGCGGCGAAGAAGAGTCCCCGGCTGTCAAGGTCGAGAACTGCCTGGTCAACCACGTGCTGACCGAGCTGAGCATCTCTTGCCTGCCCAAGGATCTGCCGGAATTCATCGACATCAATCTGAGCGGCCTGAAAAAAGGCACCTCGCTGCACGTCAAGGACATCACGCTGCCCAAAGGCGTGAAGTTCGTCGCCAAAGGCGGCCAGGACAACCCGGTGCTGGTGTCCGTGTCTGCCGTCTCGGAAGAGGCCGAGGCTGATGCCGCTGCCGCAGCGGCGGCTGCCGTGCCTGTGGACCCTAAAGCAGCCAAGGCTGCTGCCGCCAAAGAAGCCAAGGCTGGCGCCAAACCTGCTGCCAAGAAGTAATTCCCAGCCAGCGGTATTGGCCTGAAAAGGTCAGCGGCCCTTGTCCTCCCCGGAGGCCAAGGGCCGTTTTTCTTGAGGGCCACGCTCTGCTGCACCGATAATCCCGGTTGCGGGCCGCACCGCTTTCTCCCCTTACACACAGCATGATCAAACTCTTTGTTGGCCTGGGCAACCCGGGCGCCGAATACGAGGCTACGCGCCACAATGCCGGCTTCTGGTGGATAGACGCGCTCTCGCGCGAATTGAAGGCGCCGCTCAGCCTGGACAAGAGTTACCACGGCCAGGTCGCGCGCACCACCCTGAACGGGAAAACCGTGTGGCTGCTCAAGCCCCTGACCTTCATGAACGTCTCGGGCAAATCCGTGGCCGCGCTGGCCCGGTTTTTCAAGATCTCGCCCGAAGAGGTGCTGGTGGCGCACGACGAACTCGACATCGTGCCCGGGCAGGTCAAGCTCAAGTTTGGCGGCAGCCACGCGGGCCATAACGGCCTGCGCGACATTCATGCCCAGCTCGGCACCGACGACTACTGGCGCCTGCGCATCGGGGTGGGGCACCCGGGCGTGAAGGCCGAGGTCATCAACTGGGTGCTGAAAAAACCATCGCAGGAACACCGCGTGTCCATTGAAGAATGCATTGACCGCGCCCTCAAAGCCGTGCCAGCCCTGCTGGCAGGCGAGATGGAAAAAGCCACCATGCTGATTCACACCAGCCAGCCACCACGGCCCAAGCCACCGCGCAAGACTGACCCGGAAGACTGAGCGTCACGCTGAGCATCACGGGGAAGTAGCTATTATTTTGATAGCTGATACCTAATAGCTGATTCCTGATAACGGCCGCGTTTTAACCGCTCAAGGCAGGTTTTGCTGATGATCCGGCGCGCTTTCCCGCGCTGCCCGGCAATCGCCTGAACTACCGGGCCACCACTACCGGAATGACGGCCTGCAGGCGCTGGTACTTTTGCCAAAGCGTTTCCCGGGTTTCAACATGCTGCGGATTGACCGGGATGCAGGCCACCGGGCAGACCTGCACGCACTGTGGTTCGTCAAAATGACCAACGCATTCCGTGCATTTGTGCGGGTCGATTTCGTAGATTTCCTTGCCCAGGTAAATCGCCTGGTTGGGACATTCAGGCTCGCACACGTCGCAGTTGATGCACTCGTCGGTAATCATCAAGGCCATGTTCAGCCTCCTTTCGATCCAGCCGCATGCGCAGCACCCAGCGCCGCTGCCACCGCCGGACTCACCATCTGGCGGACATCACCGCCCAGCTTGCTGATCTCGCGCACCAGCGTGCTGCTGATGCATTGCAGCGCCGCATCGGGCAGCAAAAAGACGGTTTCCACCTGCGGCTGGAGCTTGCGGTTCATGGCGCCCATTTGCGCTTCGTAATCAAAATCCGTCACGTTGCGAACGCCCCGCACCACGGCGCAGGCGCTGTGCGCAACGCAAAAATCCATGATCAGCCCCTCAAAGGCCAGCACCCTCACGCCGACGATGTCGCGGGTGGCCGCCTGTACCTGCTCCACACGGTCCTGCAGCGAGAACAGGGTCTTCTTGTGGTGGGCCGCCGCGACCGCAATGATGAGCCGGTCAAACAGCTTGCCGGCACGGCGCACCACGTCGTCATGGCCGAGCGTGAAAGGGTCAAACGTGCCGGAATAAACAGCAATGCGTGGCGTTGGCGGCGGGGTGGCGGGCATGGGGGAATTATGCCCCGCCGGCCTCGGGCGCGGGTAACCCCAAGCCGAACAGGGCCGCAGCCGCCCTGCCCTGGCGGCCAGCCGGCGCCTCAACTGTCGATGCGCACCAGCAAATGGAAATGCACCGCACCCGCCTTGCCGCTGCGGTGTACCCGCAGGCCCAGCGGCTGCAGTTCCTCATCGAGCCAGTGCCGGGGTGCCTCCAGGTAGACAAGGCCGGTAGGCCCCAACACCTGCACGGCGGCTTTCAGCGCGGGCTCAAACAGTTCGGACTCAAACGGCGGGTCCAGCAGCACCAGCTGCATGCTGGCCGCGGGCAGCCGCCGCAGCAGGCCCACGCCGTCGCCTCGCTCGATCCGCACCATGCCGGCCTGCAATTGCGTTTGCAGGGCCTTGAGCCGCAACACCAGCCCGAGGTCCTGCTCGCACAGCAGCACATCTGTCGCGCCTCGCGAGGCCGCTTCAAATCCCAGTACGCCGGTGCCGGCAAACACATCAACGCAGCGCCAGCCGGTCAGGTCCTGGCCCAGCCAGTTAAACAGGGTTTCGCGCACGCGATCGGGGGTGGGACGCAGGCCGGGCTTGTCGGGCACCGGAAGTTTGGTGCGTTTGTACTGCCCACCAATGATGCGAATTTCGCCAGGAGGTTTGGCTTTGCGCGCTACCACCTTGCCCGACCTGGCGGGCTTTTTTTCAGTTTTCTTTTCAGTTTTCTTTTCAGTTGCCAGTGCGGTGTATTTCATGGCGCGGCTCCCAGAATCACGGTAATCATCTTTTCGGGTTGTAATTTGCGGGCAAAAGCCGCCTTGATGTCGGCCACCGTCACCTTGTCGACCTGCTGCGTCCAGGTATCCAGGTAATCGAGCGGAAGGTTGTTCCAGGCGATGCTGGCAATGTTGTCGAGCAGTTTGCGGTTGCTGTCAATGCGCAGCGCGAAGCCGCCGATCAGATTGGCCTTGGCGGCCTGAAGTTCGGCCTCGGTAGGCCCGTTGGCCACGAAGTCATTCACCACCTGGCGCACGATTTGCACGGCCTGCGCGGCCTGATCGGGCCGGGTTTGCAGGCCCACGGTGAAACTGCCGGCATGCAGGCCGGGCGAGAAGTAGCTGGAGACCCCGTAGGTCAGGCCGCGCTTTTCCCGCACCTCGCTGGACAGGCGCGACACGAAGCCGCCACCGCCCAGGATGTAATTCCCCACGGTCAGCGCGAAATAGTCCGGGTCGGCCCGCTTGAAGCCGGGCTGGCCGATCAGAACATGGGCCTGTGCCGAATCGAAGGGAATGCGCTTCTCCTGCGCCTCGGCCAGCGGCGCCACTTCGGCCACAACCAGTGCAGGCGGCAGGCTGGCGCAGGGCACTTGCGGCAGGCGCGCGAGCAGCCGCGCGGCGATGGCATCCGCCTGCGCCCGCGTGACGGCGCCCACCATGCTGATGCGCGCGCGGCAGGCCACCACGCCGGCCGCGTGGGCCGCCCGCATGTCAGCCACGCTGATGCTGGCCAGACTGGCTTCCGTCACCTGGTAGCCGTAGGGGTGGCTGCCATACACCGCCTGGGCATAGGCGCGGCCAATCACGCTGGCGGGGCGGGTGTAGGACTCCTTGAGCCCCGCCTGCATGCGCTGGCGCTCACGCTGCCAGATCGCCTCGGGGAAAGACGGCTCGGCAATTTCGCGTGCAGCGAGTGCCACGGCCTTGTCCAGCAGCTCGGGCTCGGTCAGCGAGCGCAGTGAAAATCCCATGCGATCCGAACTGGCGCCGGCCCCGAATTGCGCGCCCAGATCAGCCCAGGCTTCGCTCAGCGCGTTTTCGTCCATGGGCGGTTCAAAGGCCCCCACGCTGGCCACTGCGTGTGCGCCGCTGCCCCCCGAGGGCGCGCTCGCGCCTTGGGACGGCCTTGCGGCGCGAGTGTCATTCCCGCGCACACCCTTGTCCAGCATGCCCGCCGTCACACCGGCCAGCCCCGCCTTGTCAGGCGGGTCGCGCCGGCTGCCGGCGTCGAAATCAATCTGCACATCCACCATCGCAATGGCCGGGCTTTCCACCAGGTAGACCCTGGCACCGCTGGGCTGGGTCCAGTGCTGGACGGGAATGGCGGCCAGCACGCCGGACTGACAGCAAAGCGCCAGCAAGCCTGCCGCCCCCGATAAAAGGATGCGGGGGACCCTGGTCCTGGCAGCGGTTTTTAGAGTGGCAATCATCATGGCAACAATCGTATTTTTTCGGTTCGTGGCCAGACTCAATGCCGGGTGCCGGCAGCCGGGCCGCGCGGCTGCCGGCGCCGGGAGTTCGGGTCCACGGGCTGCGGCAGCAGGACGGCGCTGGTCAGTTGCTCGTCGCCGAAATATTTGGCTGCCACGGCCTGCACTTCACCACGGCTGACGGTACGCAGCCTGGCGATCAGGCGCGTTGCGGCATCCAGCGGAAAGCCCTGCATCCAGTTGGAGCCGAGCTCGCGCGCCTGGCTGAACACCGAGTCGAGCTTGTAGGTTTCGCTGGCAACCCACTGGGTCTTGACGCGCTGCAGTTCTGCCTCGCTGACACCGTCGCGCGCAATGAGGGCCACCTGCTGGCGCAAGGCGTCCGCCACCTGCGCGGTGGTTTTGCCTTCTGCAGGGACGCCATCGAGGGTGAACAGCTGCGGCCCGCGGCCCAGCAGGCCATTGGATGCGCCCGCACTGTCGGCCACGCGCCCTTCGCCCTGCACGAGCGCCCGATCCAGGCGCGCACCACTGTAACCGTCCAGAATCGCGGCCAGCACGGTCAGGGCCAGCGCATCCCGGCCGGCCGCAGGCGGGGGCGCCGGTGCAGGCAATGCGGCGCCGGCCGGGTCCGCCAGATCCGCCGCCTCGAGCTTGGGCACCTTGAAGACCAGGTTGACATAGGCCTGGCTCGCGGGGGCCTTGAAGTCCAGGCGCCGCATGCCGGCCTGCTCGGGCTCACCGCGCGGTTTGCGCACGGGCACCGGGCGCGCCGGAATGCCGCCGTAGTATTTTTCGGCCAGCCGACGGACCTGGGCCACCTCCACATCACCGGCCACCACGACGGCCGCATTGGCCGGCACATACCAGCGCCGGTAAAAATCACGCACATCGGCCGGGGTCATGGCGTCCAGATCGCTCATCCACCCCACGATGGGGCGGCGATAAGGGGAAGCCATGAAGGTGATGGCCGTCGCCTGCTCCAGCAGCATCGCGCGCGGCGACTCCTCGGTGCGCAGGCGGCGTTCCTCCTTGATCACCTCGATCTCGCGCGTGAACTCGTCGTCCGGCCACTGGTTGCCGGCAAAACGGTCGGCTTCCAGCCGCATCACATCTTCAAGTTTCTCCGCGGGAATCTGCTGGTGGTAGCCGGTGCCGTCGCGGCTGGTGAACGCATTGTCACGCCCGCCCAGCGCCGCCACCCGCCTGGAAAATTCGCCGGGCTTCACCGTGGCCGTGCCCTTGAACATCATGTGCTCCACCGCATGAGCGACGCCCGAGGTGCCATCCACTTCGTCCATGGACCCGACGCGCACCCAGAGCATGTGCGCAACGGTAGGCGCGCGGTGGTCCGGCTTGACAATGACCGTCAGGCCGTTGGCCAGCGTGAATTGCTCCACAGCCGGGGCTTGCGTCTGCGCACAGGCTGCCGTGCTGACGCAGGCGGCCAGTACAACGGGCAGGAAAGACGCGGAAATCAGGGAAACAATGCGCTGGGGGAGGGGTACTGAAAGCTTCAAAAGGGCTGGCCCGGGGGGTTTCATAGAATGGTGCGACTCACAAGCATACCCAATGTTCAGTTTTTTCAAGAAAAAATCCCCTCCCCCCGCACCGCCTGCGCCCCAGGCATCCCCTGCGGCTACCGCGACCCCAGCCGATCCCGCCCCCGCGCTGCCCACGGCCCCGCTCAACCAGCCCGGCAGCACGGGCGGGCTGATTGGCAGCGCGCTGGTCACGCCGATTGCCATTCCTGTGCCCGATGCCGTGGCGCCGGAGCGCCAGCGCTGGCTCAGCAAGCTTCAGGCGGGCCTGCGTAAAACCGGCTCCAGCATTTCCACCGTTTTTACCGGCAGCCGCATTGACGACGAGCTGTACGAGGACCTTGAAACCGCCCTGCTGATGGCCGATGCCGGCGTGAAGGCCACGGAATACCTGCTCGCCGAAGTCAAGCGCCGGGTCAAGGATGGCGGCATGACACACCCTGTCGCGGTTAAAAACGCGCTGGTCGACGCACTGGCGCAACTGCTCAAGCCGCTGGAACAAGCCCTGGTGATCGGGAAATACCAGCCCACGGTGATCATGGTCACAGGCGTCAATGGCGCAGGCAAAACCACCTCGATCGGCAAGCTCACGCGTCACCTGGCCGCTGAAGGTGCCTCGGTGCTGCTGGCGGCTGCCGACACCTTTCGTGCGGCGGCGCGCGAGCAGCTCAGCATCTGGGCCGACCGCAACACGGTAGAAATCATCAGCCAGGCAGGCGGCGACCCGGCGGCTGTGAGCTTTGACGCCGTGAGCGCCGGCAAGGCGCGCGGCAAGGATGTGGTGCTAGTCGACACGGCGGGCCGCCTGCCGACACAGCTGCACCTGATGGAAGAGCTACGCAAGATCAAGCGTGTGGTGCAAAAAGCTGACACCACCGCGCCGCATGAAGTGCTACTGGTGATTGACGGCAACACGGGCCAGAACGCCTTGAGCCAGGTCAAGGCCTTTGACGAAGCGTTGCAGCTCACCGGCCTGGTCGTGACCAAGCTGGACGGCACGGCCAAGGGCGGTGTACTGGCCGCCATCGCACTGTGGGCCCGGGAGCGCCAGGGGGTCCACCCCGACCTGCGCCCGGTGCCGGTTTACTTTATTGGCGTGGGTGAAAAGCTGGAAGACCTGGAAACCTTCAGCGCCAGGGAGTTTGCACAGGCGCTGCTGAGTTAAAGGCATTTCATGGCCAGCGACAGCTAAAAAATCAAACGGATCAAGCTGATCAAACGGATCAAACCGGCCATTTACAGACCACCAGTGGCTGGCCCGACGGGCCCGTAGCAGCCACTCTTGCCGCGCATGTCCGACCTTGTGACCCGGCCAGAGGATTCTTTACAAGCAGCGATGGCGCGGCGACACTTGTTGCTCCAAGAATCTGGAGTTCCTATGCTTCCTGACACCCCGTTGCTCCTGGCTTTCGTGGGCGCCAGCCTGGTGCTGGCTCTCACGCCCGGCCCCGCCGTCGTCTATATCGTGGCCCGCACTCTGGCACAGGGGCGCTCCTGCGGTCTCGCTTCCGTGCTGGGCGTGGCACTGGGCAACCTCTCCAACGCCGTGGGCGCCGCGCTCGGGCTGGCTGCTTTGTTCGCTGTTTCATCGGTCGCCTTCACCGTGGTGAAATGGGCCGGTGCCGCCTACCTCGTGTACCTCGGCATTCGGATGTGGCGGGCGATGCCGGCCATCGCAAATGCGGCGTTGCAGGCACCGGTGCAGCCCCTGCGGCGTGTCTTTCGCGACGGCTTCATGGTGGCGCTATTGAACCCGAAAACCACCTTGTTTTTTGCCGCCTTTCTGCCGCAGTTCATGGACGCGCACGCCAGCCCGCTGATGCAGACCCTGGCGCTCGGTGGGGTCTTCATCGGTATCGCCGGCTGCACCGACCTCATCTACGTGCTGACCGCAAGCCTCGTCGCACCGCGCCTGCACCGGGCGGCCCGGCACGCCGTCTGGGGCAACCGGCTCGCGGGTACATCCTTCATCGCCTTGGGTGTGCTCACGGCCATGGGCACGCGTCCCACGCGCTAGCCATTGCTACGTCGCCGATGCGGTCTCGCCGTTCGAACGCGAAGATACCTGCCTGGGAGAAGCCCCCGGTCGCGGCGCTGCACGAACACGATGCCCGTTCCTGGCCGATCCGCAGCGCGCCTGTGGCGGCTGCACAGGCCGCCGGCCGACCGCTCGTGGCGCTGGAATCGACCATCATCGCTCACGGCATGCCCTACCCAGAGAAGGTTCGGATGGGTCCAGGAATCACCATGTGCGAACCTGGCTTTCTCGTCGAGAAAATCCGATCTCCGATCTATTTCGCGGCCGCGTTGTTTGCCAGCCAGCTTTCCAGCGAGGTCGTGCCGATCCGCGCATGGGCGCCGGGCGTCAAGGACTTGTCATCGAGGCGCGTTCCAAAATACAGCGCGTCGTCATCCCTGACGACTTCTCGCGGGTCCTGGCTGGCTTGCAAGGTGCGTCGCAGCAGCTCGTCGAGACGGAATGACTGGGGCCCTGCGATTTCACAGGTGTCGTTCAGCGGTGCCTCGGTGGCAACCTTCGCCAGCGCGGCAGCGACATCATCAGCCGCTATCGGCTGCAACCGGGCCGACGACGCACGCACCGTCTGGTCCTGGGTGCTCACATAGGCAATGGATTCCAGGAACTCGAAGAATTGGGTGGCCCGGACAATCGTGTACGGCACCGTGGAGCCCTTGATGATTGACTCCTGGGCCACCTTGGCACGGAAGTAGCCGCTTTCGGGCACGCGCTCGGATCCCACAACCGACAGCGCCACATGATGGCGCACGCCCGCGGCGAGTTCGGTGGCGAGCAGGTTCCGGGTCGACGACTTGAAGAAATTCATCACCGCCTCGTCTTCGAACGACGGCGAGTTGGACACGTCAACCACGACCTCCGCACCGGCCAGCGCCTGGGAGAGTCCTTCTCCCGTCACCGCGTTGACGCCCGACGACGGCGATGCCGCCACCACTTCATGCCCGGCCTGCTGAAGCAAGGCCGCAAGTTTCTTGCCGATGAGGCCACTGCCTCCGATGATCACAACTTTCATGTCAAGTCCTTCATTACGTGGGGGAAATTAAAGACGGCGGCGCCCTGCAACCATCCATACAACACAAGACGTTTGACGATGACGGCTTGTGACAGCGCGGGGTGAAATCTGCTGTGCCCATCGCTGAAGAAAGCCATCGTTCCTTGCATACTGGATGTCGTTCAGCGAGCGAAGAACAAAGCATCGCTCCGGGTCGATGGGTTTGTCCTTCCGTTCAGAGGGTGGGCGCTCATTGGATGGGCTTTTCAAGCACCGGAACCTGCATGCCGATGGCCATGCGATTCCAGGTGTTGATCTGTGCGATCGTCCAGCAGAGCTCGACGATCTCCTGGTCACTGAACTGGCTCTTCAGTGCGTCGAAGTCGGCATCCCGGCTGCCGTGGTACTCGACCAGCCGGGTCGTGGTCTCGGCCCAGTTCAGCGCGGCGCGCTCTCGCTGGCTGTACAGGCCGGTTTCACGCCAGGTCGACAGGCTATTGATGCGCTGCCAGGTCTCGCCATGCTTGCGCAGATCGCGCGCATGCATGTCCAGGCAGAAGGCGCAGCCATTGAGCTGGGACACGCGCGTCTGCACGAGTTCCATCAGGACGGGGCCGAGCGAAGACTTGGCGGTGGTGGCGCTGACGCCGGCCATGGCCTGGTAGGCCTTGGGAGAGATGTCGGTCCAGTGGAGGCGGGGCTCGTTCATGGTTTTACCTTTGAGTCATGGTTGGGATACACATGCTCAAGACGTTTGAGAGGGCTGACTTGTGACATTGAGATCGCGGCCCAATGCCTGGGCGATGCGGGCGAGCTTGTCCGGGTTGCGCTGCGCGTGAATGCGCACGATGCGCTCCCCATCCGTTTCGAGCGTCTGCGCCGACTCCAGGGCGCCATCGATGAAGCGCAGCAAGCCCCATTGACCGTTGAGCACAGCCACTTCGAATCGGACCAGGCCGGGGTAGCGAAGGCTGGTGGCGAGATACAGCTGTGCGATGCGCTGCCCGCCCACCAGCGGCACCCCAAAGCTGGGCACCTTGCCGCCGCCATCGCCGATCAGCTGCGCGTCGTCGGCGAGCATGGTTTTGAGCGCGGCGAACTCGCCGCGCACGGCGGCATCAGCGAACCCCCGCAGCAGCCGCAGCTGGGTCTCTCGAGGGACGGTGTACCGCGGCCGCTGGTCCTGTAGCTGCACCTTGGCGCGGTGAACAAGCTGCCTGCAGGCGGGCTCGGTCTTGCCCAGGGCCTCGGCCACTTCACCATAGTCGGCATCGAACACTTCGCGCAGCAAATAGGCCGCACGGGCCTCGGGAGCAAGGCGCTCCAGCAGTGCGAGGAAGGCCACCGAGACGTCGTCGGCTCGCTCCAGCACCTGCTCCGGCGAGACGGGGGAATCGGAGAGCAGGGGCTCCGGCAGCCATGTGCCGACATAGTGCTCGCGCTGGACCTTGGCTGTGCGCAGTCTGTCGATGGCCAGTCGCGTGGTGATGGAAACGAGCCAGGCCTCCGTGTTGTCCAGACGATCCTGGTCGGCCTCGTGCCATCGCAGCCACGCATCCTGGACGACTTCTTCGGCCTCGGCCGAGGAGCCCAGCATGCGGTAGGCAATACCCTGCAAGCGAGGGCGGAGGCGGTTGAATGTGTCGGTGGCGTCGTTCATAGCTACCCAGACGTTTGACACCACCGTTTTGTGACAGCGACGCCATTTCAGGTGCGAGTCGAAAAGACCCCTTTTTTACGCTCTCCTGCCGGTCTGTGCAATGGCAGCATGGGTCAGCCATCTCGCGGCGCCGGCAGCGGGCACAAGGTGCGGTCCTCTCGCCCGGTCACTGCGCGACCTGCTTTACGTGGGTCTGCATATCCCGTTGTGGGTCGCGGTGCGTGGTATCTGTTTTTGCGTAGCACGCAATAAAGGTGGGCCAAGTAGACGCCTTGAGCCGGGCCGCAGGTCGACTGTGCAGCCCGTTGAGGCCAGACTCCCTGGACTCAATGGGCAGTCGTTGACAGGGTACGAATCGGCGGCGCCGAGTTATGCAGCAGGCGCAGGAGGTCGGCCTGCCTGGACGTGCCTGTCTTGGAGAACATGTGCTTCAGGTGGGTGCGAATAGTCGACTCGCCGATGCCGAGTATGTCGGCCACCTCCATGCCGCCCAGCCCCTGGGAAAGCGCCAGCAGCACGCGCAGTTCGCCGCCAGTGAGCCCGTGCAGCCTGGCGAAGGCCTCACCCGGCATGAGTGGCGCCTGAACGGGATCCTGCGTGAACACTGCGACCGATGCCGCAAACGGTGCAAGAATGCCGCGGCGCTGGCCGCTCTCAATCGGCAGAAGGGTCGCAACGTAGCCGCCGCCGACTCTGTCTGGAATCGCCACGGAATGTTTGCTCATACCCATTTCGGCGTCGTCGCGCGCCGCCTCTTCAATCGCCTTCGACAGTGCAGCGCGAGCCGCAGAATCGGTGGGAGAAATCCGATTGTTGACGAGACGAATCGAATTGCCGGTTTTGATCTGGCGTTCGGCAGCCTGGTTCATATAAACGACATGACCATCGCGCGCCGTGAGGAAAACACCGGCAACAAGTCC
This sequence comes from Polaromonas sp. P4_H1, assembly GCF_056400945.1. NCBI lineage: Bacteria > Pseudomonadati > Pseudomonadota > Betaproteobacteria > Burkholderiales > Comamonadaceae > Polaromonas > Polaromonas sp. P4_H1. The sequence continues at coordinate 94,055 of NZ_JBFUKG010000013.1, read as the reverse complement.
ATCCAGCGTCTTTTCCAGCATCTCCGACCTGAGCGCCCTGATATCGAGCACATCGGAGATGGCGAGTGCACGGCATACATGCGGAGAAAGAAGCTTGAACAGACTGACATCACGCTGCTGGAAATGCGGGGCCGTCTCGCTCCGGGAGGCATGCATGGAAGCCATGCGCCCTCCGGTCCGCAACGCGGGAAACCAGATCATGTCCAGTAGTCCAAACGGCTTTAGCACCTCTCGAAAGAACCGGCTTTCGAGCAACTGGTAACGCTCCATGGAGAGGGCGCTGACGTCGCCGATATTCGAGACGACATCCGCAACGGCCATGGGACTTTCCGCGTAGTGACTTCCCAACTTGCCCAGGAATTCTGGCTGATATCCGAATACGAACAGCTGGTCATTTTGCACATGCCGCAGATCATGAACGCATATTCCGCCCGCTGTGCTTTCGCAGAGATCTGCAACCTTTCGGCAAGTGGCCGGCCAGCGCTGCGGATCGAGCGCACAGTCATAGATTGCACCTATCAGGTCGGATAGCTCCTGAGCGGAAACCCCCTCCAGGCCGATCACGGAGAAACCTTCCTGTGTCGAGGATGTCGAGGAGCCATGCCATGAACCTTTCGTGAGGATGCTGCCCGCGCTTGCGTGCAGAGCAGGCTTTCGGGCGCCGTCGGGCCCGTGAGAAACCTGCACCTTTTCTTTTGATGCTGCATTGACCGTAACAGAAAAAGGTCGCCAGCGCCATGGTCATATTTCCGCTCGCAATAGCGGCAGCCGAAGCAGCCGAATCATCGCTTCCGATGACGCGGCGGCTCAGGTGATTGCCTACGCTCACAACCTGACCAGGACGCCTTGTGCGCATCGCGGCAATGCCAATGCCGCATTCACGAGGTGCGAACGGCTTTACCGCAACACTTCGCCCTAGGAGCTGCATATGACAACCAAATCAATCCCGGCTGCTGCCACGGCCATGACAATCGGTGGCAACTACGCCGGTAACGTGGCGTCGGTGAAGGTGCTGGGCGTGTATTTGACAGCTAGCCCGCTCGTCGCGGCGCTCTTGCTGGGCGGCGCGGCGTTCGGTGCATTGTCCAGCGCAGCGGCCAACGAGAAGGCGGCAGCGACCACCATTGACGGCAGGCGTCTGCAAATCGAAGCGTTGACCGCCCGTGTCAAAAAGCTCAACGACGACATGCAGGCCACGGGCAACGAGGGCGACAAGGCCGCTCTAAGTGCCAACGCATCGCGCGTGCAGGGTCAGATTGACAGACTCAAGGCGGACGTCGGCGCTGCACAGTCGCTGCTAGCGGCAGCCCTGGACGGCACCCGGCGACAGCAGTAGCTGCATCATCGCTTCCGATGACGCGGCGGCTCCGGTGATTGCCTAAGCTCTCAACCTGACCAGGATGCACTGTGCGCATCGCGGCGGCAATGCCAATACCGCATTCACGAGGTGCGAACGGCTTCACCATGACACTTCTTACCAGGAGCTGCATATGACGAAGAAACCCCATGCCGGAGACGGCGAACGGCAGCGCCGGCTTATCGCTTCCATCGCGCTGAGAACTGGCGGCTTGATCGGCGCCGTGATTCTCGGCGGACTGTTCGTTGCCTCCTGCAGTTCAGGCGTGACCGACGTTGGCACAACCGTAGCTGCCCCGACCAGTGCTGAGACCAAAATATATGCCGCAACGCTGTTGCTCCTTGAACGGCTCGATCACACGGTGGTGAATCAACACAGCACCGCGCACGACTCCGACTTGCCCGGAGCGTCCATCGCCGCCTACGGGATGTAGTGCGCGCCATTGCCAATGGGCAGCCACCTGGGCCGGGCATGGCTGCGTGGCCCGTTTCCCGCACCCACTTCCAGCGTTGTTGCGATCACTCGGGCAGAGACGGATGCTCGGCTACATAAGTCCAATAGCGGTAGTGCTCGACTGGATTGGGAACCATTGCTTGTCCAGCGTCAAGAAGTCAAAAATTGAATGGCATTCGTCATGAGCTTTCATGAGCTCAACCCAGCACTTCACGGGCGGCACGGGCGACTGGGCGGGCTTGCCTTCACCGGGAGAAAAACACCTGAGCCCGGTGTGCCTTCAGCGACTTGCACAAACGGGTGCGTGGTTTAAAGTCTGAAAACACCTGCCAACCGGAGCGCCTTCATGACAAGCACCACCAACCCTGCTGAATCTGCAGCTACCCAGCCGCGCCGGGTAGACCAGTTGCTCGCCCACTATGGCGAGAGCCACCAGAATCCGCGCAACGAGGTGATCCACTTCATCGCCATTCCCTTGATCATGCTGAGCCTCGTCGGCATGCTGTTTGCGCTGCATCCCTATGTGGCTTATGCCTTCATTGCCGCAAGCATGGTGTATTACGCGCGGCTTTCGGTGGTGTTTCTCCTTACCATGGTGCTGTGGTCGCTGGCAACCCTTGCGCTGGTGTTGGCCATGGGGACGCAGGTGTTGCAGATTTCCATCGCCATCTTCGTAGGGGCTTGGGTTCTGCAATTTATCGGCCATAAAATAGAAGGGAAAAAACCCTCTTTTTTCGAGGATATTCAATATCTCTGGGTTGGCCCGCTGTTTGTGCTGAGCAAGCTGTTCGGCAAGCTGGGCATACACTGGTGAGGGCCGTGTTTCAGTCCCACCGTGCTACCCCCTCCCGCGCTGCGCGCATGACTTGAAAACGGCAGCTTCGCCTTCACCTCATGCTTTCTGTTTGCGGGTTTAAAGGATTTCGCGTGCCCAGTCTAGTCAGCCAAATTTTGCGTTTTTTCCTGAAACTGGCCCTGGGCCTGTTTGCAGCCATCTTCGCCGTCAGCCTATTGCTGGCAGCCTTGATCGTTGTGGCCCTGAGCCTGCTCAAATCGCTGGTCACGGGTCGCAAACCCTCGCCCGCCATGGTGTTTGGCCGCTTTCAGCGGTTTTCTCCGCAGGGCATGTGGCCCGGCGGTGCTGCCCGCGACGGTGCTGCGAGGCCCGCAGACGATGTAGTGGACGTCGAGGCGCGTGAAATTCGCGGTGACAGACGCCTGCCCTGAGTGCAGCGTCGGGGCCTTCTTTACGGTTTTTAGGGCTTTAAGGGCCCACCACCAACGCCATCCCACCCCTGCCCAGATTCAGGGTTGAGGAGGGTCGAGGCGTTTTTTCGCGGCATTACCTGGCAAGGGCTGCGCATCTGGTCCTCACGGCGTTCGGCACCTCGCTGCCATGCCACCAGAAGCCGAGTCCCGCACGGCGACTGTCCCACTCCTCCTTATCTCCCTCCCCGTCCCTGCCTCGCTTTCAGGCAGCGAATGAAACAGCCGGAGGAGAACGATTTGCCGGAAACTCCTGACTTGGCTGATTTTCGTATACGATATAATGAATCCAACTAATTGCCACCATGCTTCCCTGGTTCACCGAATCTTCTGCCGACCGCTTCAATGACGTCCGCGACACCTCGCTGGCGAAGCTGGTGCGCGACGACATGCTGGCGCTGATTCTCAAGGGTGTGCTCGCACCGGGCCAGCGCATCAATGAGCCCGATGTGGCCAGCCGGCTGCAGGTATCGCGGGTGCCGGTGCGCGAGGCCTTGCGCGAGCTGGAAAGCTCGGGGCTGGTCGTGTCGCGCAAACACTCGGGCGTCTTTGTTCGCCAGCTCGATGCGGCTGAAATTCGTGACCTGTACCAGATGCGCGGACTGCTGGATGGCTTTGCCGGGCGCTGCGCCGCCGGCCTGGCCACCGAAAAACGCGAGAACCTGCTGGCGCTGCTGACGGCTTCGGTCGACACCATGCGGGAGGCCGCCGGGCAGCACGACGTGCAGCGCTACTACGCCGAAAACCTCCGTTTTCATTGGGCCATTGTGGAAGCTTCCGGCAATCGGCAGCTGTCCGAGACTTACCGCGGCATCGTGCAGAAGCTGCATCTGTCGCGCCTGAAAAATCTGTCACAGAACGTGGGCGTGCAGGCTTCGATTGCCGAACACGTCGAGATCGTGCAGGCCCTGCGCGACGCCGATGCCGCGCGCTGCGAGGCGCTGATGGCGCGCCACGTGGGCGATGCCTACATACGCCTGGTTGACGCTGAGCCGCCCAAAGCCATCCAACCAACTAGCCAAATAAAAACCAAATAGCCCCCTGATTTTTAATCGCCACCCGGAGACGCCCCCCCATGAAACGACGCACCCTATTGCAGGCCGCCCCTGCCCTGATCTACGCCCCCAGCCTGGCACTGGCCCAGACGGCCTACCCGTCCAAACCCATCCGCTACATCGTTCCGGTGGCGGCCGGCGGCGGCAGCGACCTGGTTGGCCGCACCGTCACCGAGCGCTGGGGCAAGGTGCTCAACCAGAGTTTCATCGTTGACAACCAGGGCGGCGGCGGCGGCGTCATTGCCTGCCAGACCACGGCACGCTCCGTGCCCGACGGCTACACACTCATGCAGGGTTATGTCGCGACCCACGGCACCAGCCCCGCCACGCGCAAGCTGCCTTACGACCCGATCAAGGACTTCACGCCCATCGGCATGATTGGCGCCACCCCCAATGTGCTGGTGGTGAACAACAGCCTGCCGGTTAAAAACGTCAAGGAACTCATCGAGTACCTGAAGAAGAACCCCGGCAAGGTGAGCTATGGCTCGGCAGGACCCGGCTCGCTGACGCACCTGACGGCCGAGCTCTTCAAACAGGCCAGCAATTCCTTCATGGTGCACATCCCCTACCGCGGCATCGCACCGGCCATCACCGACCTGATCGGCGGGCAAACCCAGGTCATGTTCCCGGGGCTCGCCGCCGCGCTGCCTTACCTGAAGGGCGAACGCATGAGGGCGCTTGCCGTGACCGGAAGAAAGCGCCACCCCTTGCTCAAGGACGTCCCCACCCTGGAAGAGTCGGGTTTCAAGGGCTTCGATGCCATCCAGTGGTACGGCGTGGTTGGCCCGGCGAAGATGCCCGAAGCCATCGTGAAAACCCTGAGCACATCGCTGGCGCAGGTGCTGGCACAACCCGAGATGAAGGTAAAACTCTCCACCGAAGCCATTGAGCTGGTGCAGATGACGCCCGAGTTTTTCGGCTCTTTCATGCAAATCGACATTGCCCGCTGGACCAGGCTCGCCAAGGAGAGGAACATCCAGCTGGACAGCTAACGCCTTGCCCCTTCCGTGCGTCTGTGCCGCTCCTTTGCGGCGCAGGCCGACCCGCCACATACCGCCGCATCCGGCATCAACAACATTTGCAGGAACACCTGCACCAAGAGATTTATGGCCCGCAATACCCAGGTCGCCGCCGACCACAACGCTCCTCCCGTCACGCAAATCCTCGCGCAGTTCGTTGCCACCCATCCGTCACGCGGATGGAGCGATGCGGTGGACCACGAAGCGCACCGCACCTTCATGAACTGGCTGGGCTGCGCCGTGGGTGCGGCCCACCATGAAGCCGCCGATGCGGCACTGGCCGCCGTGAGGCTGCTGCAGCCCGCCGCGCAGGCGAGCGTGCTGGGCCGGACCGAAAAGGTCGACATGGGCAGCGCAGCGCTGCTCAACGGCATCACCTCGCACACCTTTGACTTCGACGACACCCACCTCAAAACCATCATCCACCCCGCCGGCCCGGTAGCCTCTGCCGTGCTGGCGCTGGCCGAGCACACGGGCAGCTCGGGCCGCGAGGTGATCGACGCGCTGGTGCTGGGCATAGACGTGTCCTGCCGCGTCGGCAACGCCATGTACCCCGAGCATTACGACCGCGGCTGGCACATCACCGGCTCCACCGGCACGCTGGGCGCCGCGGCGGCCTGCGCGCGCCTGCTCAAGCTGGATGTGCAGAAGACCGCGATGGCGCTGGGTATTGCGGCCTCGCAGCCCGTCGGCATGCGCGAACAGTTTGGCACCATGACCAAGCCCTTTCACCCCGGCGGCGCCGCACGCGCCGGACTGATGTCTGCCTTGCTGGCCAGCCAGGGCTTCACTGCCAGCCCCAAGGCCCTTGAGGCGCCGCGCGGCATGATGCAGACCGTCTCGACCAAGAACGACTGGAACGAGATCACCCATGAGCTGGGCCAACGTTTCGAGATTTCGTTCAACAGCTACAAGCCCTTTGCCTGCGGCATCGTGATTCACCCCAGCATTGATGCCTGCGCCCAATTGCGCGAAAGATTTTCCAAAGAAGGCGTCACCGCCGAGCAGATCGAGCGTATCGAGCTCAAGGTGCACTCGCTGGTGCTGGAACTCACCGGCAAAAAAGAACCCGCCGACGGCCTGCAGGCCAAGTTCAGCGTCTACCACGGCTGTGCCGCCGGGCTGACTTTTGGCCGCGCGGCTGAAGAGGAGTTCTCCGACGAGATCGTCAACCGCGCCGACATGGTGGCGCTGCGCCGCAAGGTGGTTGCCACGGTCGACGACTCCATTGATGAGGCCAGCGCCGACGTGACGGCGGTACTCAAGGATGGCCGCCGCGTGCATGTGTTTGTCGAGCACGCGATTGGCTCGCTGCAAAATCCGATGACGGACGTTCTGCTGGAAGCGAAATTCCAGGACCTGTCTGACCCGATCCTGGGCGCAGGCCGGACCAGCGAACTGATCAACGCCTGCTGGACTCTGGGCACCCAGGCCAGCGTGGCCGCCGTCATTGCACTCGCCACGCCGGAAAGCCGATGACCGCACCGGCACACGCCAGGCCAAAAATCGTCATCGTCGGCGATGCCGAGCAGGCACTGCGCCGGCTTGGCGACTGGCGCAAGATTGATGCGCAAGCCGATGTGATGGTGCACCACCTGCCGCTGCGCGGCGAGGCCCTGATTAACGCACTGAAAGATGCCGACGCCGTGGTGCTCGTACGGGACCGCACGCCGTTTGACGCCACGCTGGTGGCCAGGCTGCCCAAATTGCGCTACCTGGTGTTTACCGGCACACGCAACACCACCCTCGACCTGGCCGCGCTGGCAGCGCGCGACATTCCCGTCAGCCACACCGAATGGGGCCCGTCCAAAGACAGCACCTGCGAGATGACCTGGTCGCTGATCCTGGCCGCCACGCGCCAGCTCGAACAACAAACCGCCCTGCTGCGCCGCGGCCAGTGGCGCGCGGACAAGCCCGAGCCCCTGGCGGGCGTGCTGCATGGCCAGACGCTGGGCCTGATCGGCCTGGGAGAAATCGGCGGGCGCGTGGCCAAGGTCGGCCAGGCGCTGGGCATGAAGGTCATCACCTGGAGCCCGCGCATGACGCCCGAGCGCGCCGCGCAGCACGGCGCCAGCGCGGTCACGCTGGAAGAACTGCTGAGCAGTGCCAAAGTCGTCAGCCTGCACCTCGTGCCAACGCCGGCGACGCACCACCTGCTGAATGCACAGCGGCTGAAACTGATGCAGCCTGGCAGCCTGCTCGTCAACACCTCGCGCTCGGCGCTGGTGGATGCCGCGGCGCTGGTCCAGGCGCTTGAGCAGGGGCAGCCCGGCTTTGCCGCGCTGGATGTGTTTGATGTGGAACCGCTGCCGATGGACGATGCGCTGCGCCGGCTGCCCAATGTGCTGCTCACGCCCCATCTCGGTTTTGTCACGGAGCCGGTGTACCAGCGATTTGCAACCGGGGTCACGGAATGCCTGCAGGCCTGGCTGAACCGCCAGCCGCTGGTCCGATTGATGGGTGACGTTGCCTGAGGCCAGCAGCGCCACCCTGGATACTATTAAATCAAATCAGGGGCCTAAAAGCGGTGCGTTATTCCCGCACCTAGCCGTGCAGAGTCCAGCGTGGTGCTGCCATCTGCGCGTTCAGCCTTGAGCTTGCGGTACGCGGTGTACAAACGTGTGCGCTTTGACAAGTCATAGGTGCCCATCAGGCTCAGCCCATGGGCATCCACGACTTTGCGGTCAGCGGCGTTTTTGGTCACTGCGCTGGCGTAGCCTACCGCAACGGTCGCAGCGCCGAAGGGCGCGTCCAGGCCGACCTCCCACTCGTTCGATTTTTGATGCCCGGCGATCCGTTCGTCGGTTTGCCGCTGCAGGGCGCCGACAAACCTGACAGGGCCAAAGTCATAGTTGCCGGCGATCAGATGGAACTTGTTGCTGCCGGTTGTGTACCTTTCGGTCTGGTAGGCGTAACCGATGCGGGCAGGGCCCGCTTCGTACTTGACATGTGCACCCATCGTGCGCGGCCCACTGGTGGCCGTGGCCGCGCCTTCGTCAGCACTCAGGCTGACCGAGCCACTGAACGCACCCAGCATCGGCGTGGCGTAATACAGGGTGTTGTTTCCGCGGGCCAGGTAGTCGCTGCCGGTGACGGCGGCCAGGCCGTTTGCCGCGGTGGTCCCGGCACCCCAGACCTGCCCGGTTGAGGCAAAGCCCGAAGAATCATAGAGATGGTTGGTGGAGCCACGCAATGCGTCGAAAGCACCCAGCATGCGGCCCAAACGCAGCTCGCCGAACGCGCCCGTCAGGCCGACGTAGGCTGTGCGGTTAAAGCCAATGTCGGAACCCGACACCTTGGTGATCGTGCCAGTGTCAATGCTGATGGCTTGTTCAAGCACAAAGTTGGCGCGAAGGCCACCACCAAGATCTTCCGAGCCCCGCAAGCCCCAGCGACTGGCTTGGGCGCCACCGCTTTCAATCGCGCCAGTGGTCCCTGCCGGGGCGGCCCCGACCTTGTTTCTGGTTTGGCCCACCCAAGCGTCGACGATGCCGTACAAGGTCACGCTGGATTGGGCCGTGGCCGCACTGGCGAAAGTGCCGAGAATAAGCGCGGCGAGTAAGGGTTGCTTCATGAAACGGATCCTTGGAGAGTTAAGCGGGATTTTTGATGAATTTAACGTCAGTCGTCAGACGACTGATCAGATGGTACAAATTCACCGACCGCAAAACATCCGTAAAAACCCTTGACTGATGATTTCAGCGCGACTCGCCGACTGTTTTCGCCGCGTGGCGCGTCACGCGCAGGCAGCCTGGCGCCAAGACACAACAAAACCAAAACAGTCGATGCAACCGATCCGGCGAATACCTTCAGTCCGCCGCGACGGTGCTACGCAGGCGCTCGCGACTGTTGCTCAGGTGCATGAACATCGCGGCGCGTGCTGCAGCCGCGTCTCCACGGTGAATGGCGTCATAGATAGCCTCATGCTCGCGCTGCGTGATTGCCTTGCCACTCTCCAGCATGGGCTGCGCTTCACCAAAACGCGCTGCGGGCACGGGTTTGCCGACGCCCGGCTCAGTCGCCTCCTGCTGCGCATCATGCAAGTGGCGCGGAATCGTCGCGTTGCCCAAACTGCGCAGCACCTCCTCGAAGTACTCGTTGCCCGTGGCAGCAGCGATTTGCGCATGGAACTGGAAGTCGTATTCGGTGGTGCTGGCACCCGCGCGGCGCTGGGCGTCGAACGCATCCAGAGCCGCCCGCATCGCAACCAGGTGCTCGTCGCGGCGGCGCACCGCAGCCAGGCTGGCGGCCTCGGACTCCAGGCTGATACGCAGTTCGAGCATGGCCAGTTTCTGGCGCACCTGCACGTTGCGCGAACCGATCGACAGAAGCGGCTCGACCGTCGGCGACACCAGCACAAAGGTACCCACACCCTGCCGCGTCTCGACCAGACCGCTGGCCTGGAGCCGGGACATCGCCTCGCGCACCACGGTCCGACTCACCCCGAATTCACGCATCAGCACGGGCTCGGGCGGAACACGGTCACCAGGCTTCAATGCCCCGCCATGGATGCGCTCAAAAACGCCATCCACCACACGCTGCGGCTGGCTCTTGGCCCGTGCGGGATGCTCTTGTAATGGGGTGCTCATGGCGTCCTGAGAGTGATGGCTAGCCATCCACTATACAGTGGCTTGGCATCCCACCTGACGACTGATGTCAAATCACGACCCCCACAAAAATCCGCCTAAATTTAGGGTTTACACCAACACAACTCGTCTGACGTGTTATCTAAAATTCAATGAAGTCTGACGACTGATGATTTAGAAAGACATCCATGAAAATTGAAAATGTGCGCGGCACCGAATTCACCTATCCCACCCACCGCTCGGCAGACAGTGCCGGTCACTCCCACCCCGGTCCCGAGGGCTTGGGCAAGATGGCCCTGCTCACCATCACCACCGATGAAGGCCATTGTGGTTATGCCTTTGCGCCGCCCGAAGTCATTCGTCCCCATGTGCTGGAAGCCTTTGTACGCAAGGTGGTGGTGGGACAGAACCCGTTTCAACGCGAACAGCTGTGGCAGTCGCTGGAGCACTGGCAGCGCGGTAGCGCCGGGCAATTGACCGACCGTGCGCTGGCTGCCGTCGACCAGGCGCTGTGGGATCTGGCCGGTCGCGCATTGGGGCAGCCGGTGTACCGGCTGATCGGCGGCTACCGCGACAAGGTGCCCGCCTACGGCAGCACCATGTGCGGCGACGAATTGAAAGGCGGACTGTCCACGCCCGACGAATACGCCCGCTTTGCCGAAAAACTGGTGGCACGCGGCTACAAGGCCATCAAGCTGCACACCTGGATGCCGCCGGTATCCTTTGCGCCCGACCCCGGCATGGACATCAAGGCCTGCGCTGCCGTGCGCGAGGCCGTTGGCCCCCACATTCCGCTGATGCTGGACGGCTACCACAACTACAGCCGCACCGATGCCTTGACGATTGGCCGCGCGCTGGAGAAACTCAACTTCACCTGGTTCGAGGAAATGATGAACGAGCAGAGCATGGCGTCCTATGCCTGGCTGGCTTCCCAGCTCGACATCCCTATCGTCGGGCCGGAAAGCCTGTCAGGCAAGCACCACAGCCGGGCCGACTGGGTCATGGCCGGGGCCTGCGACATCCTGCGCGCCGGGGTACCGGGCGTTGGCGGTATTTCGCCTACGCTGAAAGTGGCGCACCTGGCCGAGGCTTTTGGCATGAACTGCGAGGTACACGGCAACGGAGCCGCCAACCTGGCCGTATGCGCCGCCATCAAAAACTGCCGCTGGTATGAACGCGGGCTGCTACATCCCTTTCTGGACTATGACGAGGTACCCGCCTACCTGAACAAGCTGGCCGACCCGATGGATGCCAACGGCGACGTGCACCTGTCTCAGCTGCCGGGCCTGGGCGAAGATATCAATTTCGCCTACATCGAAGCCCATACCCGCCTGAACTATTAAGGCTTATTAAGGCGATTACGCCGCAGCCTTTGCCGATCCACCTTGAGGAGACACCCCATGAAACATTCGAAGCTGCTGCGCAAGTGCGCATTAGCCCTGGCACTGTGCGCGCTGGGCGCAGCGGCCCAGGCCAAAACCCCGGACGACCAGCTGGTGATCGGGTTCAGCATGAACAACCTGCTGTCACTCGACCCGGCAGCCGCCACGGGCAACGATGTGGTGGAAATAGCCGCCAACCTGTACGACTACCTGATTGAGCTGGACCCGCAGAACACCAGCAAGATGTTGCCGGGCCTGGCCGAGAGCTGGAAGGTATCGCCCGACGGGCGCAGCATCAGCCTGGTGCTGCGCAAGGGGGTCAAGTTCCAGTCGGGCAATGTGCTGACGGCGGAGGACGCCGCCTGGTCGCTGCAGCGGGTGCTCAAACTCAATCTGGCAATGGCTTCGCCCTGGAAAAGTTATGGCTTTTCAGCCCAGAATGTGGACAAGGCCATCCGCGCCACCGATGCCCAGACGCTCGTGATCGACCTGCCCGAGGCGACCGACCCGAAGATGGTGCTCTACACCCTGGCCACCTCGGTCAGCGCCGTGGTGCTGGACCGCAAGAAGGTTCTGGAGAACGATAAAAACGGTGACCTGGGGGCCGCCTGGCTGACCACCCATGCGGCCGGCTCCGGCGCCTTCGCGCTGGCCGAATGGCGCGCCAAAGACACCTTGCTGATGAACCGCTTTGATGGCTATTGGCGCGGCCCGGCCAAGCTCAAGCGCGTCATCATGCGGCATATGACCGAGTCGCAGTCGCTGCGCCTGATGGTGGATCGGGGCGACCTGGACGTGGCTTCGGGCATGTCGGTGCCCGACGTCGAGGCCATGAAGAAAAACGCCGATGTGGTGGTACAACCGGTGCGGCGCGGCACACTGTATTACGTGGCCGTCAGCATGAAAGACCCGAAATTTGCCGACAAACGCGTGCGCCTGGCAATCCGCAACCTGATTGACTACGACGGCATCAATGCCACCGTGATGCCCAACTACGGCGTGGCGCACCAGCGCCCGGTGCAGATGGGCCTGGCCGCGACGCTGCCCAGCCCGGGCTACAAGCTGGATGTGGCCACCGCGAAAAAGCTGCTGGCAGAAGCGGGCTATCCGAACGGATTCAAGACCACCATTCGCGTGCTGGCGGACCCGCCCTTTATTAACATCGCCACCAGCCTGCAGGCCACCCTGGCCAAAGCCGGTATCGAGGCCAGCGTGCTCTCGGGCACCGGCAACCAGGTATACGGTGCCATGCGTGAGCGCAATTTCGAAATCCTGGTGGGGCGCGGCGGCGGTGGGGTCGAGCCACATCCGCACTCCAGCCTGCGCGCCCTGGCCTACAACCCCGACAACAGCGATGCCGCCAAGCTCACCAACTTCCAGGGCTGGCGCACTTCTTTCTTCAACCCGGAATTGAACCAGTTGATCGAAAAAGCCGAGGTGCAGCTTGACGAGACCAAACAGACGGCGACCTACCAGGAGGCCCAAAAACTGTACGACACCCAGGTAGGCGCCATCCAGCCGGTGTCGCAAATGGTGGACACCGTGGTGCTGCGCAAGGACGTGCGCAACTACCAGGGCCATCCATCAGCCACCACCCGGCTGCGCGATGTCTTCAAGCAACGCTGATTCCGAAGCGCCACCGTTTTACCTCTGCATGGAGAACTTCCCTTGTCCTCACCCTTGACCACCCCCGCTCTGTGGGCCCTGGGCCAGCGCCTGCTGAGCGTGCTGCTGACCCTGCTGGGCCTGCTGCTGCTGACCTTTGTGATCGGCCGCGTGATGCCGCTGGACCCGGTGCTGTCCATCGTCGGGCCCGACGCCGACCGCTCCACCTACGACCAGGTGTTTTTGCAACTGGGTCTGGACCGGCCGCTGCCGGTGCAGTTTGCCTACTACCTGCGCGACCTGCTGCAAGGCAACCTGGGCAACGCCTTGCTGACCGGGCACACGGTCACCGAAGACCTGGCCCGCGTGCTGCCCGCCACGGTGGAACTGGCCACCGCCGCCATCCTGCTGGGGACCGGCCTGGGTATTCCGCTGGGCGTGTATGCCGCCACCCAGCGGGGCCGCCTGGCCGACCATGTGGTGCGGGTCATCAGCCTGTTTGGCTATTCCACCCCGGTGTTCTGGTTCGGCATGATGGGCTTGCTGGTGTTTTACGCCTGGCTGGGCTGGGCCGGTGGTGCAGGCCGGGTCGACCTGGCGTTTGACGGGCTGGTGGCCCCGCGCAGCGGCCTGCTGCTGATCGACGCGGCGCTGGCCGGCGAATGGGAAGTGTTTCGCAGCGCCATCAAGCACGTCACGCTGCCGGCCTGCATTCTGGGCCTGCACTCGATGGCCTACATCAGCCGCATGACACGCAGCTTCATGCTGGCCCAGCTGTCGCAGGAATACATCACTACGGCCCGCGTCAAGGGCCTGCCTGAGCGCAGCGTGGTCTGGCACCACGCCTTCCGCAACATCCTGGTCCAGCTGCTGACGATTGTGGCCCTGGCTTACGGCGGCCTGCTGGAAGGCGCGGTATTGATCGAAACCGTCTTTGCCTGGCCAGGCTTTGGCCAATACCTGACCAGCAGCCTGCTGCTGGGTGACATGAACGCCGTCATGGGCTGCGTGCTGGTGGTGGGAATCATCTTCGTCACGCTGAACCTGCTCTCTGATGCCCTGTACCACGTCTTTGACCCGAGAACACGCGGATGACTTCCCATACCCTGACCCCCATGTTCAGCGACACCCCGCAATCCACCGCCCAGGCGCTGCACCACAGCCTGCGCCAGGGCCTGCTGCGGCTGCTGCACAACCCCATGACGGTAGCCGGCCTGCTGGTGGTGCTGATGCTGCTGCTCGTGGCCTTGCTCGCGCCCTGGATCGCCCCGCACAGTCCGCTCGACCAGAATCTGGCCCAGTCGCTCAAAGCCCCTTCCGCCGCCCACTGGTTTGGCACCGATGAATACGGCCGCGACGTGTTCAGCCGCCTGGTGCATGGCTCGCGCATCTCGCTCTACATCATTGCCCTGGTGACGGTGATCGTCGGTCCGGTGGGTCTGGCGGTGGGCAGCATGTCGGGCTACTTTGGCGGCTGGGTCGACAACCTCTTCATGCGCATCACCGACATCTTCATCTCCTTCCCCAGCCTGGTCCTGGCGCTGGCCTTTGTGGCGGCCCTGGGGCCGGGGCTGGACCACGCGGTCATTGCGATTGCGCTGACTGCATGGCCACCGATTGCACGGCTGGCACGGGCCGAAACCCTGTCCCTGCGCCATGCCGATTTTGTAGTGGCGGCCCAGTTGCAGGGCGCATCTTCCACCCGCATTCTGGTGCGCTACATCGCGCCTATGCTGCTGTCGTCCGTGGTGGTGCGCCTGACCATGAACATGGCCAGCGTGATCCTGACCGCCGCCGGCCTGGGCTTTCTGGGCCTGGGCGCGCAGCCGCCGCTTCCCGAATGGGGCGCGATGATTTCATCCGGCAGGCGCTACATGATGGAGTGCTGGTGGCTCGTCGCCATGCCGGGTGCCGCCATCATGCTGGTGAGCCTGGCCTTCAACCTGTTGGGCGATGGCTTGCGCGATGTGCTCGACCCCCGCAACGAATGAGGACACCCGCCATGCACAACGCCTCTCCCTCCGCATCCCTGATGCACCAGCTGCAGGTCGAAGATCTGCACATCCGCTTCGCCACGCCCGACGGCCCCATGCACGCGGTGCGTGGCGTGTCCTTCACCATGTCGCGCGAAAAGCTGGCCATCGTGGGTGAATCGGGCTCGGGCAAGTCCACGGTCGGCCGGGCCCTGCTCAAGCTGCACCCGCGCAGCGCACAGATCGAAGCGCGCAAGCTGGCCTTCGACGGCATCGACCTGCTGGGCGCCAGCCCCAAGACCATGCAGTCCATCCGCGGCAAGCGCATGTCCATGATCATGCAAGACCCGAAGTACTCGCTGAACCCGGTGGTGCGCGTCGGCCAGCAGATCGCCGAAGCCTACCTGGCGCACAACAAGGTGCCGCGCGCCGAAGCCTGTGAACGCACCCTGGCCATGCTGGAGGCCGTGCGCATCCGCGAACCGCAACGCGTGTTCAATCTTTACCCGCATGAAGTGTCGGGCGGCATGGGCCAGCGCATCATGATTGCGATGATGCTGATCACCGAGCCCGAGATCCTGATTGCCGACGAACCCACCTCGGCACTGGACGTGTCGGTACGGCTGCAGGTGCTGGCCGTGCTGGACGACCTGGTCGGCCAGCGCGGGTTAGGGCTGGTGTTCATCAGCCATGACCTGAACCTGGTGCGCCATTTTTGCGACCGGGTGCTGGTGATGTATGCCGGACGCGTGGTGGAGTCCATTGCCGCCGCCGACCTGGACCACGCCGAACACCCCTATACCCGCGGCCTGCTCAGCGCCCTGCCCAGACTGGAGCAGCGCCGCCCGCGCCTGCCCGTGCTGCAGCGTGACCCGGCCTGGCTCACTTCCGGAGCAAACGCATGACCATGATCAACATCAACGCACTCACCCTTGCTTTCGCAGCGGGCGCGGTGAAGGTCCTGAGCGACGTGCACCTGCAGGTGAAGGCGGGCCAGGCATTTGGACTGGTGGGTGAATCCGGCTCCGGGAAAACCACGGTTTTGCGCTGCCTGGCCGGCCAGTACAGGCATTGGAGCGGCAGCCTGCAGATTGCGGGCCGCAGGCTGGATCACAAGCTTGACCGCGCACGCTGCCGCGAAGTGCAGATGGTGTTTCAGGACCCCTACGGCTCACTGCACCCACGGCACACCATTCACACCGTGCTGGCCGAGCCTTTGCGGATTCACGGCCTGACACGCGGCATGGCGGAGGAACGCGAACGCGTCGAGGCGATACTGGGGAAGGTGGGGCTCAACAGCAGTTTTCGTTTTCGCTATCCCCACCAGCTGTCGGGCGGGCAGCGCCAGCGCGTCGCCATTGCGCGCGCCCTGATTCTGGAGCCACGCGTACTGCTGCTCGACGAGCCCACCTCGGCGCTGGATGTATCGGTGCAGGCTGAAATTCTCAACCTGCTGGCCGACCTGCGCGAACGCGAAGGACTGACCTACCTGCTGGTGACGCACGACCTGGGTGTGGTGGCCCACCTGTGCGACGAGGTGGCCGTGATGCAGCAGGGCCGCATCGTGGAAACGCTGACAACCGAGGCACTGTGCAACAACGCGGCGCAACACCCTTACACCCGGATGCTGGTGGATGCGAGCCGGGCCTACAGCCGGGACATGGCTGATACGGCTTGATACGGCCTGGCGCGACGATCAGGATAGTGCGGGCGCCCAGCCTGCCTGGGCATTTCATCACCGCCATGCGGTCGCGCCGCGCGGCTTGCTGTGCGGTGCGCGTTCGCAGCGCTTGCATTTCAGCGTGTTCGGTCATATGGTAGCTATCGTGCCGCTGGCCAGGGGCATGTTTTACGGGCACTGAGGACGCGTGGCGCACGATGGTCGACAGGCCCCGGGCATGCCAGACTTTTTACGGCCCGCCCTCACAAAGATCAGGAGGAAACGATGCCTAACAAAACCCTGATGAACCGCCCTCCTCTGACCACACGGAGGCCATGATGGACAGTGCAATTTTGAGCCTGCTGGGCGCTTTCCTGTTGTCCGTCATTGGCTTGTTTGCCTTCATCTGGTCGCTGCGCAAAGGCCTGCTGGTGGAAAACCCGGGCGCGGCCTCGGTGATTTTTGCGCGCGGCGAGATCGGCCGCATCGACGACCCCTCCCTCGACGACAGGGCGCACGGCGCCATGCAGGCCGCCGCGCCGCCGGCTGCGGAATTCGCGACGGCCGCCGAGGGCGAAGTCAGCGACCGCGTCGAGGCCGATCGCTCCAGCGCATTCCCCGTGTTCATGTTCATCGCGTTTGCCTGCCTGTGGTTGCTGGTGGGCTCGGTCGCCGGATTGATCGCCTCCTACAAGCTGCATGAGCCCGACTGGCTGGTGCAGCAGGCCTGGCTGACCTTCGGACGCATTCGCACGGTTCACCTCAACGCGGTGATCTATGGCTGGTCGTCCAATGCCGCACTGGCGGTGATTCTGTGGCTGCTGCCACGCATGCTGCGCACGCGACTGCATGGCGGCATCTGGGCCATGATGGGCGGCTCTTTGATCAACACCGGCATTGCCGCCGGCATTGGCGCGATTGCGGTGGGCTGGTCTGACGGCATGGAGTTTCTTGAAATTCCGTGGCAGATCGACATCTTCATCTTCGTCGGCTTTGCCTTGGTGATCCTGCCTGCGCTCTACACGCTCGTCAACCGCCGGATCGAGCATCTGTATGTGAGCGTCTGGTACTTCACGGCGGCCCTGCTGTGGATTGCCGTGCTGTTTGGCGTTGCCAACCTCCCCGGCGTGCACACCGGCGTGCAGCAGGCGACCACCAACTGGTGGTATGGCCACAACGCATTGGGCTTGTGGTTTACGCCGGTGGCCGTGGGGGCCATTTATTACTTCCTGCCCAAAATCATTGGCCGGCCCGTGGTGTCCTACAACCTGTCGCTGCTGGGCTTCTGGACACTGGCCTTCTTTTACGGACAAGTGGGCGGCCACCATTTGATCGGCGGGCCGGTGCCCGGCTGGCTGACCACGCTGTCGATTGTGCAAAGCGTGATGATGATCATCCCGGTACTGGCTTTCACCATCAACATGAAAGGCACGCTCAAAGGGCAAATGCACCTGGCGCGTTACTCGCCGACGCTGCGCTTCATGATGTTTGGCGGGCTGATGTACCTGGCCTCTTCCGTGCAGGGCTCGTTCGAGGCGCTGCGCAGCATCAACGCGGTGACGCACTTTACCCACTTCACGGTGGCACACGCGCACCTGGGCATGTACGCCTTCGTGACGATGGTGTTTTTTGGGGCAATTTACTTCATGATGCCGCGCGTGCTGGAGTGGGAGTGGCCCTACCCCTGGCTGATCACGCTGCACTTCTGGCTGGCCGCCTTGGGCATCAGCATCTACTTCGTTGGCCTGACGATCGGCGGCTGGCTTCAGGGCACGGCCATGCTTGACGCGGCCCGGCCTTTCGGGGAATCGGTCGCCGTGACCCTGCCCTGGCTCAAGTCCAGAAGCGTCGGCGGGCTGGTGATGAGCCTGGGACATCTGGTGTTTGTGGGCCACTTCCTGGCGATGGCGCTGCGTTTCGGCCCTGACCGGACCGGTGCGGCACTGTTCATGCAACCCCGGGAGGCCGCGCATGGAAAATGAAGTCAAACTGGCCGCTGGCGCAATGGTCGCACTGGCCGTTGCCACCGCGGCGCTGGTCGTGATGCCGTATATCCAGGTACGCGACGTCAAGCCACCGGCGGGCCTCAAGCCCTATACCGACCAGCAGCTGCGCGGCCGAGAGGTGTACATCGCCAACGGCTGCGTGTATTGCCACAGCCAGCAGCCGCGCGACCGCAATCTGGCGCCCGACCACACGCGCGGCTGGGGCCGCCCCTCGGTGCCGGCCGATTATGTGTATGACAAGCCGCACCTGCTGGGCAGCATGCGCACCGGGCCGGACCTCTTCAACATCGGCGCGCGCCAGCCCAGCAAGGACTGGCATCTGGGCCACCTGTACCAGCCGCGCGCCTATGTGCCCGACTCCATCATGCCGTCGTATCCCTACATGTTTCTGGTCAAGGATGCGGCCGAGGAAGGCGACCAGGTAGTGACGCTGCCGCCCGTCTACGCGCCCTTTGGCAAGGTCGTGGTGGCCCGGCCGGAGGCCCTGGACCTGGTCAAGTACCTGCAGGCGCTGAACCACACCTACCCCATCCTGCCGGCACCGGCAGTACCGGCAGCTCCATGATGCACCCGAGGAGATTTTCATGGTGACCCCTGACCCACGGCAACACCCGGCGGCGCAACAACGCGAAACGGGAGACCCCTCCGAGCAGGTGCAACCCATGCCCCTGCTGGCAGCGGCTGTGACGCTGGTGATGGTGCTCCTGGGTGCCGGGTATATATTTTTCTCCGACCCGTTTGGCAACGCCGAGCTGGGTGACCGGCGCACCGTGGCCGACCTCACGGCCAAGGCACCGGGCGCACCGGGTGCAGGCCAGGCGGTAGACGGCAAGGCGCTTTACACGGGCAACTGCGCGTCCTGCCACCAGGCCACCGGCAAGGGCCTGCCCGGCGTGTTTCCGCCGCTGGATGGCTCTGAATGGGTGCAGGGAGAGCCGCGCGTGGTGGTCAACATCCTGCTGCACGGCATCACTGGCGAGATCGAGGTGGCCGGCACCACCTACAAGGGCATGATGCCTTCGTTCAAGCAGCTGAGCGATGCCGAGCTGGCCGCCATTGCCAGCACCATTCGATCGGAATGGTCAAACAAGGCTGCAGCCATCACGCCAGAGCAGTTCGCCGCCGAACGCAAGGACACGCGCCGCAGTGCGCCCTTTGCCAGCGGCGCTGAACTCAAGGCCTTGCCTCCGGCGCAATGATGGGACGCACGACCGTATTGAGCGCGCTTTTCGCACTGCTCGCTTATGCGGCAGGCGCCTGGCTCACGCATGATTTTCAAATCTGGACGGCCGAAGGCGCGCGCCGGCTCGAAGTGGCGCTCGCGCCGGTGCCCGCGCCCGCCACCCCGCTGCACGGGCCCGACATGGCTGACACGTCATTGCCGTTGCTGCTCTCGGAGGGCGGCGGCGTCACCATCGTCGATTTTGTCTACACCCGCTGCCAGACGGTTTGCCTGGCATTGGGCAGCACTTTTCAGCAGCTGCAGGCCAACATCCAGGAAGGCCAACGCACCCCCCCGGCGAGCGCAAAGAGCGTAAAGGGACCAGCTGGCGTCAAGCTGCTGTCCCTCAGTTTTGACCCGGCGCACGACCAGTCCGCCGCGCTGGCAGCGTATGCCGGCCGCCTCCAGGCCGACCCGCATATCTGGCGTTTTGCCACGGCGCGTGATGAAACGGGGCTGCGTCTTTTGCTGGAGCGCTTTCAGGTGGTGGTGATTCCGGATGGCATGGGCGGCTTTGAGCACAACGCGGCACTGCTGGTGGTCGATGGCAGGGGCCGCCTCGTGCGCATCTTTGACTACACCGACATGGACACCGCGCTGGCCTGGGCGCAGCACCTTGCGGCCACACAAGCCCACACAGCAAAGGCCGAAGGAAGCACCGGATGAGCGCGCCGCACACCGTTGGCCGATGGCTGGCGCGCCACCAGGTCCTCCTTGGCGGGCTGCTGCTGGCTGCCCTGCTGCTGCCACCGCTCCGGCGCGCGCTGGAGTCAGGCATGGCCACGCACATGCTGCTGCAGTTTCCCGCCCTGATCGTGGTGGGCGGCCTGCTGGCCGCGGGCCTTTCACCCACGTGGCGCCAACGCCTGGATGCCTGCAACGCGCACGGTATGGCCGGGCTGGTTTTTGCCGCGCTGGTGCTGGCGCTGGCCATGGTGCCGCGTCTGCTCGATCTGGTGCTGGTGGATGCGCGTATTGACGCCCTCAAGTTGGCCGCCTTGCTGCTGTGTGGCGCCGCGCTGCGTTTGTCCTGGCGGGCTGCGGGCACCGTGGTGCAGGGCTTCTTTCTGGGCAACACGCTGCCGATGATGGCCATTGCAGGCACGCTCTACGAGGAGGCGCCTGCGCGCGTGTGCAATGCCTATCGGCTGGATGAACAACAGTTTGTCGGCGCAGCCCTGATCTGGGTAGCCAGTGCCCTGGCGGCGCTCTGGCTGGCGCAGGTTAGCTGGCGCCTGACGCGGCCGCACACGCCTGCCTCTCCAAAGGCTGTGCACTAGCTTCTACGGTTCTACCGGTTCTACGGGGCGAGCACAGGACGCTATCTCGTGCGCCAAAATCTGAACCAGGGGGATGACCATCCCGGCAGCCAACGCCACTACCGCCAGCCCAGCCGGGCCCGTATTGCTTCCACGTTTTCAGCCACGAGGCATCAGGAAATTACCGGTCACCGCGCCTGGAACCACCGCCGTGACTCCCCCGAAAGCCGCCATGCCCACCCCGAAATCCCCGATCATGACTGCGATGACCGCTCCATGAGCTAAAACCGAAGTTGAAGGATACAGCCGGGCCTATGTACAAAGGGTCATAGTAGTAGGGATAGGGGTAGAGGTAAGGATAAGGGTAGGGATTGGCGTAAACGGGAGGCGCCACATAAACGGGTTGGCCGGTGGCATACGTTCCGTACGCATAGGGTCCAGGGTCGGCAGGCCCATAAACCGCGCATCCACCCAGGGCGGACACGACAACCAGCGAAAAGGTAAGGCGTTTCGCCGCGCCTTTGATGGATTGGTTCATAGGCGTTAGAGACGCGGCGTTTTCCACAGTTCAGTGGAATTTTTGTTCTTTACACCCTCACCGCGGGGTACAGGGGCGGCAAACCTGTGCCGCGCACGGCGCCCTTAGGGGGCCAGACGTAGTCGTCCGACCCCGGTGCAAACACCGCCGCAAAAGCCGGTGCGCTGTGGCGGGTGGGCACGCTGGGCTCCAGCCTTTCCGCCAAAAACGCGTATTTGGCACCTTGCAGTGCAAACTCAGCCAGGTTTTGCGGGTGTGGCCGGTAGGATTGTCTGTCGCGGCGGACGATGTGTCCTGGGCTGACACACCCGCACCTGGAGCCACACGCCGGACTCGCCTTGGCAATTCCTCACGCCGTTGGTGCGGCCTGCAACTCGAATGAGATCTTGTACGCTACCTCCCATGTCTTGGCGAAAACTCCGTTTCTCTGCGGTGAAGCATTGACCCCACCGATCACTCCTTCACGGAGCCCGTCATCCCCGAGACGTAATACTCGACGAAGAATGAGTAGATGAATGCGACCGGCAGCGACCCGAACAGCGCGCCCGCCATCAGCGAGCCCCAGTGGTACACATCGCCTTCGACCAGCTCGGTGACCACGCCTACCGGCAACGTCTTGATCTCGCTCGACGAGACGAAGGTCAGCGCGTAAATGAACTCGTTCCATGACAGCGTGAACGCGAAGATGCCGGCCGAGATCAAGCCCGGCACCGCGAGCGGCAACACGATCTTGACGAGGATCTGCCAGCGTGTCGCACCGTCGATCAGCGCGCACTCCTCCAGCTCGAACGGGATGGTCCTGAAGTAGCCCATCAGCAGCCAGGTGCAGAACGGGATCAGGAAGGTCGGGTAGGTCAGGATCAGCGCCAGCCGCGTATCGAACAGGCCGAGCTGAAACACCACCGAAGCCAGCGGAATGAACAGGATCGACGGTGGAACCAGGTACGCCAGGAAGATGGCCAGCCCCACATGCCTGGCGCCCGAAAAACGCAGCCGCTCGATCGCGTAGGCGGCCAGCACCGACGCGGCGAGCGAGAAAAAGGTGGAGACGACCGAGACGAGCACCGTGTTCCACATCCACTGCGGGTAGGCGGTGTCGAACAGCAGCTTCTTCACGTGTGCGAGCGTGGGCGCCACGATCCAGAACGGGTTGCCGTCGCGCGAGAGCAGCTCGTTGTTGGGCTTGAACGCGGTGATGCCCATCCAGTAAAACGGGAACAGCAGCACGAACAGAAAAATGCACAGCGGCAGGTAGACCCTGACCAGCTTGCGCGGCGTGGAGTCGAGAAAGCTCATCCCGACCGTGTCGGTGCTCGTGTCCTGGCTCATTTGTCGGCCCCGCCCTGTTGCCACGCGCGGCGCTGCAGGCCGAAGTAGCTGAACATGATGGCGGCCAGCAAGAACGGCACCATCGCGATCGAGATCGCCGCGCCCTCGCCGAGCGCGCCGCCCGAGATCGCGCGCTGGAACGACAGCGTGGCCATCAGGTGGGTAGCGTTGAGCGGGCCGCCGCGCGTGATCACGTAGATCAGCTGGAAGTCGGTGAAGGTGAACAGCACCGAGAAGGTCATCACCACCGCGATGATGGGCGTCAGCAGCGGCAGCGTGACGTGGCGGAACTGCTGCCACGGCGTGGCGCCGTCGATCGCCGACGCCTCGTAGTACGACGGCGAGATCGTCTGCAGGCCCGCCAGCAGCGTGATCGCGACGAAGGGAACGCCGCGCCACACGTTGGCCGCGATCACCGAGAAGCGCGCGTTCCACGGGCTGCCGAGGAAGTCGATGTACTTGTCGATCACGCCCATCTTCACCAGCACCCAGCTGATGATGGAAAACTGCGCGTCGAACAACCACCAGAAGGCGATCGCCGACAAAGCCGTCGGCACGATGTAGGGCAGCAGGATCACGGCCCGGAAGAAGGACTTGAAACGGATGTTCTTGTTCAGCAGCAGCGCCAGCCACAAGCCGAGAAAGAACTTCGCCACGCTCGCAATGGTTGTGTAGAACAGCGTATTGAACAGCGCCAGTTGCGTGACGCTGTCGGTGGCCAGGAAGACGTAGTTCTCGATGCCGATCCACTCGCCAGGCCGGCCGACCTTGGCGTCGGTGAATCCGAGCCACACGCCCAGCCCGAGCGGATACGTCAGGAACAGCAGCAGCAGCACCGCAGCGGGCAACATGAAGATGAGCCCGAGCGCGTTGCGACTGTTCTGAAGTTTCTCAAGCATCGGTGGTAGTCCAGCGTGCGCGACCGGCGATGCGCAAGCATCGCGGCGCCAGGTTGAACGTCACGCCCGCCGTCCAGGCGGCGTGACGATCAAACGCAGCGAGATAGTGCCGCACCAAAGGTGTCGGCACTATCAGACTTTGTAATAACGTTCGGCGCGCTTCTGCGCCCGTTCCGCCGCTTCCTTCGGCGTCTTCGATCCGCTCGCTGCTTCGGCCACCATGTTGACGACGATGAAGTCGGCGGCGGCACCCGCCGACGCGTAACCGAGCTTGCCGGCGTAGCCTGCCGGGCGCAGGTTCTTCACGCAATCGCGGTACGGAGTGTGCTTCGGGTCCGAGGTCCAGATCGCCGACTTCGTGTACGCCGCCAGCGGCGGGGCGATGTAGCCGCCGGCCGCCGTGAGCCATGGGTCGAACTGTTCCTGCTCCATCATGAAGCGCAGGAACTCCTTTGCGGCCTGCGGGTACTTGGTGTACTTCATGATCATCTGGTTGAAGAACAGGTGCGACTCGGTCGGCACCCCCACCGGGCCGATCGGGTACTGGGCGTGGTAGACGTCTTCCTTGAGATCCTTGACCTTCTGGTCGGTCGCGTTCTTGGTCGCGTAGTAGATCGAGATGCCGTTGTTGGTCAGGCTGATCTGGCTGTCGAGGAAGGCCTTGTTGTTGTTCGGGTCAAGCCACGACAGCGTGCCGGGAACGAAGTTCGCGTACATCTCCTTCCCGTACTCGAGCGCCTTGATGGTTTCGGGGCTGTCGATCACGACCTTGTTGTCCTTGTCGACCAGCTTGCCGCCATGCGACCAGATCAGCCAGTTGGTCCACAGGCCGTCGCCGGTGGCGTTGCCGAGTGCCATGCCGGCCGGCGTGCCCTTGGCGTGCAGCGCCTTGAGCAGGCTCAGGAAAGCGGTCGTGTCTTTCGGGAAGCTGTCGAAGCCGGCCGCCTTCACATGGCTCTGGCGGTAGACCAGCATCGCGCCGGCGGCACCGAGTGCCACGCCGATCCACTTCTTGCCGTCGGGCCGCAGGTAGGCCTCGCAGGCCGGATACCAGCCGCCGTACTTCTTTCCGAGGTAGGTGCACAGGTCGGTCACGTCGAGCAGCTTCTCGGGGTACAGGTTCGCGTCGTCGTTGGTCGACAGGATGATGTCGGGCCCGGCGCCGGTGTTTGCGGCCACGGCGGCCTTGGGCCGCACATCTTCCCAGCCTTCGTTGTCGACCCGCACCTCGATACCGGTCTTCTCGGTGAACTTCTTGACGTTGACCATGTAGGCGTCGATGTCGCCCTGCACGAAGCGACTCCAGCGCAGCACGCGCAGCTTGGCACCCTTCTCGGGTTTGTAGGTGAGCGCCTGCGCATGCACTGCGGGCGCCCAGACGGCGGCACCGGTGCCGATCGTGGCCGCGGCGGCGACGCCGGCCGAGCCTTCGAGGAATTTTCTGCGATTGAACGGGTTCATCGTGAGTCTCCTTCCGTGATAAGTCGAGTGTTGAGGCGGGGAAAAGGCATCGAGCGCAGTCAGGCTGCGAGGCGCTGGCCGGTGCTCGCATCGAACAGGTGCGCGCGTTGCGGGTCGGGCAGCAGATGGATGGTGCTGCCAGGTGCGAAGTCGTGTCGCTCGCGGAACACCGCCGAGAGGTCCACGCCCCCGTGTCGGCAGGCGATGAAGGTGTCCATCCCGGTGGGCTCCATCACGACCACATGGGCCGGAATGCCGCCGGCGTCAGCGAGCGTCAAATGCTCGGGCCGGGTGCCGAAGATCACCGGCTGGCCGTCCGCGCCGCCCGAGCGCGGCGGTGCGTCGAGCTGGGTGCCGTCACCCAGCTCGATGCGCGCGCTGCCGCCGGCGCGCTTCAGCGTGCCGGGCAGGAAGTTCATCGCCGGTGAGCCGATGAAGCCGGCGACGAACTGGTTGGCCGGATGGTCATACAGATCCAACGGGCTGCCGGTCTGCTCGATGCGACCGTCGCGCATCACGACAATCTTGTCGCCCATCGTCATCGCCTCGATCTGGTCGTGAGTGACGTAGATCGAGGTGGTCTTCAGGCGCAGGTGCAGTTCCTTGATCTCGCTGCGCATTGCGACACGCAGCTTGGCGTCGAGATTCGAGAGCGGTTCATCGAACAGGAACACCTGCGGATCGCGCACGATCGCGCGCCCCATCGCGACGCGTTGCCGTTGGCCGCCCGACAGCTGGCGCGGGTAGCGATCCAGCAGCGCACCGAGCGCCAGGATCTCGGCGGCGCGTGCGACCTTGCTGGCGACCGTGGCCTTGTCCTGCTTGGCCAGTTCGAGCGAGAACGCCATGTTCTCGCGCACCGTCATGTGCGGGTACAGCGCGTAGTTCTGGAACACCATCGCGATATCGCGCGCCTTCGGCGGTAAGTCGTTGACGCGCTTGTCGCCAATGCGGATCTCGCCGCCGCTGATTTGTTCCAGCCCGGCAATCATGCGCAGCAGCGTCGACTTGCCGCAGCCCGAGGGGCCGACCAGCACAGTAAACGAACCGTCCTGGATCTCGATGTCCACGCCATGAAGGATGGGGACTTCGCCGAAGTTCTTCTTGACTGCCCTGATCGTGACACCGGCCATACACAGCGTTCCTGAAGGTTCCGGGCAAGAGCCGCCCCTGTCGTGTTGTGCCCGCGCCGCACACGGCGAACTCACAATGCCGTGTCAGTATCAGCATCGCCCGCCGCGCCCACCATTGGGGCTAACCACTAGGACGCGCGCCGGGCTGGAACTGAGAGCAAAATAGGACTCTACCCCATACAGAACCTGCTTAATAAGCTATTAAAATAATAGCAAACTAACCACCGACCTCCACCGCAAGATCGCTCCCCAAGCCACCGGCAATCAACCTGAACTCCTCCCGAGCCGCTTCCAGATCATCGACGATTTTCTGGGCAATCACGTCGGGCGGCGGCAGGTTGTCGCTGTCGACCAGACTGTCGTCCTTGAGCCAGAAAATGTCCAGGCTGGCCGACCAGTTTTCACAACCGATCAGGTCCACCACCAGGCGGCGCAGCTTGGCCGGGTCCTGAAACTTGTGAGGAACAGCAGGTAAGTGAGCTGCTCGACCTAGTCGTCATAGCTCATGCCGTCGTCGCGCAGCACGTTGCAGTAGTTCCAGGGTTTCTGGACAATGATGGCGGAGTTCATGGCTTGGGTATCTCTGTGTCCATCAGGCCGCGCAGCAACGCATTTAGCCAGGCAAGTGCGCGGTCCGGGTCGGTGGAATTCATCTCGTTGGGCAAGAGGCCCGGCTTGCCAGTGTCCGTTTGCGGCAGCAGCACATGGGTCACTTGATCAAGACCATGTTTATCGAGCATGCGGCGAATATCGTGGCCCAGCATGGGTGGACCGGCAAGCTCGTAGTCAAAATCATCGTCCTGTGTCCAGCCAACAAATTCATCCCAGAGTCGTGACTCATTGCCGGCAATCAGGTAGTGGCGCAGGATCATCTGCAGATCGTGTGCATCCTTGCGCGGGGAGGCGTAGTGCCGGTCTTGCCAGCAAACAATTTTGAGCAAGGCGAGCGCGGGAAGCGACACC
Organism: Polaromonas sp. P4_H1; assembly: GCF_056400945.1. NCBI lineage: Bacteria > Pseudomonadati > Pseudomonadota > Betaproteobacteria > Burkholderiales > Comamonadaceae > Polaromonas > Polaromonas sp. P4_H1. The sequence continues at coordinate 66,889 of NZ_JBFUKG010000013.1, read as the reverse complement.
ACTCGCGTCCGCACATTGCCTGGCAACAAGACGACGTGCGCAGTTGCCAGTGCCTCACGAAAACCAAACACGTCCATGGCGAACTCGTGACGTGGTGGCCAGGCAATCTTTCGTTCAGGGGATTCAACCCCGCCGAACGGTACCAGATCGACCGGCCAGCCGCTGTGATGCCGCAGCCGATGCGCCGCCGTAGTTGAACCCGCAAATGCGCCGCTTGCGATCAGACGCTCATGCAAAACTGCAAAAGCTGCCCAGTCCGGCACGGCCAATGCGAAGTCGATATCTTCTGTTTGACGCTGTATGTTGATGCCGTGCCCGTATTGCAGATGCAGGTCGCGCGCAAAGGCGCCAGCAATGAGCGGCGCAATGCTCATGGCCGCTGCGGCTGGCTCCACGTCAGCCACCACCCGGGCGTGCAGGGCCAGCTCAGGCCGCAGGGAGAAGTCGAGCAAGGTGTTCGTCATAAACCAGCTGTGCGGTTTCGATGCAGCGGGCATCGCCTGTTGCGAGTAAATCGGCATACACAAGCACGGGATGCACCGTGTCTGGCCGCGTTGTGGCTGGCATATTTCCCCAGAACGGTTTTCGCCACTCAAGCACACGGTCGCCCGCCTGCGCGCCGCGAACAATTGTCATGCGTTGCTCCACCAGCAGTTTTGGCGGAAGCCTGTCGGCATAAATCGTGAGCACACCCGGCACCAGATAGTCAACCAGCAGATTCGCCGCTGGCTCACCACCCCACAAGGCCTGGGCATCCAGCGGCCACTGTTGCCAGGCGTCAAAGTCTTTCGCAAGATAGGTCGCCTGCAAGGTCTTGGCCCGCAGCCTGCGCGCATAGTTCAGCGCCCATTCGTCAAGCAACCGTTTGGTGGCGTTGAGGCGCCGGTGCTTTGGCAGCACCAGCAAATGGCCAGTCTGCTGCAAGTCGGCCAGCACGGCCGGAATCGCACCCAGCGCTACGCCCGCTGCTGCTGCGATGGCACGGTGTGGCGCGTTGGCAAGCTCAGGGTTGCCAAGCAGCGCAAACATCACCTTCAAGCCCGTCAGGGTGTACGCCTTGCCAGCGTTGGGGGCCAAATTGCTGTCCTGCAACTTGCATCCTGTCACATAGACCAGCAGGCCGGGGCCTTCCAGGTAGGCATTGCCTGCCGTATCCGCAAACTGCTGCTTTTGCCCACGTAGCTTTTCAGCCATGGGCGGCGTGAGGTATTCCGTCACCAGCAAAGGGGCGAGCCCGGTCGCAGCTGCGGCGTGCTGGAGTTGCATGGTTGCCGCCCCATGGGTCGCGGGCGTCAGCCTGCTTTTGGCTTCGACCACATAGTCCATATGTTCTCCGCCCTTGCCAATACGCAGCCATGCATCCGCCAGAAACCGCGTTGTATCCTGGGGCGGATCCACCATGACCACGTCAAGGCCCAACCGCCTTAACTCAGCCGTTGCACGCTCGATTAGAAGTTTGGGATCGCCCATTTGTTCATAATTTAAAGACGTTCACATTTTATGAACGAGAGCGAATTTTAAACAAAATTCCGCTTTTGTTCAATTTAATTAAATGTTCACAAAAAGTGAACGGGCGACTCCAGGTTGACCCCCAATACCACTAACTGGGCCGCTTCCCGAAGCGCGGCGGCCTGCTTGACTGAGGCAGCGCAATCCATCACCCGAGGCCCTGGCAATGAACGCCGACCCGCCTTTACAAACGGGTAACCAAACCCCCAGAACCAAGTCGACGCTGGGGGGTCATACCTACAACTGAGTGAAAACCAAGGGTTAGCACGGGTTAGCCTTATGCTATCGGCGGCATTGAACCTATTGCTTAGCACTCTCTCTAATGGAGTGCTAATATTTCGTCCTAGAAAAGGAGTTCGACTGTGTCACATGCTCTGTCCCCCCAGGCCCTGACGGGCGCCCTTGCGGTTTCCGCGCCCCGCGCCGGTGCCGTGGCTGCCGTCAATCCCTGGTCGCTGGTTCCCCCGCTGGGCAATCTGGACGCCTACATTTCGGCGGTCAACCGTCTGCCCATGCTCACCCTGGAGCAGGAGCAGGAATTTGCCAAAAAACTCAAAGAACACAACGATCTTGAGGCCGCTGGTAAGTTAGTGCTCTCTCACTTGCGCCTGGTGGTGTCGATTTCCCGCAAGTACCTGGGTTACGGGCTGCCGCATGGCGACCTGATCCAGGAGGGCAATATCGGCCTGATGAAGGCAGTCAAGCGCTTTGACCCGGAACAGAACGTGCGGCTGGTGAGCTATGCCATGCACTGGATCAAGGCCGAGATTCACGAGTACATCCTGAAAAACTGGCGCATGGTCAAGGTGGCCACCACCAAGGCCCAGCGCAAGCTGTTCTTCAACCTGCGCTCGATGAAACAGGGTTTCAAGGGCGACGCCGATGTGGCGACGCACCGCGACACGCTGACCGAAGGCCAGATTGACTCGATGGCCAAGACGCTGAACGTCAAGCGCGAGGAAGTCATCGAGATGGAGCAGCGCATGTCGGGCGGCGACGTACTGTTGGACCCGAGCCCCAGCGACGACGGCGAAGACGCTTTTGGACCGATTGCCTACCTGGCCGATGCCACGCAGGAACCGACCGCCCTGATCGAATCACGCCAGCGTGACAACCTGGCCAGTGACGGCATCAGCGCCGCGCTGGAAGAGCTGGATCCGCGTTCGCGCCGCATTGTGGAAGAGCGCTGGCTCAAGGTCAACGATGATGGCTCAGGCGGCATGACCCTGCACGATCTGGCGGACGAGTACCAGGTCAGTGCCGAACGGATTCGCCAGATTGAAGTCTCGGCGATGAAGAAAATGAAAAAGGTGCTGGCGGCTTACGCCTGAGCCAGGGAGTCGCGCACCAAAAGCATGGTGCGCCCTCCCCTGAGTTCCACCTCGGCACGCTAACGTGCAACCAGGCCCGCTCCCCGTAATCAGGTGCGGGCCTTTTTATGGCCGCTGCGCGGCGCTGATCAGGTGTTTTTGAGCAGCAGGCGGATATCGGACGCCAGTGCCTCGGGGCCGCCACCATAGCGGTTGTACAGCCGGATGCGGCCCTTGCCGTCAAAAACGTAGCTGCCCGCGGAATGGTCCATGGTGTAGCTGGCAGGCGTCTTGCCATCGACCTTTTTGTAATAAACCTTGAAGTCCCTGGCGACTTCGGGCAGCTGGGCCATGGTGGGCCGCAGCGCCAGGAAGGTCGGGTCGAAATTGGTCATGTAGGCCTTGAGCAATTCGGCCGTGTCCCGCTCGGGGTCCACCGTGATGAAGATGGCCTGCAGCTTGTCGCCATCGGGGCCCAGCAGCTGCTTGATCTGGGCCAGTTCGGCCATGGAGGTCGGGCACACATCGGGGCATTGGGTGTAGCCAAAAAATACCACCACCACCTTGCCGGCAAAGTCTTTCAGCGTGCGTACCTGGCCGTTATGGTCGGCGAGCGCAAAGCCCTGCGCGTAGTCGGCGCCGGTCAGGTCAATGCTCTTGAACTGGGGCTTGTCGGGCGCGCAGGCCGTCAAGAGGCCTGCCGTGATTGCCAGCAAGCCGGTACCGGCGATGGTTTGAAGGGCGAGCCGGCGGCTGGGTGGCAGGGTGACAGGTTTCATACGAGGTAATGGTCCAGCAGCAGGGCTGCGAATAACACCGAGAGATGGATCAATGAAAAGCGGAAGGTCTTGCGCGCCAGTGCGTCGGAGTAGCTGCGCCACAGGCGCCAGCCATGCCAGCTGAAGCCCACGCTGAGCACGACCGCCACCACGAGATAGAGCCAGCCGCTCATCTTGAAAACAAAGGGCATGAGGCAGGCGGCAAACAGCACCAACGTGTACAAAAACACCTGCAGCCGCGTGAACTCGTTGCCATGCGTGACGGGCAGCATGGGCAGGCCGGACTTGCGGTAGTCCTCGACGCGGTACAGCGCCAGCGCCCAGAAGTGCGGGGGGGTCCAGAGGAAAATGATCAGGAAGAGGATGAGCGCTTCCGGGCCCACGGTGCCCGTCATGGCCGCCCAGCCCAGCACCGGCGGCATGGCACCCGAGGCGCCCCCGATCACGATGTTTTGCGGTGTGAGCGGCTTGAGGATCACGGTGTAGACCACCGCATAGCCGACAAAGGTGGCAAAAGTCAGCCACATGGTGAGCGGATTGACCCACACATACAGAATCACCGAGCCCGCAGCGCACAGGGCTGCGGAGAAGGCCAGGGTCAGGGGGTTGCTGAGTTCGCCCTTGGCCGTGGGGCGCCAGGCCGTGCGCCGCATTTTGGCGTCAATCCGCTGCTCGACCAGGCAGTTGAAGGCCGCAGCCGCCCCCGCCACCAGCCATATGCCGGCACAGGCGATCAGTGCCAGCCTCAGCTCGGGCCAGGTCGGGACATGGGGGACGGCCAGCACCATGCCGATTAGCGCGCAAAACACAATGAGCTGCACCACGCGTGGCTTGGTCAGCGCGTAGAACTGGGCGAACCTGGATGGTGTGCGGGAATGGGGGGCCGAAGCGGCAGGGTTGCTGGGGTTCATGCGGACAATCTCGAAGCTTTCCATTTTGACGCATGGACGGGGCTGGGGATGCTGCGGCTGGAAAAAACGATGCCGGTCAGCACCACCACCAGCGCCGCGGCGCCGCCGGTGTGCGCCACCGCAGCCACCAGCGGCCAGCCCAGCACGACGTTGCTCAGGCCTGTGGCCACCTGCAGCAGGGTGAGGCCGCCCAGCCAGCGCGCGTCGGGACGCAGGGTGGGCACGCGGTAAAGCCTGGCGGCCAGCAGCATCAGCGCGGCAAACACCGCATAGGCGGCCAGACGGTGCACGTAATGGATGGCGGTGAGTGCCTGAAAGCTGATATTGCCGCCATCATGGCCGGCGCCCAGTTCGCGCCACAGCGTAAAGCCCTGGCTGAAATCCATCGCCGGCCACAGCGAGCTCTGGCAACTCGGAAAGTCGGTGCAGGCAAGCACCGCGTAGTTGGTGCTGACCCAGCCCCCCAGGGCAATCTGCAGCCACAGCAAGGCGAACGCGGCAAAGACAAAAAGCCGGGTGCCCGCGCTCAGCTCGGCGATCAGGGAGGACCCCTGCGCCTGCGCATAACGCACCGACTGCGCGCGCAGCAGCCCCAGCAAAATCAGGCCGCCGAGCAGGTGCAGTGTGACGATGGCTGGAAACAGTTTCATCGTGACGGTGAGCGCACCGAACGCGCCTTGCAGACAGACCCACAGCAATGTCACCGTGGGCCAGCCTGGCGAGATGTGTGCCCGCTCGCGTTCCAGCCAGCTGACGACGGTGAGCGTGAGGATCAGCACGCCCACGCCCGTGGCCAGGTAACGGTGAACCATTTCTATCCACGCCTTGGAATGCGTGACCGGGCCCGTGGGCATGGCGCTCTGCGCGGCCTCGATATGCACCTGCGCACCGACCGGGCTGGCACTGCCGTAGCAGCCCGGCCAATCAGGGCAACCCAGGCCGGAATCTGTCAGCCGGGTGAAGGCGCCAAAAATCACCAGGTCGAAGGTCAGAAACAGGGTGACCAGTGTCAGCACGCGCAGGCGCCGGGTAACCGGTGCATGCTTGTGGTGCAACCAGACCCAGGCCAACGGGCCGAGCGCCACGGCCAGCCCCATGATCATCAGGCGCAGGGCCGGACTCAGGTCGTAGAGGTTTTGTGCAGCCATGTTTAAAGAGAGCCAGCCATCGCCATGCGCGATAGAGTTCTAAGCCAGCAAACGCCGTGAGTAATCGCAGAGGTTCTAAACCAGCAGGGGCCGCGGAACCGGCTCCGCCGGGCCGCAGGCGCAGCGCCCCCTCGGGGGGCAGAGAGCCACACGCAGTGGGCGAACGTGGGGGCCATACTCACCTGCCTTCCTTGTCCCAGCTGCCGGAGGCGCGCAGCAAACGTTCCAGGTCACGCTTGGCTTTGGCCGCAGCCGCCACGTCCATGTCCGCCGGAAAGCGCATCATCCAGTTGCCCAGCGGATCGACGAGGTAAAGATGATCCTGCAGGCGCTGGCCCGCGGCGGGTTCCAGCCACTTCGCCAATTCCTGCGGCGCCACACGCAGCACGGTGGACGCGGCCAGCGCAGGCCGCAGGGCCTCGCGCACGGCCGCCTCGTCGTTGACCAGCCAGACACGGTCCAGCCGCTCTTTTTCCTTGCCCAGCGATTCGCGCAGCTGCCGCTGGAAATACAGGTTGCTCTCGCAGCGCGTGTCGCAGGCTCCACCCGCGACCGTGATCAGCAGCCACTGGTCCTTCAGGGCCGGCAACTCGCCCTTCTGTCCGTCCAGGGCCTGCGTGGCGATGGGCGGCAGCGGCCGCTGCGGATCGATCAGTTCGCCAAAATTGCGGCGACCCTCAGGCCGGATCACATAGTAGGTGAGATAGGACGCGATCACCGGAGCGGCGCACACCAGCAGCACCGCCAGCATTTTCCAGCGGCCGGCAACGGTACCGGGGGCCCGCGCGTGCGATGCGTCCAGCATCGGCATCGCGTGCACCGTCAGGCCCAGCGGCTGGTCTTGCGCTGCGGACGCCGCAGGGGTGGCGGCGTGTGGTGAGGAATATTCGGATTTGTCGTTTGTCACGGCGTTTGTCACGGCAGTTGGGCGCGGCGTTGGGCGCGTAAGGGATGAATCACTTGAAACCAGACATAAAGGATGACCACCAGCCCGCACAGCGCAAACCACTGGAAAGCGTAGCCGTAGTGTTTTTCCACCCCCAGGTTGGGTGCCGCCCATTCGCGCAGCAAACCCTCACTGGGTACACCGGTCTGCAGCAACGCGACACCGGGCAGCGGCAGACCGGTTTCAGCGCGAAAAGCATCCAGATCCAGATTTTGCCGGATGCGGCCCACATCCTCGCCCTTGAACTCGTAAAGCTTGGACGGTGGCGGGGCAATGCGGCCCTCCACGGTCACCAGTCCCGCCGGCGTCGAGACTTCCGGCAGCCGCGTGCGGCGGGTGAAATCGCGCGGCACCCAGCCACGCTGCACCAGCACCACCTGGCTGCTGCCTTGCAATGCCAGCGGCGTCAGCACCCAGAAGCCGGTTTTGCCACCCATGGGACGGTTGTCCAGGTAAATCGTATGCGCAGGCAGCCACGTCCCTTGAATCGATACCCGCCGGTGCATTTCATTGGCTATCTCTTTAGCAGCACCAAATGCCCGGTTATCCAGGGGGGGCAGGCTGTTTTTTGCTTCAATGGACGCGTGGAGCGCTTCTTTCTGGGCAGCGCGGCGCAACTGCCACTGGCCCAGGGAAAAGGTCACCCCCGCCGCCAGCAGCGCCGCCAGCGTGAGCAGCCAGAAGCGGGGCGAGTGCAAAGCGGAAGTCATGGGCAGATAATCCGGGTCATGACTTATCTTGTTGCACTGGCATTTATCGCCATCATCGCCAGCCTTGGCTCCGCGCTCTTTTTCATGCTCAAGGACGGCACCGACGGCAAGCGCAAAACCAGCAACATGGCGCGCGCCCTGGCGTTCCGTGTCGGGTTTTCGGTCTTGCTGTTTGTGTGCATTCTGATCGCGTGGAAACTGGGCTACATACAACCTACCGGCATACCGGTCGGCAAATAAAACTTGGCGCTCAAAAACAAAGGCCGCATTCAGCGGCCTTTGTTTTTACTTGGTTGTGATTGTCGCATCTACCGCACCTTCCGCAGCCGGCCAGAGGACGTCACGTACTTCACGTTCCGTGCGGCCCCCGAAGGGCCCGCACACCACCCTCTGAAAGTGGCGCCTTACAGCCAGTAAACGAGGATGTAGAGGCCCAGCCAGACCACGTCCACAAAGTGCCAGTACCAGGCGGCGCCTTCGAAGCCGAAATGCTTCTCGGGGGTGAAATGGCCTTTTTGCAGGCGCAGGGTGATGAACAGCAGCATCAGCATGCCGACAAACACGTGAAAGCCGTGAAAACCGGTCAGCATGTAAAAGGTGGAGCCATACACGCCCGATGTGAGTTTGAGGTTCAACTCGGAATAGGCGTGCGCGTACTCGTAGCCCTGGACACACAGGAACACGATACCCAGCAGTACGGTCATCCACATGAAGGCAATGGTCCGGCCGCGAAGGTTGTCACGCAGGGCGTGGTGGGCAATGGTCAGCGTCACACCCGAGCTCAGCAGCAGCGCGGTGTTGATGGTGGGCAACCAGAACGGCGTCATGGTGGTGAACGGCTCGATGATGTCGGCAGGCGAAGCGGTGGCGCCGGCTGCAATGCTGGGCCAGACAGCCTTGAAGTCAGGCCACAGCAGCGCGTTGTCCAGGCTGCCGAGGGCCGGCACGGAATGCGCGCGGGCCCACCAGAGCGCCGTGAAGAAGGCACCGAAGAACATCACTTCGGAAAAAATGAACCAGCTCATGCTCCAGCGGAATGACAGGTCGATCTTGCGGCCGTACAGACCGCTTTCACTTTCGGCAATGGCGTCACGGAACCACTGGAAAAGGGTGCCAAGCCACCACACCAGGCCGAAGGCTACCGACCAGGCGCCCCAACCTGCGCCATTGACCCACTGGCTGGCGCCAAGGATCACAAAAAACAGGCCAATGGACGCCATTACCGGATGCCGGGAAGGGCTGGGCACAAAGTAGTGGGGGGTTCCCGCATGGGTTGCTGATGACATCGCTCGACTCCTGTTCTCTCGAATTTCCAATAATTTTCTGATTCAAAACCGTGAAGGCTTGCTGCGCGCCAAGGCCCTAGCGCGCAACCACCCAGTTCACCAGCAGCACCAAGGCCGCCACAAATACAAAAACACCCACCAGGCCCACCACAATGATGTGGACAGGGCTCAAATTCTTGATGTCCTCTTCATAGTCACCGCGCGCCCGCAAGCCCACAAAAGACCACGCGACCGCTTTGGCCGTGCGCCAGATGGATTTTTTCGAAGAACCGGCGGCCATGCTCATGCACCAGCCCGCACGCCGGGTACCGCCGCAGCCGTGGCTGCGCCGGAGGTAGCGGGCGCAGCGGGCGTCTTGCCGCCTACTTCGAAAAAGGTGTACGACAGCGTGATGGTGCTGACGTCCCTGGACAACTTGGGATCGATCACGAAAGCCACAGGCCACTGCTTCTTCTCGCCGGGCGCCAGCGTGTACTGGCTAAAGCAGAAACACTCCAGCTTGTTGAAATGAGCGGCCGCCTGGGCCGGGGCATAGCTGGGAATGGCCTGGGCCGACATGGTGCGGTCCTGCACATTCTGAAACTCGTACATCACCGTGGTCAATTCACCAGGGTGCACCTGCAGCGTGTTCTGGGCCGGCTTGAAATGCCAGGGGCCACGCGAGTTGGCATCAAACTCCACCGTGATGGTCCGGGTGCGGTCCACCTGCGTGTTGGCCGGCAGCTGCGATGTGGCACCGGGAATTTGCCGGTCAGACAGGGCCAGCACATTGATGCCGGTCATCTCGCAAATGGCCTTGTAGATGGGCACCAGCGCATAGCCGAAAGCGAACATGCCGAGCACGATAACGCCCAGCTTGCCCACCATCTTGAAATTCTCGCTCTTGAGCCGCATCAAAGTTGTGCCTGTTGACTAGCGTTGACTGGCTCAGTGGCCGAGAAAAATCATTTTGGCCATGAAACCCGCAAAAAAGACGAGCGCAACCGAAGCCAGGATCAGTGCCAGCCGCAAATTGCTTTTCTTTTGGTCAGGTGTCATCGTGCGCTATCGGGTTATCGGGTGGTTCAACCAATCACGCGGGTTGCCGTGGCATCCAGCTTGGGAGGGGTTTCAAAGGTGTGAAAAGGTGCTGGCGACGGGACTTCCCACTCCAGACCTTCAGCGCCCTTGCCACCTTCGTCAACCCAGGGGTTCTGCCTGGCGGGGGCACCCTGGCCGCGCATCGTGGGCACCACAATGAACAGGAAGAAGTACACCTGTGCCACACCGAAGAAGAAGGCACCGACAGAGGCAATCGCGTTGAAGTCGGCAAACTGCATCGGGTAGTCGGCATAGCGGCGCGGCATGCCAGCCAGACCCAGGAAGTGCATCGGGAAGAACGTCACGTTGAAGGAAATCAGCGACCACCAGAAGTGAATCTTGCCACGGGTTTCGTTGTACATCACACCAGTCCACTTGGGTGACCAGTAGTAGTAACCGGCAAACAGGGCATACAGCGAGCCTGCCACCAGCACGTAGTGGAAGTGGGCCACCACGTAATACGTGTCCTGCAACTGGGTGTCAATCGGTGCGACCGACAAAATCACACCTGTCAGGCCACCGATGGTGAACACGAAGATGAAACCCACGGCAAACAGCATGGGCGTCTCGAACGTCATCGAACCCTTCCACATGGTGGCGATCCAGTTAAACACCTTCACGCCGGTGGGCACCGCGATCAGCATGGTCGAATACATGAAGAACAGCTGGCCGGTGACGGGCATGCCAGTGGTAAACATGTGGTGAGCCCACACGACAAAACTCAGGATCGCGATGGAGCCGGTGGCATACACCATCGACGCGTAGCCGAACAGGCGCTTGCGCGAGAACGCGGGAATGATCTGGCTGATGATGCCGAACGCCGGCAGGATCATGATGTAGACCTCGGGGTGGCCGAAGAACCAGAAGATATGCTGGTACATCACCGGGTCACCGCCGCCGGCGGGGTTGAAGAAGCTGGTGCCAAAGTGGCGATCCGTCAGCGTCATGGTGATGGCGCCGGCCAGCACAGGCATCACGGCGATCAGCAGGTAGGCGGTGATCAGCCAGGTCCAGCAGAACATCGGCATCTTCATCAAGGTCATGCCGGGTGCGCGCATGTTCAAAATGGTCACGATGATGTTGATCGAGCCCATGATGGACGAAGCGCCCAGAATGTGCATCGCAAAAATACCGGCGTCCATGGACGGGCCCATCTGCAGCGTCAGCGGCGCGTAGAGCGTCCAGCCAGCAGCGGGAGCACCGCCCGGCATGAAGAACGAGGTGGCCAGCATCAGGCCGGCAGGAATCATCAGCCAGAAGCTGAAATTGTTCATGCGGGCAAATGCCATGTCGGCCGCACCGATTTGCAGCGGAATCATCCAGTTCGCGAAGCCCACGAAGGCCGGCATGATGGCGCCGAACACCATGATCAGGCCGTGCATGGTGGTGAGCTGGTTGAACAGCTCAGGGTTCACCAGCTGCAGGCCGGGCTGGAACAGTTCAGCGCGAATCAACAGGGCCAGCACGCCACCGAACATCAGCATGAAAAAGCTGAACAGCAGGTACAGCGTGCCAATGTCCTTGTGGTTGGTCGCGAATACCCAGCGACGCCAGCCCGTCGGGGCATGGTGGTCGTGGTCATCATGCGCGTGGTCGTGATGGTCTAGAACTGCACTCATCTTGGCTTCCTTTGGTGGCTTGTGCCTGTAGCTTTTGTCTTTACGGCTGACGAAATGGTCTTGCGGTATCGGGATATCGGGCGGGGCGAATTGCCCGCCTTACTTGCGTGCGGCTTGAAGCTGCGCAGGCTGTACCAAACGGCCGGTCTGGTTGGACCAGTTGTTCTTGGTGTAAGTGATCACCGCAGCCAGGTCGGTATCGCTGAGCGCCTTCCACGACGGCATCGCACCGCTGGCGGCGCCGTTCAGCACGACCTGGATCTGCTTGTTGTGGTCCGCATCCAGCACAATGGCAGAGCCGTCCAGCGGCTTGATCGGGCCTGCGCCCTTGCCGTTGGCCTGGTGGCAGGCTGCGCAGTTGGCCGCATACACCTTTTCGCCGCGGGCCTTGAGGTCCACCAGCGTCCAGACCCTGGTCGGATCATCCGCCTTGGCTGCCGCTTCCTTTGCCTTGACCGCCACCCAGGCGGTGTAGTCCTGGGCGGACACCACTTTCACGTGGATGGGCATATAGGCGTGCTCTTTGCCGCACAACTCGGCGCACTGGCCATAGTAGTCACCGATTTTTTCAGCACGAAACCAGGTGTCGCGCACAAAGCCGGGAATCGCATCCTGCTTGATGCCGAATGCCGGCACCATGAAGGCATGGATCACGTCACTGGCCGTGGTGATAATGCGGATTTTCTTGTTGACCGGCACGACCAGCGGGTTGTCCACCTTGAGCAGGTAGTTGTCGGGCGCTTCACCGGCTTTCGGGCCACCCCGGTCCGACATTTCGCGGTGCGTGTTGTCGAGCGTGGAAACAAAACCGATGCCCTCGCCCTCACCCTTGATGTAGTCGTAACCCCATTTCCACTGGATGCCCGTGGCCTTGATGGTGACGTCGGCGCTGGTCGTGTCTTTCTGGGCGACCAGCACTTTGGTGGCTGGCAAGGCCATGGCGATCACGATGACGAAAGGCACGATGGTCCAGGCGATTTCAACCGCGGTGGACTCATGGAAATTGGACGCCTTGTGGCCCACCGATTTGCGGTGCTTCCAGATGGAATAGAACATCACACCGAACACCGCGACAAAAATCACGAGACAGATGATCATCATGAACCAGTGCAGCCAGTTCTGCTCTTCGGCGATTTTGGTGACTGCAGGATGCAAGTTGAGCTGGTTGACAGCCGGACCACCGGGCAGGTCATTGACGGCGTGGGCGGCGGTGCCGACCCATGCAGCCGCAGAGGCCAGAATTGCGCCCGCATGCTGCATGCCAAGCCGTGTCATTTTGCTCATGGTGTTGCTTACGTTCATCGTGATCACTTTTATTGCTTCCATTACTCACCGAACTATCCGACCAAATTAACCGGCTGATTATAAAGTTAGCGGCAGGTCACCCTGCCGCAACTGAACTGACCCAGACTTTCAGCACACACACATGCACATGCACATGCACATGCTCAACAGGTTCGCAGCGCGCAGCGTATCTCGCGAGCCAGCGCTGGGCGCAACTCAGGCCGCACATGCCGCCCCACCCGCACCGACCGCCCCTGCCCGGATACCTCGATCAGCGAACCATCTCCATCCTTGGGCTCGACCCGAACCCACTCACGATTGAACTCGGCCCGTTGCGTACGCCCTGCCGTTTCCAGTTCAACCACCAAGCGCTCACCCTGCAGGACGATTTTTTCACCGTCGGTCGCATGGCGCGCATACGCCAGAAAGGCCGCCCCCACCGCCAACAACTCCAGCCACGCGAAGGGCATGACCAGCGTGGCGCCCTGTGCCCAGAAAAATGCTGCGATACCCAGCGATACCACGCACAGCGACACATAAAGCCATCCGAGTTGAGCCGGCGTGACGGAACAGTGACGCTTGAGAAGCCACTGCACGGCCTCCTGGCCGTGACTGCCCTGCGCGGGCAAGGTGGCGAAACGAAACGCTGGTGTTGGCTGCAGCACGTGGCAACCCCCAAAAAACTGCAACCAATACGCCGCATTGGCCGCATGAGGCTCGGGAACATACCCAAAATTCAGTTTGGATTGTAGCCGGGTTTAACCCCCTGTTACTCCGGCAAAACCGCTCGCCCCACGCTTGTTGAAGGGCCGGCCCACGGGGAAGACGGGACTTTGACGGGCCCGGCCGGAACGGCGTCTGACAAGGGCTGAACGGTATCGGGCGTCACCGCCAACTTCCATGGAAATCAATGAAAAATCCCGCCGCCGGACTACCGCCGACCGCAAGGCGTCACGCCGCAGCTCAGGAATGCAGCCGCTGCCCGTGCAGGATGTTGCGCATGTCTTCCACCGACACCGCACTGAGCGCGCTGACCTTGATTTTGGGTGGCGCCTTCAGCGCGTGACCATAAATGACTTCGAACGTGAGCGACAGCCGGCCATCTTCGCTGCGGACCAGGTGCCGCGCCAGCGCCTGCTCCAGGCGCGCTTTCCAGGCCCGCCCGCGCAAGGCCGGAAAGCGGGCAGGATGGAAGTTGCGACCCAGTTCGGCCAACTCCTGCAAGAGACGCGCCGGGGTCTCATAGGTCAGGGTAATGCGCTCCATATCCATCACCGGTTCGGCAAAACCGGTTTGCACCAGCATGTCGCCCCAATCGTGCATGTCGGTCAAGTCATGTCCTGCGGGCGGCCAGCCCAGCTGTGTGTAGACCTCGCGCAACTCCCGTGCGGTGTCGGGCCCGAGGCAGGAAAACATCAAAAAACCGCTGACTTTCAAAGCCTGGTGCCACTGGGCCAACAGGGCTTGCGGGTCGGCCGCCTCATGCAGCGCCATATTGGCCCACAACATATCCACGCTGGCCGGTGGTGGCGTTTCAAAGCGCGGGCGGGCGGCGCCCCATTGCTTCGGGTTCCACCATGGTGACGCTATCTTTTTCATAGCTACTTGCGACCGATCCATGCTGGCTTCCGCCACATAACAGATTGAACCCGGATAGGTTTTTGCCAGCTGGGCGTGGGCCTGCAGGCCGCCGCGCAAAGCGCCCCAATGCGCCCAGGCCTCGGGCTGCAGCTTGATCCACTGCAGCCTGTCCTGCATGCGGCGGGCCACCTCCTCATGCAGCCACGGCGAGGCCAGCGGCGCCGTGCGCTGCCAGCGGCTGACGGCAAGCGGATCGAGTGTGGGCGGTCGCTGGGTGGTGGTCATTGGTGAGATGATGCAGTGCGCAGAAAGGTACGCGAGTATATTGACACGGTGTACACACGCCCGCCTGCCTCCCGTTTATTTCCCCGTTTATCGCTGCCACCGTTGCCCGGCCTGGTCAGCCGGTGCGCGGTCTGCCGCAGCTGGCCGGCACGCCAGGTGTGCCAGCCCTGCCTGGCGCGTTTTGCGCCGTTGCAGCATCGCTGTGCCAGTTGCGCGCTGGCACTGCCAGCCGACCTGTCCATGGGCCTGAGAAGTGGTCCCGGCCTGTGTGGCAGCTGCGTGCGCCAGCGCCCCCCGCTCGATCGGGCGCTGGCCGCGGTGCCTTACGCCTACCCCTGGTCGACACTGATTGCCGGCTACAAATTTGGCGAGCAGCCCGGCTGGGCTGCCTTCTTTGCGCACATGCTGCTCCAGACGCCCGGCGTGCTGCAGGCATTGGGCGACCTGCAGGCCAGCGACTGGATTGTTCCGGTTCCGCTGTCGACAACGCGGCTGCAGACGCGCGGGTTCAACCAGGCCTGGGAGCTGGCCAGCGCTCTGGCCCGGCAATCGCGGACCATCGGCCGGGCCGACGCGCGCTTGCTGCTGCGCGTCAAACACACGCGTCCGCAAAGCGAATTGAAGCGCGAGGCGCGGCTGGCGAATGTCGAGGGCGCCTTTCTGGTCGATCCGCTGCGCGTGGGCGAGCTGGAAGGCCGGCGCGTGGTGCTGGTGGATGACGTGATGACCAGCGGCGCCTCGCTCTTCACCGCGGCCCGCGCCTTGCGCAAAGCTGGCGCCGCCCACATCACCGCGGTGGTGTTGGCACGCACGGAGTAATGGCCCCCACGTTCGCTCACTGCGTGTAGCTCTCTGCCCCCCGAGGGGGCCGCTGCGCCTGCGGTCTGGCAAAGCCAGTCCCGCGGCCCCTGCTGGGATTAAGAGCCCCCACGTTCACTCGCTGCGTGTAGCTCTCTGCCCCCGAGGGGCGCATTTTTCCTGGGGGCGGCCCTGCGGAAAAACCTCGGCCCCCACGTTGGCTCACTGCATGTCGTACCCGGCTAGCAACGACAATCGAGCCATGTTCAATATTGTTCTCGTCGAGCCCGAAATCCCGCCCAATACCGGCAATGTGATTCGCCTGGTGGCCAATACCGGCTGCCGTCTTCACCTGGTGGAGCCGCTCGGCTTTTCGATGGACGACAAGCACATGCGGCGCGCCGGGCTGGACTACCACGAGTACGCCCAGGTGCTGCGCCATGCGAGCTGGCAGGCGCTGCTGGATAGCGAGCAACCACCCGCCTCACGGCTCTTCGCCCTGACGACGCAAGGCGCCGGCAGCGTGTACGACATGCGTTTCCTGCCGGGCGACTGGCTGGTGTTTGGCGCTGAAACCCGGGGCCTGGCGCCCGAAGTACGGGAATCCTTTCCGCTGGCACAGCGCCTGAAGGTTCCCATGCGGCCCGGCCAGCGCAGCCTCAACCTGTCCAACACCGTGGCGGTCACGGTGTTTGAGGCGTGGCGGCAAAACGGGTTTGCCGGGGCACAGAGTCCTGCTTCCGGCGGACAAGGCGAGTTGGCCCGCAACTGACCGGCTTTGAATTGAGCGGCTTTTGCTTGTGAATTGAGACGCTTTTGAGGCGCACCCCCAGCCGCCACCCTTCAGGGGTAGCGCCGCACCAGCGATTCGGCCACGCACACCGGCTTGTCCGAGCCTTCCCGTTCCACCGTCACCTCCCAGGTCATCTGCATGCCGGCGTTGTCGATCGGCTCGGCCGCCAGCAGCTTCATGCGGGCACGCAGGCGGCTGCCCACGGGCACCGGAGCCGTGAAACGAACCTTGTTCAGGCCGTAATTCACGCCCATGCGCGAGCCAATGACCTCGAACGATGACTCAAAAAACCGCGGCAGCAGCGATAGCGTCAGGAACCCATGCGCGATGGGTCCGCCGAAGGGGCCGGCCGCAGCCTTTTCGGGGTCAACGTGGATCCACTGGTGGTCGCCCGTGGCCTCGGCAAACAGGTTGACCTGCTGCTGCGTGATGGTGAGCCACTCGCTGACAGCGACTTCCTGGCCGGTACAGGCCGCCAGTTCGGACAGGGTTTGAAAGGTCTTCATGGCCCGACTTTAGCGGCTGCAGGGGACCGTGCTTGTCGGATCAGCGACAAGCCCCCTCCCCGCCTGCCCGCCTACTCGTCCAGCCAGCGGCAGACGCCCTGCCACTGCTCCAGGTCCTTGTCGACGCGGCTGGGCGCCACGTCAAACAGGCTCAGCCCCCGGGCGGCCAGATGGATGTAGTTTTGCGTGTCCCGCAGATAACCCAGCACCGGCAGCCCCAGGCCTTCCACAAAGTCGCGCAGCTTGTCGGCGGCAATCGTGCGGGCGTCCACCCGCATGCCGATGACGCCCACCTGCATCTTGCCGGCATGGCGGTGCTCGGCCAGCTCGTCCAGAAAGGCGCGCGTGGCGAAAATATCAAACACGCTGGGCTGCAGCGGCACGATGACCTTGTCGGCCAGCTTGACGATGTCGTTGAAACGCCAGCCGTTAAGGCCGGCCGGTGTGTCCAGCACCACATGGGTGGTTCCCCGCGGCGGTCTGGCGATCAGGTCTGCATTCAGGTCCCAGGTCGCGACGGGGCGCGCAGCGGGCGGGCGCAAACCCAGCCACAGCCGCGAGGACTGTTGCCGGTCGGCGTCCCCGAGCATCACCGCATGGCCCTGCGACGCATGGTAGCCGGCAATGTTGGTGGCCAACGTCGACTTGCCGACGCCCCCCTTTGGATTGGCAATCACGACCACGGGCATACAACTCTCCTCTGGTGCTGAAGAACTTATACGGGTGCAAGTTCCATGCTTGCTTTTCCGCTATGGTAACGGCATGGACACCGTTCTCACAAACCCTCACATGGCGGACAGCGCCGGCCATCAGGCTGCGAATACCGACATCTACGTCATCGCGGCTCATCCGGCGTGGCGTGAATCCCGGGTGAATCGCCCCCTGATGGAGGCCGCCAAGGCGCTGCCGCGCGTGCAGGTGCAAGACCTGTATTCAAGTTACCCCGACTACGCCATTGACGTCGCCAGGGAGCAGGCCGCGCTGGCGCAGGCCCGGCTGGTGGTGCTGCTGCACCCCATCCAGTGGTACTCGATGCCCGCCCTGCAAAAGCTCTGGCTGGACGACGTATTGACGTATGGCTGGGCCTATGGCCAAGGCGGACACGCCCTTGAAGGCAAGGATTTATGGCTGGTGGCGACCACCGGCGGGCCTGAGACTTCCTACCATCCCCAAGGCTACAACCGCTATTTTTTCGATGCTTTCCTGCCGCCCTATGAGCAAAGCGCCATTTTGTGCGGCATGCGGTTTTTGCCGCCCATGGTGCTGCACGGTGCGCACCGGGTCAGCGCGGAGGCCGTCGACCAGCACCTGGCCATCTTCAGCCAGCGTTTGCAAAGCTACCCCGACTGGCCCGAGCTCGAGGACCTCGAACAATACCCCGCCTGCGCAGTGCCCACGAAAGACCGCTTGCCCAGGGACGAGGCCAGCATCGAAGCGGACCCGGAAAGCAAGGACGCAGGTACAACGACAAACGCAGGAATCACCCGCTAATGGAACACGCCCCCGCCTGGCTCACCAACAGCTTCATCTACCTGGCAGCTGCCGTTGTCGCCGTACCGCTCGCCAAGAAATTCGGCCTGGGCTCCATCATTGGCTACCTGGCCGCGGGCATTGCCATCGGCCCTTGGGGCATGGGCCTGGTCACCAATGTGCAGGACATTCTTCACTTTGCCGAATTCGGCGTGGTGTTGATGCTGTTCCTCGTCGGCCTGGAGCTGGAGCCCAAGCGGCTGTGGAATTTGCGCCGGCCCATCTTTGGCTGGGGCAGCGCCCAGGTGCTGGGCTGCGCCGCCCTGCTGACCGGCGCGGCCATGGCGTTTGGCGTGAGCTGGCAGATCGCGCTGGTGGCCGGCCTGGGCCTGGCGCTGTCGTCCACCGCCATCGCCTTGCAAACCATGGGCGAGCGCAACCTGATGCCCACGTCCAGCGGACAGGCCGGGTTTTCTATTCTGCTGTTTCAGGACGTGGCGGCCATTCCGATTCTGGCGCTGCTGCCGTTGCTGGGTGCGGTGGCCGGCGAAAACGAAGCCGTAGCCCAATCCCACAAAGCGATTGAAGCTCTTAAAATCATAGCAGTCATCGGCGGCATCATTCTCGGCGGCCGCTTGCTGCTGCGCCCGCTGCTGCGCTGGATTGCCAACAGCGGCACGCCAGAAATCTTCACCGCCGCATCGCTGCTGCTGGTCGTCGGCATTGCCGCGTTGATGCAGCTGGTGGGCCTGTCGATGGCGCTGGGCGCTTTTTTGGCGGGCGTGCTGCTGGCCGAAAGCGAGTACCGGCGCGAGCTGGAAACCGATATTCAGCCCTTTAAGGGCCTGCTGCTGGGCCTGTTTTTCATCGCCGTGGGCATGAGCATTGACTTTGGCGTGCTGATGAAGTCGCCGGGCCTGATGGCCGTCATCTTGCTGGGTTTCCTGGGCCTGAAGCTGATGCTGATCTACGGCCTGGCCACCCTTATGAAGCTGCCCTACCAGGAGCGCCCGGTGTTTGCCCTGCTGCTGGCGCAAGGCGGCGAATTTGCCTTTGTGGTGTTTCAGGCCGCTGCCGGTGCGCGGGTGTTTGCACCCGAAACCGCTTCGCTGCTGATCGGTGCGGTGGCGCTGTCGATGCTGGTCAGCCCGCTCCTGCTGGTGGCCATCGACAAGCTGCTGCTGCCGCGTTATGCCAATTGCAACACGCCCCAGCTCGAAGAAATCTCCGAGCAGCAGGCCGCGCCCATCATCATTGCCGGTTTTGGCCGCTACGGTCAGATCGTCGGCCGCATGCTGCTGGCGCAAGGCATTCCAGCCACGGTGCTGGAGCACGACGCCGACATGGTGGAAACCGTGCGCGCCTTCGGCCTCCGGGTGTTTTACGGCGATGCCACACGGCTGGACCTGCTGCGCACGGCCGGTGCCGCCAGCGCCAAAATCCTGGTGCTATCGGTGGACAGCATGGAGCAGTCGCTGAAGATCGTGGACCTGGTGAAAGAGCACTTTCCGCATCTGGAGATCGTGGCCCGCGCGCGCGACGTGACGCACTGGAATGCCCTGCGCGACCGCGGCGTGATGCGCATCGAGCGCGAGGTGTTTGAGTCCAGCCTGCGCAGCGCCCGCACCGTACTCGAGCTGCTGGGCCAGCCGCCGCACGAAGCCCGCCAAACCGCCATGCGCTTTCGCCAGCACAACCTCGAATTGTTTGAGCAGATGTACCCGCACCGCAAGGACCGCACCAAGCTCATCGCCGTGGCCACGCAGGGGCGGCTGCAGCTGGAAGAACAGATGGCGCAGGAGCGCGCGCAAGCGGCGCAGCCCCGGCCTCAGGACTGGCACGGCTGACTTTGAAGGAAAAATCGCTTCAACCCAACTTTATCAATGAACACATGCAGCTACTGTTTTTGTAGCATGCGGGAGCTGGGGACGGACTACCGGAGCGATTGCTCGGACTCCCGCTTTCGCTGCTCGAGGGCCCGCCGCTCCACACAGACCGGATGGCTGGCAAATAGCGGCCTGGCGCACTGCACCGCGATGCAGATCTCAAAAGTCACCAGGTTGCGGCCTTCACAGAATTGCCGTGGGTGGGCAGGTGCCGCCGGGTCGGGAGCGGTGGCTGCATCGCGCGTCAGCGGGGGGGCGGTCGCCGCCCCTTCGGTTTTGGCCTGAGCCTGTTGGGCCGGCCTGCCTTTGTCATTCGACCGTGTTTTAACCACCGCCGGGGCTGCTTCTACCGCAGCGGGCGCATCGGGCTGGGCGGCTACGGCTTGCACCATGGGTGCTGGTGCTGCCGGCGTTGCCGCAACCGGAACACCGGTATTGGCCGGTGCGGCAGACTGCACTGCAGGCCGCGCAGCCGGGCCCGACGCCAATTTGAAGCCGATGCCGGCCGCAAGCACCACGATGCCCGTCATGCCAACAATGGCCCAGGTCAGGCGCCGGGATGCCGGCGCGGCGGGCGCAACTTTTGCGGCCCGTGCAGGCACCGTGTCGTCACCTTGCACGGGTGGCGGCCGCGCAGTTTGCACGGCAGCCTGTCCAGGCTCCCTGGCGTGCATGTCGGCAGGGCTCGGGGCGGTATCAGCCGTGCCAGAAGACCGGTCTCTGAACTCGGGCACGGTCTTGTCCATCTGGGTGGCAGAAGGAGAAAGCGGCATGACCGGCGTGCCCACATCCGACCGCAGACCGGCATCCAAACCGATATCCGAATCCTCACCGGCCAGCTCGCCGAGTTTTCTCAGGCGGCGACGTGCCAGGCTGGCGTAGATGCCTTCGGGAAACTTGGCGAGAAAGCCCCGGATATCTTCGGCATCGGTGGAGTCCTTGATCTCTTTCCAGTAGATCAACTCCAGCTCCTGCGTCACGATGGGGATATCGGTACTGGTGCCCGACTGCAGGCCGACCAGGGCTTCACCCGGATGCAGGGTGCCCGTCCAGGTGGAACTGCTTGCGGAGCTGGCCGGGCTGGCAGGCGGAACCACCGCCGGGTCAGCCGCTTCGCGGGTGGCCGCCTGCAGGGCGGCATTGAATTCCCGCGCCGTCGCAAAACGCTGGCTCGGTAATTTGGCCAAAGCCCGGGCCACCACCGCGTCGATGGCGGCGGGCAATCTCGGGTTGAAGGAGGTCGGCGCCGCAGCGGTGTGACCCACGATCTGCTGAATGATGGCGAAGTCGGTATCGGCGTCAAATGGCCGCTTGCCCGTGAGCAGCTGGTACAGCACGATGCCGGCGGCGAACAGGTCAGCCCGGGCGTCAACCGGCCGGCCCTGGACCTGCTCTGGCGACATGTACTTGAGCGTGCCCACCATGGTGCCCTGCGTGCGCGTGGCTTCGCTCGAATCCTGGATGCGGGCCACACCAAAATCGGTGAGCTTGACGCGCCCATTGCCCTGGATCAGCAGGTTGGCGGGCTTGATGTCGCGGTGAACGACGCCCTGCCGGTGCGCATAGTCGAGCGCCGACAGCAGGTCGCCCATGATGCCCAGGGTCTGCGCCAGCGTATAGAGCTTGCCTTTGTCCAGGTGGTGCTTGAGGTCATCGCCGTGGATGAATTCCATGACCAGATAGGCCATGTCGCCATCGCGATCGGAGTCGTACACGCTGACAATGTTGGGGTGCTGCAGGCGCGCGGCCGAGCGCGCTTCCGTGCGAAAGCGCACCTCATATTCAGCGGCTTCCTCTTCCGACAGGTCTTCAACCTTGATGGTCTTGATCGCCACCCGGCGGTCCAGATTGGGATCACGCCCCTCGTATACCAGCCCCATGGCACCCTTGCCGAGCACGCGGATGAGATCGTATCGACCTAGCTTCTTGAGACTCATGAGGGAATTAAAAAGGGCCGCAGTGAGGAGGGAGCAAACGTGCCGCAGGGATACGTCTGGAAACGAAAACGATTCTAGCCTGCAACGCAGAGCCGGCCCGGAGTTGGGGCGCCCTGCTGTTGCCGCTCGCACCCGTTGGGCGTGGCGAGGTTGGCCTGATCATGCGGACCTCCCAGCCTCCCGACTCAATCGGAACAATCTATTGCAACTCAACACCTGGAGCCTGAGACACCCTATTCAGGCCACTGTCTCTCGCACAAACCAGGTTTCGCAAACGGGAATCGGCGCTTGCCGGCTGGGCCAACGGCTACGATACTTGCACTCAGGCAGCTGGATTTCCTATCCGGGCGTATACGTTTATCTGTTTATCCGTATGAAGCTGAGAATTCTGGGGTGTAGCGGCGGAATCGGCGCGAACCTGCGCACAACCGCCATGCTGCTCGACGACGACGTGCTGATCGATGCCGGTACTGGCGTCGGTGATCTTGCCTTGGACGAAATGGTGCGCATTGACCACGTCTTCGTCACCCACTCGCACCTGGACCATATTTGCAGCATTCCTTTTCTGGTCGATACGGTCGGCTATAGGCGTAACACACCATTGACGGTGTACGCCACCAGGGAGACGCTCGATGCCTTGCGTGTCCACGTTTTCAACAATTGCATCTGGCCTGACTTCACCATGCTGCCGCGGCCTGAGGCGCCCTATCTGCAGTATCGCGAGATCAGCCGAGGCGAGACCGTGTCGCTGGCCGGACGCAAAATCACCGCACTCTCCGCCAATCACCTGGTGCCGGCCGTCGGCTACTGTCTGGACAGTGGTGCCGCGAGCCTGGTGTTTACCGGTGATACCGGTCCCAACGATGCCCTGTGGAAAACTGTCAACGGCATCAGCAACCTGCGTTATCTGATCATCGAGACCGCATTTTGCAACCGCGACTACGCGATCGCCATGGCCTCCAAGCACCTGTGCCCCGCCTTGCTGGCCGAGGAGATCAGCAAGCTGCGCGTTCCTGTGGAAATCTTCATCACCCATATGAAGCCAGGCGATAGGGCGCTAACCGCATTGGAAGTCGCCGCAGCCTTGAAGGCCTATCAGCCAGGAATGCTTGAACATGGCCAGGTATTTGAATTTTAAAAAAGCGCTGCATCCGACTGCACGACCGGCAAACGGCACATTCGGACCCATCCAATCACCGTTTTCTAGTTAAAGAAATTCCCTACCGATGTCGATGCTTGAGCGCTGGCCGATGTGGTGGTAGTTTTCCTCGAGCCACGCCTCGGCCTCAATCCGTCCCTTGTCACGCAAGGAGCAGAGGAAGTCCCAGTCGGCGTTGTACTTGCTCGATACACCGAGCGCGGCCATGGTCTGGTCGGACCGGATCGAGTGGATCAACACCTCCTTCATCTCGCCACGATCGAGCTTGCCTTTCTGGATCAGTTCGGTGACGAAGGCGATCGCACGCATCTCACGCATGAGTGACGAATTGAAGCTCACTTCGTTGACGCGGTTGAGAATGTCGGCCGGACTGGTCGGTACGCCGGGGCGCACAATCGGGTTGATATGGACCACCACCACATCGTGTGTGCTGCAGTGGTAGATCAGCGGGAAAATGGCCGGGTTGCCGACATAGCCACCGTCCCAGTAATGTTCGCCGTTGATCTCTACCGCCTGGAACAGGGTTGGCAGGCAGGCCGAAGCAAGTACCGCATCGATACACATGTCCTGGCCCGAAAAGATGCGTATTTTGCTGGTCTCGACATTGGTGGCACAGAGATATAGTTGGATCGGGCAATGTTGGCGCAACGCGTCGAAATCGACCTGTTGCTGCAGTATCTCGCGCAGCGGATTCATGTTGTGGGGATTGAATTGGTACGGCGACAGGATGCGAAGGATCACGTCCGCCATCAGGTACAAGGGCGAGTGGTCCAACCCGAAGCTGTGGCCTCCTTTTAACCATGGCAGCTGGCGGAAGGGGCTGTAGCGCTCTGCCGATTGTGAAATAGCGCGCCAGAAATCGTGCAGCGCCTGGCGCGCGCTTTCGGAATCACCCTTTAGCAGCCCGTAGGCCAGCACTGCGGCGTTCATCGCACCCGCGCTGGTCGCGCTGACGCCTTCAATTTCAAGCCGGCCGTCCTCCAGCAATCGGTCGAGCACGCCCCAGGCGAACGCTCCGTGCATTCCGCCGCCTTGCAGGGCGAGCGCGATAGGCTTGCGCACGCTCGGCCGTTTTGTGTTCTTCGTAGCCATCGTAAACCTCCTCGGTGTTGAGTCCAGCCACGTCCCCGATGACATTGTCCGATCACGCTGCAGCGCCCGGCCATCGTTCGGGCAACGCACTGCGCCTGCCGGCCAGGAACCGGCTATACAGCGCGCCCATGCCCTTCCCATCGATGATGCCGCGCTCCTCGAACAGGAAAGGTATTGGCGTTGGTTGAATTTTGACCACATTGATGGCAAGAAAGAAATAATTCTGGTGACGGCCTGCAGTCCCTGGGCGACAAGCCCGGCGAGCTGCCTGCCCTGATAAAATTCAGGAACTGTTGCACCTTGAAACCCCGAAGGCGGGGTAAGCCTTATGCGCTGCGCAAGCTGCGGGTTCGAGAATCCGACAGGCGCCAAGTTCTGCGAGGAATGCGGCGCCGGGCTGCCGCGTGCCTGTCCGGCCTGCGGACACGAGGCGAGCGCGAGCGCCAAGTTCTGCAGCGAATGCGGCGCGCCGCTCGGCGGACCGGCCCCGAACGCGGCGCTGGGCTCGGCGCTTGCGGCCAGCGCCCCCATCGACTACACGCCCCCCTACCTGGCCGAGCGCATCCTGGCGGCACAGGCGGCCATGGAGGCCCGCGGCGCACCGGACGGTGAACGCAAAACCGTCACCGCGCTGTTCGCCGACATGGCCGGCTCGACCGCGCTGATCCACGACCTCGATCCCGAAGACGCCCGCCGCCTGATCGACCCGGTGCTGGCGCTGATGATGGACGCCGTCCATCACTACGCAGGCTATGTGGCCAAGTCGATGGGCGATGGCATCCTGGCGCTGTTCGGCGCGCCGATTGCGCACGAAGACCATGCGCAGCGGGCCCTCTATGCGGCGCTGCGCATGCAAGAGGACATGCGCCGCTACGCCGACCGCGTGCGCCTGGCCCAGGGGATAGCGCTGCAGATCCGCGTCGGCGTCAACTCCGGCGAAGTGGTAGTGCGCGCAATCCGCACCGACGACTTGCACACCGACTACGACCCGGTGGGACACACGATCCACATCGCTTCGCGCATGGAGAGCATCGCGGTGCCCGGCTCGATCGTCGCGAGCGAACATACCCACAAGCTGACCGAGGGCTATTTCGCGGTCAAGGCGCTCGGCGCGACGCCGATCAAGGGGCTGCCCGAGCCGCTCGCCGTCTTCGAAGTGCTCGGTCTTGGCCCGCTGCGCACCCGCTTGCAGGTGGCGGCCAGCCGCGGGCTGGCGCGCTTCGTCGGCCGTGCCCGCGAGCTCGAGGAACTGCGCGAAGCACGGGCGCTGGCGCAGGCCGGGCACGGCCAGATCGTCGGCGTGGTCGGCGAGCCGGGGGTCGGCAAGTCGCGGCTGTGCCACGAGTTCAAGCTGCGCGCGCCGCCCGATTGCCTGGTGCTGGAAACCTTCTCGGTCTCGCACGGCAAGGCCTATCCGTATCTGCCGCTGATCGAGCTGCTGAAGAACTACTGCCAGATCACCGCGCAGGACGACGAGCGCCGGCGGCGGGAGAAGCTCACCGGCAAGGTGCTGACCCTGGACCGCGCGCTGGAGGGCAGCCTGCCCTATCTGTTCCAGCTGCTGGGGCTCGCCGAGCCGGGCTCGACGCTGGCGCAGATGAGCCCCCAGATCCGCCGGCAGCGCACCTTCGAGGCGATCAAGCGGCTCCTGGTGCGCGAGAGCATGGCCCAGCCGCTCGAGCTGATCGTCGAGGATCTGCAGTGGCTCGACAGCGAGACCGAGGCTTTCCTCGGCTTTCTCGGCGAGAGCGTGGCCAACGCCCGCATCCTGCTGCTGGTCAATTACCGGCCCGAGTACCGGCACGACTGGGGCCACAGGAGCTACTACACCCAGCTGCGGCTGGATCCCCTGGGAAAAGACGAGGCCCAGGAACTGCTGCGAGCCCTGCTGGGCGACGCCGCCGGGCTCGCCCCGCTCGAGCACCTGATCCTGGAACAGACCGAAGGCAACCCCTTCTTCATCGAGGAAGTGGTGCAGACGCTGATCGAGGAGCAGGTGCTGCGCGGCGAGCACGGGCATTACCGTATCGAGCGGATCCCGACCGCCCTGCACATCCCGACCACTGTGCAGGGGGTGCTGGCCGCCCGCATCGATCGGCTGGGGACGGCCGAGAAAGCGCTGCTGCAGACCCTGGCGGTGATCGGCAAAGCATTTCCCTGGAGCCTGCTCGCGCGCGTCGCCCAGCAGCCCGAAGACGCGCTGAAAAGCCTGCTGGCGCAGCTGCAGGCCGGGGAATTCATCTACGAGCAGCCGGCGTTTCCGGAGGTGGAGTACAGCTTCAAGCATGGGCTGACCCAGGAGGTGAGCTACGGCTCGCTGCTGAGCGAGCGGCGCTGTGCGCTGCATGAGCGCACGGCCCAGGCGATTGAGGCCCTGTTCAGCGCCCAGCTCGAGGAGCACTGCAGCGAGCTGGCGCATCATTTCAGCCGCAGCGGCAACGCGCCGAAGGCGGTGCAATACCTCCACTGCGCCGGGCGCCAGGCGGTGCAGCGCTCCGCCGATGCCGAAGCGGTCACCCACCTCACCACGGCCCTGGCCCTGCTTGAGACCCTGCCCGATGCGCCGGAGCGCGCCAGGCAGGAACTCGCACTCCTGATCACCCTCGGTCCGGCCTGGATGGCCACCAAGGGGCACGCTGCCCCGGAAGTGGAGGCAACTTATACCCGGGCGTTGATGCTGTGTCGACAGCTCGGGGAAACGATCCAGCTCTTCCCTGCCCTGGTGGGGCTGCGCACGTTTTATCAAGTCCGTGGGGAACTGCCGACCGCACGCGAGTTGGGGGAGCAACTCCTTACGATGGCCCAAAAGGCGCAAGACCCTGCCTTGCTCGTACAAGCCCATCGGGCGTTGGGCACCAGCTTGCTCAGTCTCGGCGAGCTGGTCCCCGCCCAAGCGCAACTGGAGCAGGTCTTAGCCCTTTATGACCCTGGGCAGCACTACTCGCCTGCCGTCTTTTATGGGTCGGAGCCCGGCGTGGCGGGGCTGGCCTTCGCAGCCTTGGACCTGTGGCTGCTCGGCTATCCGGACCAAGCCCTGGCGCGCAGCCAGGCGGCGCTCGCTCTGGCTCAGACCCTGTCCCACCCTCCTGTCTCGGCCACTGCCTTGATCTTTGCCGCCGAGCTTCATCTGCACCGCCGCGAGGCGCAGCCGACGCGCGAGTTGGCGCAGGCCATCCTCGCCCTCGCGACCGAGCACGGCTTCCCGTTCTGGTTGGCTTACGGAATCATCCTCTCGGGCTGGGCGCTGGCCGAGCAGGGACGCACAGCAGAAGGCATCGAAAGGATGCAAGAGGGTTTGAGCGCCTATCGGGCCACCGGGGCGGAACTTTGGAGGCCGCATTTCCTGGCGCTGCTGGCCGAAGCCTACGGAAAAGCGGGGCAAGCCGAGGCAGGGCTGAAGACGCTGGCCGAGGCGCTGGCCATGGTGGACCGAACGCAAGAGCGCGTGTACGAGGCGGAGCTGTATCGGCTCAAGGGGGAGCTGACGCTGCTGCAGCCGAGCCGCGAGGGGGCGGGCGCCGGCGGCCGGGACGAAGCCGAAGCCTGCTTCCTGAAGGCGATCGCGATTGCTCGCCGGCAGGGCGCCCGATCGCTGGAGCTGCGCGCGGCGATGGCCTTAAGCCGGCTGTGGCGGCAGCAGGGCAAGCCGGCGGAGGCCCGCCAGATGTTGGGCGAGAGCTACGGCGGGTTCACCGAAGGCTTCGACACCGCGGACCTGCAGGAGGCCAAGGCGCTGCTCGCCGAGCTCCAGTGAAGTGTGCGTCATGGCAGCGCCATGTTCCGTGCAGACCGGCACTTCGAGGGATCCCTCCCTGATTGCTGACGGCCTGGTGCGGTGCCATCGGCGAAACGTGCACGGTCGGGCGTGCTCGTGACGTGGGGCCGCCCAAATTTTCGCCTCGCGCCGACGCGCTTCAGGTGCGGGTCGGAGCCGCTTCGGTCGCGCCGCTACGCATCCAGCCGGGTCATGCTGCCTCCTGGAACAACCTCGGGCTCAACTACACCTAGTGCAGTCCGTCCCAGACCAGCTTGCAGCCGGTGAGCAGCATGCCGACATACAGCAGCCGGTAAAAAAGCACCGGGCTGATGCGTCTGGCCAGACGCACGCCCATCCACACGCCGACCGGAGCGAGCGGCAGCAGCACCAGCGAGGTCGCCATGTTGCGCAGGTCGAGCAGACCCAGCAGCCCGTAGGGAATCCACTTGGAGAGGTTGATCACAAAAAAGAAGGCCGCCATGGTGGCGGTGAACTTGAGGGGGCTCAGGCGCATCGGAATCACATAGGCGCTCAACGGCGGCCCGCCGGCATGCGCCACAAAACTCGTGAAGCCCGAGGTCACCGTCAACAGGGCCCCCAGCCATTGGGGTGGCGGCGCGCTGTCGGGTCGGGGCGGAAACAGCAGGCGCTGCGCCAAAAACAGCAGCGTGAACACACCCACTATGCCGGCCACCATCCTGGCATCCAGCGCCTTGAAGAGCAGCGCCCCCACCACCGTGCCCACCAATCCGCAGGAAATCAGGAAGCGCAGGAACCTGAGGTCGAAATCCTTGCGGAAGGCGGCCAGGCCCAGCAGGTCCATCAGCAACAGCACCGGCATCAGGATCGCGGCAGCTTGCGGCACCGTCACGGCCAGCGCCATCACCGGCACCGCCAGTGAGCCAAAGCCCGCGCCAAACCCGCTTTTGCTGATGCCCAGCATCAGCACCGCAGGGACGGCCACCGCATAGAAAAACGGATCGGTGATCAGCGGGAAACTCACGGCGGCATGGCTTTCAGGCCCGGCCGCACGAACACGATGGCGCGCGGGGCCCTGAGGAGAGCGGTGAGACTAATGCAGTGTTGTGGGAAGGCGGCGCCATGGGGCCCGATGTTACAGGGCCGGCAACCATCAAGCGCCTCATCCTGGACGGCGATTCATTCGACCGTCGCGCCGGAGACTTTCACGATCTCGGCCCACTTGGCGCTTTCTTTCCTGATCAGGGCGGCATAGTCGGCGGGACCGCCCAGCAGGGGTACCGCGCCCTCCACCTCCAGCCGGGACTGGAAATCGGCCGAGGCGGCGATCTTGAGCATCTGCCCTGACAGCTCCCTGATGGTGGCCTCCGGCGTGCCGCGGGGCGCAAGGATGCCGTAGGTCAGGGTGCTTTCGAATCCGGCCAGGCCCGGCACACCGGACTCGGCGATGGTGGGCACCTCGGGCAGCGAGGGAAGCCGCTGGCTGCCGGTGACCGCCACGGCCCGCAGGCGGCCACTTTTGACCAGCGCCAGCGCCGGCGGGATGACGCTGAACATCATCTGCACCTGGCCGCCGATCAGGTCCGTCAGGCCGGGGACGGTGCCCTTGTACGGAATGTGGCCGATCTTGACCCCGCTCTTCTGCTCGAACATCTCGCCCGTCAGGTGGCCGCCCGTGCCGCTGCCGCTGGACGCGTAGTTGAGAATGCCGGGCTGTGATTTGGCCAGCGCCAGCAGGTCGGCCACCGTCTTCACCGATGACGAGGCTGGCACCACCAGCACCAGGGCCGACGAGGCAAACATGGCGACCGGCGCCAGGTCTTTCTGCGGGTCGTATTTCAGCTGCTTGTACAGCGCCGGGTTGATCGACACCGTGCCCGAGTGCCCCAGCAATAGCGTGGTCCCATCGCCCGGACTGCGCACGACCTGCTCCGTGCCGAGGTTGCCGCCGGCGCCGGGCTTGTTTTCCACCATCACGCTCTGATTGCGCAACTCGCCCAGGCTTTTTGCCATCTGGCGGGCGAACACGTCGTTGCCCCCACCGGGTGCGAAAGGCACGACGATTTTGATCGCTTTGGCGTTTTGGGCCCACGCTGGAGCGCCCAGCGCTGCGAGCGCGCCCAGCAGCAGGCTACGGCGTCCTGTACGAAGGTGGTTCATGCTGGCACTTTCCCAATCAACGACCCGAAGGTCCGGTGGAAGACACAAGCAGCAGACGCCGGGCAGGGCCTGTCAGTCCAGCGAGACGTTCGCCTTGCGGATCACGTCGCCGAAACGCCGGGTTTCGCTCTGCACGAACTGGTTGAACTGCTCGCGCGTCTGCGGGAAGGGCTCATAACCAAAGCTCTTGAATTTCTCAAGCACGTCGGGCTCGGCCAGCGCCTTCTCGATGTCGCGCTTGATCTTGTCGCTCACGGCGTCAGGAAGGCCCTTGGGCACCGCCATCGCATTCCAGCCGG
Organism: Polaromonas sp. P4_H1; assembly: GCF_056400945.1. Classification (NCBI taxonomy): domain Bacteria; kingdom Pseudomonadati; phylum Pseudomonadota; class Betaproteobacteria; order Burkholderiales; family Comamonadaceae; genus Polaromonas; species Polaromonas sp. P4_H1. The sequence goes on along the minus strand of NZ_JBFUKG010000013.1, from coordinate 36,605 downwards.
TGACCTCGAAGCCCTGCGGACCACCGGATTCACCGACCGTAGGCACATCCGGGAAGGCCGCCACACGCTTCGGTGCCGCCACCGCCAGGAAGCGCAGCTTGCCCGCGCGCTGCAGCGGCCCCGCAGTGGCGCTGCTGCCCAGCGCGAAGGCGAGTTCGCCGGTGGAGACCGAGGTGTAGAGCTGGGTGGTTTCCTTGTAAATCACATGCTCCATCTGCGTGCCGGTTGCGGACTCAAACAGCTCCGATCCCAGGTGCACCGGATTGCCGACCGACCAGGAGCCGTAGTCCAGCTTGCCGGGGTGGGCCTTGGCATCGGCAACCAGGTCAGCGATTGACTTGTATTTGCTGGTGGTCGGCACGGTGAAGAAGAAATAGGTCTTGAACAGCGGCAGCAGCGCATCAAAGTCCTTGCTTGCGTCGTACGGCAGCTTTTTGAACAACGACGGATACGCTGCAAGGTGCACGTTGTCGAGCACGATCAGGTCGTGCCCATCCTTGCTGCCGCGCTTGAAGGCGTCGATCGCGATGAAGCCGTTGCCGCCGGGCCGGTTCTCGACCACCACCGGCTGGCCCCAGGCGCGTGACAGCTTGTCGGCCACCAGGCGCGCCACGCCGTCGGGACCACCGCCCACCGGAAACGGCGTGATGATGCGCACCGGCTTGGTCGGAAACTGCTGGGCGCCGGCCGTGGCCGGCAGCAAGCCGGCAGCAGCCAGCGCGAGTGCGGCGAGGCCCAGGGTGCGACGTGCTACAGAGAATTTGAAAGGCATGACTGTCTCCTTGTAACTATGAATTAGCTCTGAATTCCGGAAATAAAACAGGGTTCGGACGCCTGACGTCCAATAGAAAGAGAAATGCGCAGATTGCTATTAAATAAATAGCAAATCAAACCGTGACATGGCAGCTCATTGGCCGTTCAATGACGGCCCAAGGGCAAGTCGATCAGACCCGCTCAAGGATCACCGCAATGCCCTGCCCCACGCCAATGCACATGGTGCACAGCGCATAGCGCCCGCCGCCCCTGTGCAGCTGGTTGACGGCCGTGGTGGCCAGGCGGGCACCGCTGGCGCCGAGCGGGTGGCCCAGCGCAATGGCGCCGCCATTGGGGTTGACGCGCGAGTCGTCATCCTGCAAACCGAGCAGGCGCAGCACGGCCAGGCCCTGTGCGGCAAAGGCTTCGTTGAGCTCGATCACGTCCATCTGCGCCAGCGTCAGGCCGGTGAGTGCCAGCGCTTTTTGCGTGGCCGGCGCCGGGCCTATGCCCATGATGCGCGGCGCCACGCCGGCCGTGGCCATGCCGACGATGCGGGCCCTGGGTGTGAGGCCGTTTTTGGCCGCGCTGGCCTCGTCGGCGAGCAGCAGTGCGCAGGCGCCGTCGTTGACGCCGCTGGCATTGCCGGCGGTGACGGAGCCGTCGGGGCGCACCACGCCCTTGAGCTTGGCCAGCGTTTCCATCGAGGTCTCGCGCGGATGCTCGTCCTTGGCCACCACGATGGGATCGCCCTTTTTCTGCGCGATGGTCACGGGCGTGATTTCGGCATCGAAGTAGCCGGCCTTTTGCGCCGCCACGGCCTTGAGCTGGCTCGCCAGGGCCATCTTGTCCTGGTCTTCGCGGCTGATCTTGTAGTCGACGGCAACGTTTTCGGCGGTTTCTGGCATGGCGTCGACGCCGTACTTTTCCTTCATCAGCTTGTTGACGAAGCGCCAGCCGATGGTGGTGTCATACACCGCATTGGCACGGCCGAAGGCGCTCTCGGCCTTGGGCATGACGAACGGCGCGCGGCTCATGCTTTCGACGCCACCGGCGATCATCAAGTGGGCCTCGCCCGACTTGATGGCGCGGGCGGCCGTGCCCAGGGCGTCCAGGCCGGATCCGCACAGGCGGTTGATGGTGGCGCCGGGCAGCTCCAGCGGCAAGCCGGCCAGCAGGCTGGACATGCGTGCGACGTTGCGGTTGTCTTCGCCGGCCTGGTTGGCGCAGCCGAAGATCACGTCGCTCACCAGTTGCCAGTCGACGTTGGGGTTGCGCGCCATCAGGGCCTTGAGCGGGATCGCGCCCAAGTCGTCGGTGCGCACGCTGCTCAAGGCGCCGCCGTAGCGGCCGAAGGGGGTGCGAATGGCATCGCAGATAAAAGCCTGGTTCATGCAATGTCTCCTGAATCTCCGTTCAATACAGGACCTGAGCAGGACCTGGGCCCTTCAAGCCCGAACGGATTGGTTAATTAAAAAATCAAACAAAAATCAAACGGCTATCGGCAAGCCGACGAGTTTTTCCAGTTCGCCATGCGTCAGGCCCTCGACCTTGTCGATGAGCTTGAGACCCTGCGGCGTACACGCCAGCGTGGCGAGTTCCGAATAAATGCGCTTGACGCAGGCAATGGCGGTGAGCGGATAACTGCATTGCGCCACCACCTTGCTCTCGCCCTTTTTGGTGAGCAGGTCCATCATCACCCAGATCTGCTTGGCGCCCAGGGCCAGGTCCATCGCGCCGCCCACGGCGGGGATCGCCTCCTTTTCCCCGGTGTGCCAGTTGGCCAGGTCGCCTGTGGCCGACACCTGGAACGCACCGAGCACGCAAATATCAAGGTGGCCGCCGCGCATCATGGCAAAGCTGTCGGCATGGTGAAAAAACGAGCCGCCCTTGAGCAGCGTCACCGGCTGTTTCCCGGCGTTGATGAGGTCATAGTCTTCCGCGCCCTCGGCAGGCGCAGGGCCCATGCCGAGAATGCCGTTTTCGCTGTGCAACAGCACCTCGCGGCTGGCCGGGATATGGTTGGCCACCAGCGTCGGCATGCCGATGCCGAGGTTGACGGTGGCGCCTTCGTAAATGTCTTGCGCCACACGGGCGGCAAGCTGGTCTTTGGTGCGTTTCTGGTAGGTCATGGGTTGCTCCGTCCGGATGGCTGGTCAATGATGGCAAATGATCGCAACAGATTCAGGCTACGTTTTTGAAGCCGCCTGCCCGGGTTGCCACGCGGTCTATCTTCACAATCTGGTGCACGAAGATGCCGGGCGTCACGATGTGCTCGGGGTTGAGCGCTCCAAGCTCGACAATCTCGTGCACCGTGGCCACGGTTTTTGCCGCAGCCGTGGCCATCACCGGGCCAAAATTGCGCGCCGCCATGCGGTACGTCAGGTTGCCCCAACGATCGCCCTGCTCCGCCTTGATCAACGCCACGTCGCCGTAAATCGACATCTCCAGGACGTACTGCTTGCCGTTGATCTCGCGGGTTTCTTTGGCCGAGCCATCCGGATTTTTGGCCAGCTCCGTGCCGTAACCCGTGGGCGAGAAAAATGCGCCTATGCCCGCACCGGCTGCGCGAATGCGCTCGGCCAGATTGCCCTGCGGTACCAGTTCCAGCTCCAGCTTGCCGCCGCGGTAAAGCCCGTCGAACACGTGACTGTCGGCCTGGCGTGGAAAGCTGCAAATGATTTTGCGCACCCGCCCGGCCTTCAGCAGCGCCGCCAGCCCGGTCTCGCCATTGCCCGCGTTGTTGTTGACCACGGTCAGGTCTTTGGCGCCCTGCGCAATCAGGCCATCGATGAGTTCATTGGGAATACCGGCGGTGCCAAAACCTCCGATCAGGATGGTTGATCCGTCTTTCACATCCGCCAACGCATCGGCGATGGAGCGGGCAATCTTGTTGATCATTCAATTGTCTCCAACAGGGCAACAGGGCAGAAACAGGCAACACGCCAGAGTAGCGCCCGGGTGACCGGGCGCGCAAAGCCGCGAATTCAGGCAGAGTTTCCGATCCACCAGATTTTGTTCGACATTAGAACAAGAGTTCGTATAATGAATTCTAGGAGATTTTTTCAACCATGGCAAATCCCGCCTCCACACGCATCGCAGACCTTAAACCCGGCGACGGCTATGTGCAATCCTTTGCGCGCGGATTGCAGGTCATCCGCTCCTTCAGTGCCAGCGCCCCGCGCCAGACACTGACCGAAGTGGCGCAGCGCAGCGAGCTGAGCCGCGCCGGCGCCCGCCGCATCCTGCTGACCCTGGAGTCGCTCGGTTATGTGCGCAGCGAAGGCAAGCTGTTCAGCCTGACCCCGCGCATTCTCGATTTGGGATTCGCCTATCTCTCGTCCATGCCGATCTGGGACCTCGCCGAGCCCGTGATGGAAGCGCTGGTTGCGCAGGTCAAGGAATCGTGCTCGGCAGCGGTGCTCGACGACACCGACATCGTCTACGTGCTGCGCGTGCCCACACACAAGATCATGAGCATCAGCCTGGGCATCGGCTCCCGGCTGCCCGCCTACTGCACCTCGATGGGTCGCATGCTGCTGTCCGCATTGCCGGAAGCCGAGTTGATGGAGTGCCTGGAACGCTCGGACCGGACGGCCCGAACCAAGTACACCGCGATCGATGTGAAGGAGATCGCGGCCCGGATTGCGCAGGTTCGCAAACAGGGTTGGTCGCTGGTGAATCAGGAGCTCGAGGAAGGACTGGTGTCGCTGGCAGCGCCCATCACCAACCGGGCCGGCCAGATGGTGGCGGCGCTGAACATCAGCGGCCAGGCCAACCGGACCAGTGCCAAGGTGATGCAGGAAACCATGCTGCCGCAACTGCTTGCGGCGGCACAGGCCATATCGCGCATGCTGAGTGTTCAGCGCGCCTGAGATCGGCAATATCCCGAAGGGGGTTGCCCCGGGGAAAGTGGAAAGTGGAAAGTGGCCCCATCAGGCAGGAAGTTACCTGCGCCGAACGAAGGAGGCGCGGGCTTTCAGGGCTTGCGGAAACCCACCACCAGCAAAACCGCACCCAAGGCCACGGCACCGATGCTCAGCCATTGGGGAATATTGACCGACTCCTTTTCCGTGACCGTCAACTCGATGGGGCCGATTTTCGCGGTCGACCTGTCCTTGGTGAAGCTGAAACCTCCGGTGAAAAGTCCGGCCAGTCCGGCAACGATCAGGATAATTCCCGCCATTTTTGCTGCATTCATAGAATCTCCTCACCGGGCTACCGGGCTTACTCATTGCAGGGTGGCTGTGCGCCGCAACTGCGCCACCGTGAATCATGAATATACCGTTGCACACCCCCCCTGTCTGTAGGACGTGGGGACATGGGGTGCCTGTCAAGCACAAGCCCGATGAAAGCGCCAGGGCGGAAAACACCTCAAAGGCCCCGGAAGCAGGCTGCGTGATACGCTTTAGCCATGTTCACGCCTTCGCAAGCCGACGTCCGGCGATTCTTCTGTTCAGTTTATGCCAAAGCCCGCACGGGACAGGCGCTTGAGGCTATAGAAATCATAGCAAGCCAATGGATGGAGGAACACCCCGAATACCATGCGGATTTTGCGGATGCCGATGCGGCGCTTGAAAAAATGTATGACGTCGAGGCCGGCAACACCAATCCCTTCCTGCACCTCTCGATGCACCTGTCGATCAGCGAACAATGCTCGATTGACCAGCCGCGCGGTATCCGCCAGGCGGTGGAGCTGTTGACCGCGCGGCGCAACTCACTGCATGACGCGCATCACGAGGCCATGGACTGCCTGGGACAGATGGTGTGGGAAAGCCAGCGCGCAGGCCGGCCGCCGGATGGCGATGCCTACATCGCATGCGTTCAGCGCCGCGCTACGAGGGATTAGCCCCCACGTTCGCTCACTGCGTGTAGCTCTCTGCCCCCCGAGGGGGCCGCTGCGCCTGCGGCCCGGCTAAGCCGGTTCCGCGGCCCCTGCTGGGCTAGAGAGCTACCACTTCTGGCTACTAGGGCTCCCACGCTTGTCACTGCGTGTGCTGCGCTGCCCCCCCCCGAGCGAGCGCTGCGCCTGCGGCCCGGCTAAGCCGGTTCCGCGGCCCCTGCTGGAGCAGAGCCTCCCCGCTTTCCTTGGGCGGCCCGGCGGAACACTGAGCCATAAAAAAAAGCCGCTGAGACAGCGGCTTTTTTGTACTTGTTCTGCGTTCAGCGGAACTTGCTCTGAGGAATCACCTTGAGTTCACCGTCCACCGAAGCCAGGTAGTTGGCCAGCAGCTTCAGCTCGGCATTGGTGTACTGCTTGGCCATACCCGCCATGATGGCGTTGCCGCGACCCACCTTGGGGTTGTTGTCGGTCTTGTAGGCCTTGAGCGCCACGAACAGGTAATCACTGTGCTGGCCGGCAATCTTGGGATAGGCCGGATCAATCGGCTTGCTGAAATTGGCGCCGTGGCATGAAGCGCAGTTGGCCTTGTTCAGCAGGGCCTGCACATCAGCGCTGGGTTCTTTGGCCGGCTTGGCAGGCAGCTCGGCACCTTGCACCACGCCGTGGGTACTGTAAAAGGCCGCCAGGTCAGCGATGTCCTGGTCGGTCAGCGACTCGGCAATGCCGCGCATGGTGGGATGCTTGCGTTCACCTTTTTTGTAGCCGTTAAGCGCCGCCACGATGTATTTGCCCCCTTGGCCGGAAATCATCGGAACCTTGTAAATCTCGGGAAAAGACGCCTGGTAGCCCTTGATGCCGTGACAGCCAATGCACATGGCGTTCTTGGTTTCGCCGGCTTTGGCATCGCCCTTGACTTCCTGGGCCAGGCTTGAGACCGTCACACAGGAGACAGCTACAGCGAATATCGTGGTCAACAGCTTATTCATTTTGCGCGCACAATCAGGTGAGAATTCATCGTATAAAACAACTTTGGATTATATCTGGGCCTGCCAGGGCCGGTGACTGCACGCTGGCGGCCCGCGCAAGAACACTCCATTCGCGTCTACATCCCCGTCCACATCACCCCATCCATTCGACCCATGAACATGAAATTCCAAGGTTCACAAAACTACGTCGCCACCCAAGACCTGATGCTGGCCGTCAATGCCTCCGCCGCCCTGAAAAAGCCCTTGCTGGTCAAAGGCGAGCCCGGCACGGGCAAGACCATGCTGGCCGAGGAAGTGGCCCAGGCATTGGGCCTGCCCCTGCTGCAATGGCATATCAAGTCGACCACCAAGGCGCAGCAGGGTCTCTATGAATATGATGCCGTGTCCCGCCTGCGCGACTCCCAGCTGAGCACCGTCGAGGGTGGCGAAAAGGTCAAGGACATCCACAACTACATCGTCAAGGGTGTGCTCTGGCAGGCCTTCACGGCCGACCAGCCCGTCGCGCTGTTGATCGACGAGATCGACAAGGCCGACATCGAGTTTCCCAACGACCTGCTGCGCGAGATCGACCGCATGGAGTTCTATGTGTACGAAACACGCGAGCTCATCCGGGCCAAGCACCGCCCGCTGGTGTTCATCACCTCCAACAACGAGAAGGAACTGCCCGACGCCTTCCTGCGCCGCTGCTTCTTTCACTACATCAAGTTCCCCGATGCCGACACGATGAAGCAGATCGTCGATGTGCATTTCCCCGATCTCAAGAGGGAACTGCTGGCCGCCGCCATGAAAACGTTTTATGACGTGCGCAACCTGCCCGGCCTCAAAAAGAAGCCATCCACCAGCGAGCTGCTCGACTGGCTCAAGCTGCTGGTGGCCGAGGACATTCCGCTGGAAGCGCTGCACAGCAAGGACGACAAGGTGGCGGTGCCGCCGCTGGTTGGCGCGCTGCTCAAGAACGAGCAGGATGTGACGCTGTTTGAAAAACTGGTGTTCATGCAGCGCAACAACCGCTGAACCCGGAGTTCACATTCATGAACCAGAAATCATTGTTGGTGGAAGGCCTGTCGGATGCCATCGGCTTCGTCGGTGGCGCGCTCCTGGGCTACTGGATCGGGCGCCTGCTGGGGCTGGACATTTTTGCCGAAGGCTATGACAACAGCGCCATCGGCGGCATTGTGCTGGTCGGCCTGGGCGGTGGCCTGGGCCTTCAACTGGCCCGCCGCTGGAGAAAACGCCAGAAGGCCAATGGGGAGAGCTGAGCATGGCTTTTGTTGAACCCGTGAGCCTGGAAGCGCGCGGCGTGCGGCTGGTGCCGCTGGGTCTGGACCACGAAGCGGGGCTGCGGGCCGCCGCCAGCGATGGCGAACTTTGGAAGCTGCGCATCACGTCGGTACCTGAACCGCATGAAACACGGGCCTACATTGAAACCGCGCTGCAAACCGGCAACCGCCTGGCGTTTGCGGTCACCGACGCCGGCACGAGCAAGGTGCTGGGCACTTCCAGCTTTCATGACATCGTGCCGGCCATCAAACGCGTCGAGATTGGCTACACCTGGTATGCCGCCAGCAGCCAGCGTACCCACGTCAACACCACCTGCAAGCTGCTCATGCTCACCCATGCGTTTGAAACCCTGGGCTGCCATGTGGTGGGCTGGCGTACCGACAATTTCAACTTCGCCAGCCAGCAGGCCATTGAACGCCTGGGAGCCCGGAAAGACGGCGTGATTCGCGGTCACGCGCTGCGGCGCGACGGCACCATTCGCGACACCGTGATGTACAGCCTGCGCTCCGGTGAATGGCCCGAGGTCAAGGCGCAGCTGCTGTACCTGCTTGACAAACCTCGCTCTTGATATGGCCCCCACGCTTTTCACTTCGTGTAATGCGCTGCCCCCCGAGGGGGCCGCTGCGCCTGCGGTCTGGCAAAGCCAGTCCCGCGGCCCCTGCTGGGATGAAGAGCCCCCACGCTTTTCACTTCGTGTAATGCGCTGCCCCCGAGGGGCCGTTTTTCCCTTGGGGCGGCCCGACGGGAAAATTCTGCAAGAGGGTTCCCCATGCTGATTGACTTCTTCTACACCCTGCGTTCAGCCAAATTGCCGGTCTCCGTCAAGGAATACCTGATGCTGCTTGAAGCACTGGAGGCGGGTGTTGTGGGCCCGAACAGTGAAAAGAGCGGCACCAGCGACGATGAAGGAGGCGAAGGCGGTGAAGGCGCCTGGAAGATCGACGACTTCTACTACCTCAGCCGCACGGTGCTGGTGAAAGACGAAAAGCACTACGACAAATTCGACCGTGCCTTCGCCGCCTACTTCAAGGGCGTGGAGATGATTGCCGATTTCACCAAGGACATCCCGCTGGAATGGCTGCGGAAAAACCTGGAGCTGGAACTGAGTGCCGAGGACAAGGCAAAGATCGAAAAGATGGGCTGGGACGAGCTCATGGAAACGCTGAAAAAGCGTTTTGAAGAACAGAAAGAGCGCCACGAAGGCGGCAGCAAGTGGATTGGCACGGGCGGCACCTCGCCCTTTGGCGCGAACGGCTACAACCCGCAGGGCATACGCATCGGCCAGGAAAAAAGCCGCAATAAAAGCGCGGTAAAAGTCTGGGACCAGCGCGCCTACAAGGACTACGACGACACCCAGGAGCTGGGCACGCGCAACATCAAGGTGGCGCTGCGCCGCCTGCGCAAGTTTGCGCGCCAGGGCAATGCGGAAGAGCTGGACCTCGACGACACCATCCGCTCCACGGCGGCCAACGCCGGCTGGCTGGACATCAAGATGGTGCCCGAGCGCCACAACAATGTGAAGGTGCTGCTGCTGATGGACGTCGGCGGCACCATGGACGAACACATCCACCGTGTCGAGGAAATGTTCTCGGCGGTCAAGGCAGAGTTCAAGCACCTCGAGTTTTATTACTTTCACAACTGCGTCTACGACTTCATGTGGAAGAACAACCGCCGCCGCTTCAGTGAAAAGTTCCCGACGTGGGACATCATCCGCAAGTACAACAAGGACTACAAGCTCATCTTTGTCGGCGATGCCACCATGAGCCCTTACGAAATATTGCAACCGGGCGGCAGCGTCGAATACAACAACGAAGAGGCCGGCGCCGAATGGATGCAGCGGCTGACCAATGCCTTCCCGAAGTTCGCCTGGATCAACCCCGAGCCGCAGGGCGTCTGGCAATACCGCCAGAGCATCAGCGTGATCCAGCAGCTGGTCAATCAGCGCATGTACCCCCTGACCATCAAGGGACTTGAAGAGGCGATGCGCCTGCTTTCCAAGTAGGGCTCAAGTAAACTGGGTGTGTGACCCACCCCAGTACCCGCTGCGCGCGGACGGCCACACCGGCAGGACTGACCACTGCGAGCCTCGCCCTTGTCATCGCCTTCCTCGCGATTTTTTCCCCGCCCGCAGCCAGGGCGCAATCGGGTGCGCCCGCTGCCGACCCGGCCGCCACGGCCGTGACAACGCCACCGTCCGGGACGGCACAGACCGCACCGCCACCCCCGCCACCCCCGGAAAAGGTAACACCGGGCCCCACACCCCAGGGCGCGGTAGGACCAACCAGCGCACCGCAGGAGGTGACGGCCTTTGACATTGCAGTGCGGGCTCCGCCTGCCGTGCGTGAACTGCTCGAAAAGCACATCGAGCTGCAGCGCTACCGCGCGGTGACGGACCTCGACGAGGCCGAACTGAACCGCCTGGTCGTGCTCGCCGAACGCAATGTGCGCAACCTGGTGGGAACGCTGGGCTACTTCAGCCCGGAAATCCGCATCACGCGTGAGGGCGGCGTGAACCAGCACCCCACCATCGTGGTTGCGGTCGATCCTGGCGAAGCCACCCTCACAGGTGCGGTGGCGATCGACTTCGCGGGAGACATTGCCGACTCGCCCGATCCCGACGCGATCGCCCAGCGCTCGGAAATCAAGCGCGACTGGCGGCTGCCCACCGGCCAGCGCTTCACGCAGGACGCCTGGGACGGCGCCAAGACACAGGCACTGCGGCAGCTGGTCGCGCGCCGCTACCCCGCCGGCAAACTGGACTACAGCCTGGCCGATGTGGATGCGCCAGCCCGAACCGCCGGCCTGTCGGTCAAGCTCGATTCCGGCCCGCTGTACCGCCTGGGTCCCATGCAGATCAGCGGCGTGGAACGCTATGACCCCGTACTGGTGCCGCGACTGGCCCGCCTGAACGCCGGGGCCATCTATAACCAGAGCCAGTTGGTGGAGGCCCAGCAGCGGCTGGCCTCCAGCGGCTATTTTGATTCGGCCTATATCTTTGTCGACCCCGAGAGCGACCCGCTCGCAGCGCCGGTACAGGTGCAGGTGCGCGAGGCCAAACTGCAAAAGGTCACGCTCGGCGTCGGCATCACGACAGACAGCGGACCGCGCGCTTCCGTTGAGCACACCCATCACCGCGTTCCCGGCATTGGCTGGCGTGCCGTGACCAAGCTGCAGGCCGAAAAGAAAAACCCCTTTGCGCAAACCGAGTGGACAGCCATACCCAACGAGGACAACTGGCGCTGGGTCGCGCTGGGACGCGTGGAACGCCTCGATGACGACGAACTGATCACGCAGGCCCAGCGGCTGCGTTTTGGCCGGACGCAGGCCGGCGACCACATAGACCGCAACATGTACCTGCAATATGACCGGGCCCGCGTGCATGGTGCTGGCCAGCTCGGCAATACCGCCGCAGACACGGGCGATGGCTCGGCGCTCACCGCCAACTACGTCTGGACCGGCCGCTACTTTGACAGCGTGCCCTTCCCCAGCCGGGGTTACGGCCTGGGGTTTGAACTGGGCGGAGGCACCACGCTGGGCCAGGACCGCCAGCCCTTCACCCGCGCCGTGGGCCGCTGGCTGGGCATCAAGTCACTGGAGCGCGGACGCATCGCCATGCGCGCGGAGGCCGGCGCCGTGCTGGCCAAGGACGCAGCACGCATCCCGGGCACGCAGCTGTTTCGCACCGGCGGCGACGCCACCGTGCGCGGCTACGGCTACCGCGACATCGGCATCAGGCTCGACAACGGCACCATCGGCCCCGGCCGCTACCTCGCCGTGGGGAGCGTGGAATGGCAACGCCCCATTGTTCGCAGCGGCGTCACCACCGAGTGGGAAAACACGCTGTTCATCGATGCCGGCGCCGTGGCCGACAAGCCCCAGGACCTGCGCCCCTCGGTCGGCGTGGGCACCGGCGTGCGCTGGCGCAGCCCGATTGGCCCCCTGCAAATGGACCTGGCCTACGGCGTCAAGGTCAAGCATGTGCGCCTGCATGTCAGTGTGGGGTTTATCTTCTGATGAGCACGCCGAAGCAAACCGGTGCCGAAGCAGCCCCGCCGAAAGCGGGGGCGGATCGGGCACAGTCCACGCGGCGATGGCTGACAGCGATGGCAGTCGCAGCGGGCAGCCTGTTGCTGCTGGCTGTTCTGGCCGTTGGGCTGGCCTGGTGGTGGGCGGGCACGGAAGGCTCGCTGGCCACCGCGCTTCGCTGGCTGGCGCAGTCACAGCCGCTGACGGCCGGGCGAGCCACAGGTTCGCTGCGCGAAGGCGGGCACGTCGACCGGCTGGCCTGGCAGCAGGAGGGGCTCAGCGTCGAGGTGCGCGATGTGAGCCTGGCCTGGCAACCCTGGTCGCTGCTGCATGGCACGCTCCGGCTGGACCGGCTGGCGGTGGGCAGTGTGCAGCTGCACGACCAGCGCCCGCCTTCAGCCCCGTCGCCACCGCCCACCGCGCTCGGATTGCCGCTGCGGGTGGTACTGGCCCACTTCTCGGTGGGCCGGTTCGCCCTGCAGGGCAAGACAGCCGTCACGGCCTCCAGCATTTCAGGGCGCTATGAATTTGACGGGCTGGCGCATCAGCTGCAGTTGCTGGATGCCGAGGTGGCCCAAGGCCGTTACCAGGGCCGCGCCAGTCTGTCTGCGCGCAGCCCGGTTGCGCTCGAAGCCAGCCTGTCGGGTGCGCTGTCCGCCGAACTTCCGAACAGCCAAAAACCTTTGCCGCTGGCATTCACCGCCACGGCCAGCGGACCGATCACCGACATGCAGGTCAAGGGCCAGCTTCAAATGACAGGCAGCGCGCCTGCCGGCCGCGCGCAGCCCCACGCGACGGCGACGGCGCGTGTCATGCCCTGGGCGGCACAACCCCTGCCGCAGGCGGATGCGACCTTTCGCGACCTGGACATTGCGGGCTTGTGGCCCGACATGCCGCAAACCCTGCTGACCGGTAACGCCAGCGTACGACCCGCTGACACGGCCGCAACAGCCAGCGCGGCGTGGCTGATTCAACTACAGATGGCCAACGGCTTGCCCGGCCCTTGGGATCAGAAGCGGCTGCCCATTGAACGACTGGAAAGCCAGGGCGAATGGCGCGACGGCGCGGCGCTGGTTCGCTCGCTCAAGGCGCGGCTGGGCGGCGGCGAGCTGCTGGCCACGGGCGAATGGGCGCCGGCCGCAGGCACTGCGTCTCCACCCAAACCGCCGTCAACGCGTGCCCCCGCCCCAGACTCCGCTCTGTCCACGCCACCCACTCCACCCGTTACGGTCGCCCCGGCCTGGAAGCTGCAGGCCACCCTGCAGCAGATCAACCCGGCGCTGCTGTACTCCCAGCTTGCGCCGCAGCCTGTTGACGGCCGGGCTACCGTGGCCAGCGAAGGAACAAGCACCCGCTTCGACGCCAGCCTGCAGGCCGCAGGCAATGGCATCAAGCCGCCCGCCAGCGCCAGCGCCAGCGCCAGGGCCAGGGCCAAGGCCAAGGCGGCAGGCCAACGTTCCCCTGGCGTGCTGCGCCTGCGCGATGCGAGCGCCACGGGCACCTGGAACCCGGCCCAGGCCGGCGGCACCCTGGCGCTGTCGGCGCTGCGCTTTCGCACCGATGACGCGGAACTGGCGGGCCAACTGGAAGCCCAGCCCAAGGCCTGGGGTGGCAAGGGCAGCCTGACCCTGACGGCGCCCGGACTGGACGCGGCACTGCAGGGCGAGCTGCGGCAGGCCAGCGGCAAGGGAAACCTCAGCCTGCGCGGCCGGGATGCAGCGCTGGCCTTGCGCTGGCTGCAAGAACTGCCGGGCCTGCCCGCCGCGCTGCAGACAGCCTCTGCCCGCGGCAGCGCGGAACTGCAGGCCAGCTGGGACGGCGGCTGGCAAGACCCCAGCGTGCAGGCGCGGCTGGAGGTGCCTTCACTCGACTGGTACGCGCCCACCAAGACAGCTGCCGGCTCTGCCCCACGCGCACCCGCAGCTGCGGGCACGGCAGAGACAGCCGACACGCTCAAAATCCGCGCCCTGCAAACCAGCTTGTCGGGCCGGCTAAACCAGATGCAACTGAGCACCCAGGGCCGCCTCGAGGCCGGGCAACGGCGTTATGCGCTGCAACTGGCCGCTGAAGGCGGGCGCACCCCTGCCACGCGCAAGCTGCCGCTGGGTGAATCCGCATGGCAAGGCCTGCTCAACCAGCTCAGCCTCAGCGTGGAAGACCCTTCCCTCGGCAATGGCAGTGGCAGCGGTGCGTGGCGGCTCGCCACCCGTGGCACGGTGCCGCTCGCATGGACACCAGCGCGGGGCGGCGCCTTCGAAAGCGGTGCGGGAGAAGCCCTGCTGAGCGCGCCGGCGCAGACCGCCGCAGGGGGACCCAGCAGCGCCTCCACGTCGGCCGTCCTGGCCTGGCAGCCGGTGCGCTGGCGCCCCGGTGAACTCATCACGTCCGGCAAGCTCACCGGCTTACCGCTGGCCTGGATTGAATTGCTGGCAGGCCCGCAGATGGCCGGCGCCGGCCTGGGCGGCAACCTGCTGCTCGACGGCCAGTTGGAGGCCACGCTCAGCGACACGCTGCGCCTCAAAGCCACGCTGACCCGCAGCAGTGGCGACATCAGCGTGCAGGCAGAAACCGTGCAGGGCGTGCCCACACGGGTGGCGGCAGGCGTGAAAGAAGCGCGTCTGTCGCTGGTCAATGACGGAGAGGCGCTGACCCTGGCTGCGCGCTGGGACAGCGAGCGCGCGGGCACAGCCGACGGCCAGCTCCGGACCCGCCTGGCACGCGCTCCGGCCGATGCGGGCGGCGGCTGGCTGTGGCCCGCAGACGCGCCCTTGAGCGGCCAGTTGCGTGCGCAGCTGCCGCGCATTGGTGTCTGGTCGGTGCTGGCGCCGCCCGGCTGGCGGCTTCGCGGTTCACTGGGCACCGATGTGAGGATCAGCGGCACGCGGGCCGCCCCCCAGCTGGCAGGCGAGTTGCAGGCCAACGACCTGGCCTTGCGCTCCGTCGTGGACGGCATCGAGTTTGGCAACGGCCGCCTGCGCGCGCGGCTCGACGGCACGCGCATGCGCATCAACGAATTCACCCTGCAGGGCGCCGGCGACAAGGGGACGGGCGGCAGCCTGATGGCCCGGGGCGAAGCCGGCTGGATCGACGGCCAGCCGCAGGTGCAGCTGGAGGCCCGGCTGGAGCGGCTGCGCGCCAGCATACGAACCGACCGGCAGCTGACCGTCTCCGGCGACGTGCAGGCCAGCCTCAAGGGCGTGCAGACAGAGCTCACCGGCAAACTGGTGGTGGACCAGGCCCGCATCATCCTGCCCGACGAAGGCACGCCACAGCTGGGCGATGACGTCGTGGTCCGCACCACCCGCGGCAGCGCGACCGGCCAGAAAGCGCCGGCGCAAACCAGCGGCGCCACCGCCGACAGGGATGCCCGGCCCGTCAAGCTGGCGCTGCAACTGGGCCTGGGCAATGACTTTCGCGTTCAAGGCAAAGGCATCGACACGCGGATACGCGGCACCCTCAGCCTGTACGGCGAGTCGCTGCGCGAACCGCGCCTGACCGGCACCGTCAACACCGCGGGCGGACAATACCGCGCCTATGGCCAGCGCCTGGACGTCGAACAGGGCGTGCTGCGCTTCACCGGCCCCCTCGACAACCCGGCCCTGGACATTCTGGCCATCCGCCCCAACCTGACGCAGCGTGTGGGCGTGCAAATCACCGGTACCGCCCTGCTGCCCCGCGTGCGCCTCTATGCCCAGCCCGAGCTGCCCGATGCCGAAAAACTGTCCTGGCTGGTGGTGGGCCGGGCATCGGCATCCGGGGGCGCGGAAGCCGCGCTGCTGCAGCAGGCGGCGCTGGCCCTGCTGGGCAGCAAAAGCGGCGGCATGTCGGGCGGGTTGGCCTCGTCGCTGGGGCTGGACGAGCTGTCGTTTCGCGGCGCCTCCAGCAATGCGGACGGCACGACCACGCAGGGCGCCGTCACGCTGGGCAAGCGCTTTTCGCGTAATTTTTATGCCGCCTACGAGCGCAGCATTTCCGGTGCGCTGGGCACGCTGTATATTTTTTACGACCTGTCGCAGCGCTTCACGGTACGCGCGCAAACAGGCCAGCAAAGCGCCGTGGACCTGATCTTCACCGTGCCTTACGATTGAACCCTGGCAGCCGAGCCGCATCGAAGCAAGCACCCATCCCGGTTCCCCGGAGCCAGCGCATACAATTCCAGTTCTTCGAAAGAAGTACAAAAGCAGAAAAAGTGCCGCCATAGTTCAATGGATAGAACGAGTGCCTCCTAAGCGCTAGATACAGGTTCGATTCCTGTTGGTGGTACCACCCCAACATCCAAACAAATCCAAAAAAGACCAAGAAACCCGCATGCCTATTGGCATTGCGGGTTTTTCTTTGTCCAAGATCGTGCAGTGGAATACACTGGTATGCAGCCGTTTTGATGGTACTTTTGATGGTACCTAGAAAACGCCCTAAAAAAAGTACCATCAAACACTGCCATGGCACTAACCGATACCTATGTAAAAAACCTCAAACCCAGTAGCAAGGCTGCTGGCGAAAAACACAGCGACGGCCATGGGCTGTATCTGCTAGTTAAGCCGAGCGGCAAGTACTGGCGGTTCAACTACCGCTTTGTCGATAAGCAAAAAACACTCGCACTGGGCGTTTACCCCGACGTTTCGCTGGCCAAAGCCAGGCAGCGCCGCGAAAAGGCCAAGGAACAACTAGCCGATGGCATTGACCCTAATACCGCCAAACAGGAAGATCGGCGCGCCAAAGCTGTGGCCGCCTCGAACACATTTGAAATCGTAGCGCGCGACTGGCTGATCAAAACAACGGCGAAGCGCGCTGCCAACACCCAAGTCAAGATTTCGCGGTCGCTTGAAAAGGACGTATTCCCCTTCATCGGAAATATGGCCATGTCCGCAATTGGCCCTAGGGACGTTCTAGAGAAGGTTTTACGAAAGATCGAGGCGCGAGGAGCTATCGAAACCGCCCACCGCGTAAAGCAGAATATTGGCCAAATATTTCGCTATGCCGTTGTCACAGAACTAGCCGAGCGTGACGTTACATCGGACCTGCGCGAAGCGTTAGCCAGCAAGCCGGACGTGAAGCACAACGCCGCGATAACCGAGCCCGAAGCATTAGGCGCCTTATTGCGTGCAATGCACGCCTATACCGGCCACTTCACCACCGTGGCCGCCCTCAAGCTTTCGCCTATGTGCCTTGTTCGTCCTGTTGAACTGCGTACGATGGAATGGGCGGAACTTCGTCTTGACGATGCGGAATGGCGTATCCCAGGCGAAAAAATGAAGATGAATGCTGACCACATCGTTCCGCTGCCTCGCCAAGCCGTAGCAATTTTGCGTGAACTAGCGCTAATAACTGGTCATGGCCGCTATGCTCTTCCCAGCATCCGCACCGGTGAACGGCCAATGAGCGACAACACGATCAATGCCGCCTTACGAAGCATCGGCTATAGCGGGGACCTACAAACCGGACACGGGTTTCGAGCCACCGCGCGAACCATCTTGGATGAAGTATTGGGCGAGCGAGTTGATTTCATCGAACACCAACTGGCCCATGCAGTGAAAGATCCAAACGGCCGCGCATACAACCGTACGGCTCATTTGCCAGCACGTCGCAAAATGATGCAACGCTGGGCAGACTATTTGGACAAGTTACGTCAAAGCGTGTAAGACCGCCTCGGGTACCGTCAACCTTAGGCAGAAGCGCTTGAGAGCCATTACAGGGCCTGGCGCAGCTGGCGCTGCCCCCAATTGCCGATAAGCGCCAAAAACTCGCGTTTAAAGTCATTTTTGGCTGTTTTTCACTCAAAAAGTAGTACTTTTTATCTACTTTTGAGTTAAAATAGCCTCAGTTTCAACGTTTTCTCGCTGCGACACCCGGCAACCCGCACCCGCTGCGCGCCTGCCAAACCTTCCTCCCCAGCTTTCGTTTTCCCGTTAATTCGACCCGCTTTGCTTGGGCCAAGTGGGCGTGCGCGTTCGTCTTTGCACGTAGCCGCACCGCCGTTCCGCTTCTCCATTCACACCGCTTTTCTTCCGCACAAAGGCTGAGGCAAAGCCACGTCCACCTTTTCCCTTGTTAGTTCTTTAAGAAAGGCCTTGCCATGTCTGCACCGTTTGAAAACTCTCCAAAAACACCGCGTCGACCCTTATTTTTGTTGGGACGCATTGTCGCGACACCGGGTGCACTGCACCTACTGCGACAGACCGCCACCAGTCCAGAAGTGTTGCTGATGCGGCATATAACCGGCGACTGGGGCGAGATTTGCGCCGAAGATGCCGAAGAGAATCGGCTCTCTCTCGAACAGGGCTTTCGCCTTATGTCGGTGTATCGGCTGCCTTTGAAGGATAAAACCGTCACTGGCGAGGCATCCTTGACGCCGAATAACTCAGCTGCTGAGGCTGATAGAGATGATGATGCTGTTGGCCGGCGCATTTGGCTCATCACCGAAGCCGACCGCAGCTGCACAACGTTTTTGTTGCCGAGTGAGTACTGATGCGCCGCCGCGCACTCCCTCGAGGCTGTCTGCCCCGGCATTCGGCCGCCGTCAAAGCTTACGTCGATTGCAGCCTCTCCGCCAACACGCAACGAGCCTATGCATCGGACCTTGCGCGCTTCAAAGCGTGGGGTGGGAAGATTCCCTGCTCGTCCCAGACGGTGGCAAATTACCTGGCCGCTTGTGCCGGCACGCTCAAGATCAGCACGCTGACGCGGCATCTGGCCGCGATTGCCCATGGGCATGCGACAGCCGGATTCGAATCCCCGGTCGCCTCTCCCATCGTCAAGGCCACACTGCGTGGCATTCGCCGGGTCCATGGCACGGCACAGAAACAGGCCAAGCCGATCACCGTGCAGATGCTGCGCAAGCTGGTCAGGCCTGTTGCCGCCTTCTCCGCAATGCGAAACCTGCGTGATCGCGCTTTGCTGCTGACTGGCTTCGCTGGCGGGTTTCGGCGCTCCGAGCTGGCCGGCCTGACGGTGGGCAGTGTCAGCTTTACCCGGCGCGGGGCGGTGATACGGCTGGGGGCCAGCAAGACTGATCCGAATGGCACAGGCCGCAATGTGGCCGTGCCGTTTGGCGAAACGCCTCTATGCCCTGTGCGCGCGCTGAAGGACTGGCTGAAGGCGACTGCTCGCCTGCCCGCCTGCGGGGAGCTCAGCAATCCACCGCTGTTTCGCCGGATCGACCGTTATGGCAACGCGGGCGGAGGGCTGTGTGATGCAGCCATAGGCTGGATATTGAACCAGCGTATGCAAGCCAAGGGCCTCCATGCCAAGGGTTTCTCGGCGCACAGCCTACGGGCCGGCCTGGTGACCAGTGCGGCCAAAGCCGGTGTGCCCAACTGGGCCATTCAGCGCCAAACGGGTCATCGATCCGAGTTCATGGTCCAGCGCTACATCAGAGACCTCCAGCCGTTCGAACAGAACGCATTGAAGTCTGTTCTGTAAGCCACAAGCGCTTACACCTACCGCCCCACCCTGAACACCACGGGCATGGGCGTCTGCACACCCGTGACTCCAACCGTTGAGAAATGCGAACTTGGCGACGCCGATTCGCCAGAAAGGATTAACCCATGCAATCCGCACCGAATGTTTTGAATGCTGAATGTCTCAACGTGACTGAGGGCGCGGCCCAAGCTCCGCTTGTTTTCACCATCGCCAGCGCGGTTAATCACTTCTCGCCCACCAGCTCACTCAAACACTTCGGCGCCAAGCAGTGGCGCTCTATCCATCAGCCCCTGGTCCATTTGTCGTCTGTCGGTCATGGAGTGTTCAAAACTATTGCGTCATTTCCGGTGAGCGACATTATCGAGGTCCATGTCGGACTCAAGGAAACCGGCGAGTTTTTGCGCCTCACATGCACTGGCACAGTTGACGCCTACCAGGCGCCAGACTGGGCACGATTAACCCACGAAATGACCCAGGACGCCAAGCCGCTGTGCAGCGCCGACCTGCAACAGCTGCGTCAACATTTAGACCACCAATGGGCACGTGCCATCGAGGTGGCCGGCAGCGCCCGGCGCCTTAAAGCCCTACTGACCTGCTGGCAAGAGCAGGGGGTTCACTTCATCAGGGCGTGCCTGCTTGCCGCGCTAGGCGCCCACGCCGATATGAGCACCGTCAGCCTAATGCGCTCTGCCCGTTCCCGGTCAACGGCCGTATACAACTGGCTGTGTGTTGCAGAGCCTTTAAGGACGATTAGGCATGCAGCCTTGAAGCTTGAGCCCGCCCTGTTGACCCACGCCATAAGCCACCGCAGTGCTTGCACCGATCAATTGCTTAGGGCGGCTGATCAGCAAGCCCCACTTCGCATTGTCATTCGACAAGTGTTTGGCTTGAACCACGCGGAAGTCCGATATCTGAACCGCGTCATTGGCGCCAGGGAGGTCAGTGTTGAGGTTTTCCAAACCTTGACGCGACATATCGCGTCGCTGCCGCCAGAAGTTCGCCCGAGCAGCTTCAGAGGCGCTACGGCGTTGGCCATGACACACCACCGGCGCATGCGTGACGGCCTTGCGTTTCTTTTTCCCGAACGTTTGTGCAAGGCGCTGGGGCCGGTCACTACGCTGCAGCACCGCCAGGCGGCGCAGCGGACATGGCGGCGCTACGTGATTGAGCATCATCGTGCTGCGGTAGACGGATCTACCCGGGGAATTTTCGACCCGAAAGCCGACCGGGCATGGGCTGAAGACCCGGACTTGGAGGATAGTGCTGAAGATGCGCAGGGCGACCAGGGCTGGCCCGCACTTGATGAGCAGGATGATTTTGAATTCCAGGTCGCCGGGCTGAGCGCGGATGACTTCTTTCAGGAGTGGCTGCTCGGTTTGCCCTATGAGGTCCGGAGCGCGACTCACCTCAAGCTGTGCCGGCTGTCCGTGAGCAAAAGAATCGGGTATATCGAACATTGGCGGTATGCGCTGCTGGTGTCGTTGCAGCGGTATACAGCGTTACACAAGGTTTTGCCAACATTGGTTGCCAGCACAGCTCAGACCTTTGGCTTTACTGCGGCGCCTGGTCAAGCACCCGAATTCATTACGGCCATAGAGCTCGACGCGTGGAATGACGACGCATGGCTATTTTCGCCGTTAGTTTCGCGGGCCAGCTTCGAGCTCACGGCTGAGGAGCTTTGCAACTGTGCCGACGACCCTTCGTTCATCACCAACGCGCTGGTGGTGCGGGCATTTTATGTTCGATTGAAATGCCTTCGAACCGGCGAAGATACGCTCATCGAGTTTGAGGTTGATGAACGCGCCCAAGACGCCACATTAAGCGGTGCGGTAGCGCCGGACGGACTAACTTTTGCGATCACTCAACACAGTGGCATCAACAACCGGCGGGCATCGGATGTGTCCCTCGCAAAAGCTATTCAATTTCTGGCTTGGCTTAACCAGCAGTTTGGTGCTACTGCACGCGGCAGACACCTAGCATCGCTGCGGCGGCAAATCCAATCGGACGTGTCGATGCATCTTATTCAACACCGCAAGGAGATTATTCATACCGCAGCGGTGCGGGTACACAACCAGGGCCTGCGGTGGTCGCCTCGTTAGCAGTTTGGGTGGTACGGCAGAAAAGAGACTGCGCTGCGCGCTGCCTTGTATCCCACAAATTTGATGTGAACAAGGTAGCATAGATGCGCTGACGGGGGACTGGTGCTTATATTTTCAGCTAACTGTAACGGAGCAAGATAGGCGCGGGTTGCGCCAACTTCAACGCCTGTTGCTAACAAAGTTATGCACAGCTTTTGTTTATGACCTCTACCCTGCCGCCTATAGCGGCACGCAACTTTATGCCCGTACAGTTTGCAATCAGCGATGGATACAGTTAACTTTTTTTACGCGAGCGGCTGTAAACCGCATTGATGAGCAGCAAAGCCGTGGCTAGAGAAAGAATGCTGACGCTGGAAATCGCCTGCCATCATTCTGGCTCTAACTGACTAGCGATGCTGATGATGACTGTTTTGAGAGAATTATCTGTAGATCAACAGCCGCCCCTTTACGGTCACTGAGAATTGGGTTTCGAACGGCGGGACTGCAGCGAGGTTGTGTGAAAACTCGAAAACAGGCGCCAGGATCAAGAAATTGGGTGTACCAAAACCATTCCCGACCATACGATCGTCGCTTGTGGGCCGTTCTACGAGGTCGACTTTTGCGACACGTATGTAATCGACAATTTCCAGGACGTTTTCACACAGCCTCCAGCGTAAGCAGACGGTGACATTGGCTGCCCGACCTGCCGGACCGGGCCATGAGTCGTCATTCGCCCTGATGTCCCAAGGCGGTCGTTCGACCACCTTCGGCGCGACGCCGGCAGGGAACGCACCTGTCGGGTGACGGAGAGAGTGAAATCTGTGGCAAGTAAGTGAAAAACTGCTGACACAAATAGTGAAAGGATCCGGCTGCGGCTCCGCTAAGCCAAGGACCCGGGGGCGCGAGTCGATTGTCTGCCGCAGGTCACCGGTTCGGCTATGACTAGTTTCTGAGGTCACGCCGGTGGCCCGCCCCTGACGTAGTTGTCATGCCGACCGATCAGGCCAGCGCCGTGCCCATGCTGTCGCAGACGTTCACTCCGGTGACGCGTCGAAGCGCGGGGGCATCAGCGCTCGAGACTCGGCGAGCAGACGCTGCCAAAGATCAGGGTCGTGGGAAAGTTGGGCTATTCCTGCGGTGCTGAGCACCCCAATGCGCGCCGCGAAGTCGAGAATTCGACCGATGTCGTCGGACGTGAAGGCGGGCTCGAGCACTTCACCGTCGCTCCATCGCTCGAAGTGTTCTGCGCCAGTGTGGGTCATCCCGCTCATGGCGCGCCAGCTACGCCGGTAGATCGTCCGGAGGCTGCTGACCTCACCATCGCCCTGCAGCTTCTCGAGGGCCGTAATCAGGCTGGACATATCGGGGATCTTGTCCTGCAGGTAGCCCTCGACCTGCTCATTGGTTCCGCAATGGGCCAGCCATATCCCGCGCACGTAGGCCTCAAACTGCGGGCGGCCCAGTGAAAGAAGGCGCTCGAGGTTAGGGGCGTCGCGAGCGCGAGCAGCGTGACGATCGCGGCATGGTGCTCTTGTGCGACCCCGAAGCAGATGGCCGCCACGCGGGTGCGTAGGTCGCCGCCGAGACGCACGCCGCCCACTTGGCGTGCGAGCCACTCAATAAGTTGCATCGACTTGCCCAGCGATTCCTCAGCCATCAGATCCTCTCGAATAGGTGCGGCACGTACCAACCAGCCTGCCGATCGAAGACTTGATTCTCGCAGTAGTGCCCGTCCAGGTGTTCCCCATGGGACCGCGTGGTCGCGCGGCACGCTCGTTTAGTGGAGAATGATGAACTTTGGTGCCAATGACTCGCCGCGAGGCGGAGCGATGGGTGCTGAAGCCGAATCAGCGACCCTAGGTCGTCGACCCCCGAACGCAATTCGCACAAAGAACCGATGGACTTTGTTGATCTCGACCGATTGTTTGCGCCGCTGTCCAAGGATAAAGAGGCATCTCTCGAGTGGGGCGCCGCCGCCGGCAGGAAGTACGGTGGATGGCTCAACTGGGACGAACTGCTCGAGCGCCAGCGAGTCGTCCTCCTCGCAGAGGCGCTCAGTGGGAAGACCCGTGAGCTGCTGTTTCAGACCAAGCGACTTCGGCAGCACGGCAAGCACGCCTACTTTGTACGGATCGAGGAGCTTGCAGACAGCGGCTTCCAAACTGGCCTGGAACAGACGGAGTCGATGGGCTTCGAAGAATGGAAAGCAAGTTCGCAAGCTCCGGCATGGTTCTTTCTCGATTCGGTTGATGAAGCAAGGTTGAACAAGAAGAACTTCGGATTCGCCCTGCGGCGCTTCGCGAAAGAGCTCGGACGCGACAACCTGGGGCGCGCGCACGTGATCATTACTTGTCGCGCAAGCGACTGGCATGGCAAGGGTGACCGAGAGCTCATCAGAGAACAACTCCCGTACGTCGTCTACTTGGGTCAGGCCCCAATGCTGGATCCCGATGAAGCACTTCTTGCTCCGATCTTCAGCCCCTCGGAAAAGACCCGCCGTGAGCCATCGGCGAAGCCTGAGCAACCGACTGACCTTCTGGTGGTGCAGCTCGTGCCGCTGACCTTCGAGCAGAAGAAGCGGCTCGCGCAAGCGGCCAATGTCCCCGACAGCGACGAGTTCCTGCGGGCAGTGGATCGTTCAGGTCTGGTGGGAATGACCGAACGGCCGGGGGATCTCATCGACCTGATCGGCTATTGGAAAGAGCACTCTCGGTTTGGCTCGCTGAAAGAGATGACCGAAGAGGGGATTCAACGCAAGCTAACGGAGGAGGATGCGGATCGTTCGGACGCTGGTCAACTCACACCGCAGCTGGCGCGTGAAGGTGCCGAGCGGCTGGCAGCCGCACTTGTCTTAGGTAAGACGTTCACGCTTCGCGCTCCTGGACAAGAACCTGACGCCGACCTTTCCCGAGGCGCGATTGAGCCATTGAATATCCTGCCCGACTTCACACCAGCGCAGGTCAGCGCGCTACTTCGACGAGGTTTGTTCGCACCCGCCACATACGGTCGCGTGCGCTTTCACCAGCGCTCGAGCCAAGAGTTCCTTGCTGCGTCCTGGCTCAAGCGACTGCTGAGCGCGAACTGCCCTCTTGAGGAGGTGCGTCGGCTGCTGTTCGTTGAGCTCTATGGTGTTGAAACCGTTCGTCCCACGTTGCGGACGGTTGCAGCGTGGCTCGCGCAGAGCGATCCGGTAATCCTCAACGAGATCACTCGCAGGGAACCGGTGTCGCTCATAGCTCACGGCGACCCGAAATCACTTCCGATCCCTGCTCGCGAAAAGCTACTACAGGTATATGCCGCGTTGGATGCAAAGGGCGAGCTCAACCCCGAAATGATCGACTATCGGGCCGTCTGGCTGTTTTCGGATCCCGACCTGGCTGGTGCGATTCGTC
Source organism: Polaromonas sp. P4_H1 (assembly GCF_056400945.1). Classification (NCBI taxonomy): domain Bacteria; kingdom Pseudomonadati; phylum Pseudomonadota; class Betaproteobacteria; order Burkholderiales; family Comamonadaceae; genus Polaromonas; species Polaromonas sp. P4_H1. Next base: position 11,827 of record NZ_JBFUKG010000013.1, on the reverse strand, counting down.
AGGCGTGGAATGCCAACGACCGGCATGACTTTCGCTTGCAGCTGCTGCGCTTTATCGGGGAGGCACCGGTACCAGCTTGCGTCGATCTGGCTCGCAGCATCGCCCTCGACCAAGCTGAGAATCAATACTCCCGCATGGTCGCGGCGCAGGCGCTGCAAGCCTGCGCTGACGGAATTGGCTTGGAGCGCCTTGCACGCGACGTTCGCTCAGCGCCAGACAAACTGAATGCACGGTTGGCGCCCGAATTCGCTCTTGTGCTGTATCCGAACTACCTCACCACCGGCGACCTTCTCGATGTCATCGACAGATCGAACCCGGCGCAACGTTTCCAGGTAGAAGGTTTTGCATCACACCTCGCCGCGTTGTTCCGAGCGGCACCGGACCGAGCTTCCGCGCGGCAGCTTGCTTTTGGTTTGGCAGAGCTTTGCCTGCGACCGCCGCAAGATGACAACCTGGAGGCGATCTCGAAGCGTCATGCAGAACTCGGTAAGGGCCTTGCCGCGGTCGCGCAACTGGAGCTCGACGCGCGGAGACTCGGCGATGTTGAGCCGGGCTTGGTACGTCTGCTCATGGCAGTTGAGCGTGCAACCGACGATCACGACGGGGAAGCGGTGCTTGCATCGATCTCCAAGCGAGTTCAGATCGACCCGAAGTTGAATCGAGCCCTGATGTGGTCGGACGCCCAGGTCGGGTGGATGGGAGGGCCGCGTGAGAACCCGCCAATCCGCGTTTGGCAGATCGGGCCGTTTTCAGGTCGGCGGCTCTGGGACGTTGGGGCGGGCGATATCGACTGGCTTCTTGAGGATGCGAACGGCCGCCTTGAGGAAAACGAGCGGCGAGTGGCATTCAGTGGCGTCTATAGCGCCCTCGCCAGCGCCGGAATGCTCACCGACCAGCGACACCGGGTCGAATCTCTGGCAGCCGCCAAGCCGATCCTCCAAGAGGATCTCAAGCAGATAGAAGCGCCACTTCCGGAGGATCCGCATGCCGCTCAGCGTGAAGAGGACAAGCGCAAGCGCAAAGAGCAGGAGACCGTTGCGAAGCAATCCTGGAAGGACTTCCGCGATGAACTAAGCGCAAATCCGGAAATCCTCGACAACCCGGCGAACCTCATAAGCTGGAAGGCGGGCCTCTTCCGTCTGCACCACTTGACCAGTTGGATCAAAGCGAAGGTCGGTAGGGAGGAGGCGTCCGAGAGCGCGAGATCCTGGCGCGCGCTGAAACCTGTTTTCGGTCAAGCCGTGGCGGAACGCTACAGCAACGGGATGCGATTGGCGTGGCGGCATATCAAGGCGGAGAGGCCTGCCTACCACGGGAACGGGAGCTACACGACGAAACACATCAGCATCCTGGCACTTCACGGCCTTGCCATCGAAAGCGCGGAGGACCCCACCTGGACGAAGATGCTCACGGCAGATGAAGTTCGGCTGGCAACCAAGCACGCGTGCTTCGTCGGCGACAGCAGCGCCGATTGGTTCCAACAGTTGGTTGAAACCCGACCGACTGAGGCAATCGAAGTCGTTCAACGGTCGGCAGCTGTCGAATACGCCTCGGAAGGCGCGCGCACCGACTTATTGAGCCGCAGCGCGTACGGCCAAACTGTCGCGCGACCCGTAGTGGCTGCGCGCGTCTTCCAGCTTCTACGAAAGGCTGAGCCTGCCGATGAAGCCACCTTGGACCGAGTGTTGCAACTCTTGACGGTAAGCCGCGCCGATCTGCCGTCGAAACCCTTGCAGCATCTTGTCGAACGGAGGCTGCAGGAGCACTTAGACGCCGCCGAACAAAAGCGCGCGCGGAAGTACCTTGCCTTACGCCTGCTCCTAGTGCCAGACGATGCAGTACAGCAGCTGCTTGCGTTGATGACGCGAGGGGACACGGAAGATGAAGCTGCGTGGCATGCCCGTACACAGGAATGGCTGGGAGATCTCTTTGGACATGGCCATCGCGATGGTTCCACCGCGCTAACCGAGATGTCCGTTCCAGCACTTCTGGCGCTGGTGAAGCTGCTCTACAGCAGCGTCCCACCACAAGTGGACCGAGACCCAGAGAACGACGATACGCGGACGGCACGCGACACGGCGGAAGACGCCCGCCGCGTCGTTCTGAACGCTTTACTCTCACGCTCGGGAGCCTATGCGTTCCACGCACTGCAAGAGCTTGCGGCGGATCCAACCTTTATGGGGAGCAGCCTGCGGATGCGGGAGCTCGCCCACGCCAAGGCCGAATCAGATGGAGACTTGGTTGCGTGGGCCGAGTCGGAAGTCGTCGCGTTTGAGAAGGCTGGCACCGGCCCGGTAAAAACTGGCGCAGACCTGCTGCGAGTGGTCATGGCCGTACTCTCGGACATCGCGGGGTCGTTCGACCAAGCCGATGCAAGCAGCCGATCTGTGCTTGAGCTTGCACAGGACGAAGACCAGGTGCAAAACTGGCTAACTGAGCGGCTCAACGAGCGATCACGGGGTCGTTTCCACGTGCACAGAGAACCGAAAGTTGCGAAGAAAAATGAGCCCGACATCGTTGTCTCTTCAACATCGGCGAACGTTGAGCTGGCGATTGAGGTGAAGAATGGGAACAAGGGATGGACCATCAACGAACTCGAAGGAACGCTCAGCGGGCAGCTCGCGCGAGACTACCTCCGCACGAAGAAGCGACGACATGGCATCCTCGTGGTCTCCTTGCACACCGAAAAGAAATGGAGAAAAGACGGTGAGGTGTGGACCTTCGCGCGCGTGATGGACCATGTGCGTGCGACAGCCGCTGGTGTGATCAACAACGAGACGGGCCCGGTTGAAGTGCGGGCATTCGCCCTTGATGCACGTGCCCGAGCTGACGAATCAACTAGGGTGGCCAGGAAATCGCCAAGCGGCGGCAGTCCACGTGAGTGCCGCGCATAGCGGTCAAGCATGACCCTGGACGGCCCGCTGCGGGTCGGTCTGACACGCTCACGAATGACCGCTTGCACCGACCACAACCGACGGCTGAGGGGCGTGTGCCGTCAAGCAGGCGCCGTCATCGAATGACTCCTTCCATTCTTGACCTGCCCCTTGATGCAAACGCTCGGATGACCGGAGTTGGCCGGATGTTGCCTAACACTGTCCATCATTGACAGGCAACTTTGTCGGCCTTTGCAGACACACAGGGGAAACCACATTGCCCACGGCCTATTCGCACGACCTGTGCTATTGCCGTTTTTCAGATTCAGCCGCCGTACCTTGGCGATAGCCGTAGTGTTGGTGGCCGATCATGACGACCTTAATGGGCATTGCGGCCAGCCTCATGCTGAACCTTCAGCCACCCATCCTTTTAACCTGGAAATGTACTGGTGAAGCCACACCAGCGTTCAGGCCCCCAGGATTTCAGCCCCGGCGCAATCAGGAAGTCAGCTCGGCCAACTTCGCTTTGAGCGCCGCATTCTCCGCGCTGAGCTCCGCGATGGTTTGCTTGAGCCGGGCAATCACAGCCTCAGGCGATTCGGGCTCTGCGCGCGCCACGCCCTTGGTTTCACGCACCTGCCGGGCGGCCTGCTGCAGCTCTTTCTTGCCACCGGCCACCGCGGCCACTTGCTCTTCAACGGGCAGCGAGGCCACGGTGGCCGCCGCGTTGATGGAAATCGTGCCCGACTTCACGGCCGCCACCAGTTCGGGCGTTGCCGACTTCTGGATCTTTTGAATCTGACTGATGGTGTTGCTGCTGATGCGCGCCGCCTTGGCGATGGCGTCCCGGGTGATCATGGGTTCGGGCGTCAGGGGCCCCGAAACTGGCGGCTCGCCAGACGCTGGCTGCACGCGCGAGGCCAGAATGTCCTTCTTGCGCAGGGCCAGCACGCCGCGCTGAAAATCAGACACGCTGCGGCGCCCCAGGTGCTGGTCAATCATCCACAGGTGGACGTCGTCGATGGACTTGAACCGGCTGTTTTGCACGGTATTGAAGGGGATGCCGTGCTTGCTGCAAATGCCATAGCGGTTATGCCCGTCCACCAGCACCTCGCCCCACAGCACCAGGGCGTCGCGGCAGCCCTCGGTCAAGAGGCTACGCTCCAGGGCGCCGTGTTCTTCGGGCGTCAGCGGATCAATATAGGCAAGCAGTTCTTCGTTAACCGTGATGTTCATGGGGTGGCAAGCAGATAGGCAATGGCAGGGGCGCCATTCTAGAAGACCCAAGCCGCCCTAGGGCAACCATCCGGTCATTTTCTTTGAAAAAGCGACCTCTAACCCAATAGCTATAGGCGCAGATAGCTATCAAAACAGGAGCATCTGAGTTCGGCAACAGTGCGTCGTTATCATGGCCCAATGAAATTTCTCGGCACGGTGATGAAACCTCACGGCGCGTGGCGGAGCGCCGCGGGGTGTCTGGCGTTGGCCATGCTGGCCGCCACCGGGCCGGCACAGGCACAGGCGAGCGCGCCCGACCACCAGCCACCACACCTGTCACTACTGCGCGCAGTGAACGCGGCGCGGCAGCAAGGCTGCGAAGGGCGCCCCGGCCCAGCCGCCCCACTGCGCGAAAACACCCGCCTGTCGGGCGCCGCTGCGCTCATCGCGGGCGGCAGCAAGCTCGGTGACCCGCTGCAAGCAGCCGACTACCGCGCCGTGCGGGCGGCGCAGATCACGCTGCAGGGTTATAGCGGGGCCGCCGCGCTGACGCAGGGCGCGGTGGGCCATTCCTGCAGCACGGTCACCCAGGGCGAACTGGCCGAGGCCGGCTTTCACCAGCGCGGCACGCAAACCTGGATCGTGCTGGCCGCTCCGTTCTTGCCGCCCAGCACGGCGCGGGCCGGCGGCGTGCAGGCGCGGGTGCTTGCCCTGGTGAACGAGGCGCGCGCCAAGCCCCGCCGCTGCGGCAACGATTCCTTCGCGTCGGCCCGCCCACTGCGGCTCAGCACCACACTGCACGGCGTGGCCGATGCCCACGCCGCAGACATGGCGCGCTACAGCTACTTCAGCCACACCGGCCGCGACGGCAGCCACTTGGACGGCCGCGCCAGCCGCGCCGGCTACCCATGGCGCGCCATCGGCGAGAACATCGCCGCAGGCCAGATGCGGGCCGACGCGGCCGTGCAGGGCTGGCTCAACAGCCCCGGCCACTGCGCCAACATCATGTCGCCGACTTATACCGAAATGGGTGCCGCCTTTGCGGTGAACAACAGAAGCAGCGCGGGCATTTACTGGGTGCAGGTGTTTGGCGCGGCGCGTTAGGCAACACAGTTGTGCTATCGGGGTCGTTTAAGAACAAGAATTGGCTCTAGCCCTTATCTATCGGGCGCAAGATGCAATTAAAAATGTAGCAAATTGCCTGCACGCTTTTAGTTGTTGGCACTAACAGGCCATCCTGGCGCACGCCCTTCCTTGCTGGCACGCGGCACGCGGCCAGCGGCCGGCGGCTACGCTAGCGACAGCGGACGGTGAGTTCGCCAGCTCGAACTGCCTGATTCGGCCATGAGCTGACGTTCGCCTTGCGGTTGCGACCGTCGGCTCAAGACTGATCGACGTTGTGTGGCTGGGCCTGCAAGTAAAATCTGCACACAGAACCAGAGTTTTCCAAGTGACTGCGAACAAGCGGTAGGGAGTGCTATGAGCGAGGAGCTTTTTCCACTAGCTAGGAGCGCCGAGATATTGGGCGAGCTCTCTGCCTGGACGTCCGTATCTGACATCATGGTCGCGTCGCGTATCCTTGAGGGGCGAACCGTTCCGGGCGACCAACCCGAGAGCCTGCTGCTGATGCCTCTTGAACATGCAGAGCCTGCATTCGAGCAGATCTTCGCAATCCTGCTTGGGTACTTGATGGATGGATACGTGGTGCCTTCTCAGAAGGTTGCCGTTTGTCGCGCCCTGGATCCACTGATCACTGAGGCAACTGGAACTGCCTTGCAGTCTCTGCGTTTCAGGCCCACCGTTCAGGTAGGCAGGAAGCCCGAAATGCACGACAAGCGGGCATTCATCATCCAGGACCAGCCCGCCGCGATTGAGCTTATACGAGCGCCCTTGAACTGCCTCATGGGTCTCTATTTGGATAAGTACGAATACGCCAAGTCTTTGCGCGACATGGTTGCCCTTGCTGAAGAGAAAACGGGGGGACGCCCCACGATTTTTCATAGACCCTATGCCGACGCTTTCCTGCCCAGCTTTATTGAAGCAGCGTGTTTCTATGCACTGGGCTTGGAGGTTGGAACACGATTTGCATCGCCGGGCCAGGCCAACATCGACAACGCTTACCGGGCCGTCAATGTTCAAACGCTCCCTCCAGTAGACCCGGCCATAGTGAAAGTCGCAATTCAAGCTAGCCAGAGGATGCTCGATGCGCTCCGTTAGTCAGCTCTTTGCCCACTTGCATAACGTCAATCCGATTGCAGATCGAGTCTCCCCTGCCTGTGATATCGGACAAGTCAACAAGAGCGCGGGAACACCGGGGTACGTAGATCCACTTTACGGAAACTGTTGGAGCTGGACTCCAGCCCACGGCGCTGCTGTCTACGGGCGCACGAACGATCTGCCTGTTGGCCCCCTGGACGAGCTGGCCAATGGAGCATTCTTACGAGTACCGTTCCGCCGAGTGCCTGTTATTGAGGTCAGTTCCATTGAGGAAGTTCGGACCATCGCGGGGAGAGTGAAATCAGGTGACCCAAACTTCAGTGGTGTATGGCGCGGGCAGTCCAGCCACTACACGACAGAGAAAGCGGGGCGCACGAAGGATGAACTGCTCCGGCTGTATGGAGCGGAAGAGGACGTCGATGAGCCCTCATTGTTGCCTTCGGCGGCGCGAAGTAACTTGTACTTCCCGGCCAGCTTCGGTGCATGGTCCGCATTACTGGATCTGTATGTTCACGAGCGAGCGGGAGAACGGGGGATGCAGCGGGAGCTACTGAACTTTGTCAATTCCTATCGCTATCGGATGCGGGGCTTTGCGACCGCGCAGCACTACGGCCTTCCTAGCGTAGGCTTGGACGTCACGCACGACATCGATGTAGCCTTGTTTTTTGCTCTACACACCTTTAAGACGAGTGTCGAGGGAGTCACCACGGTCACGCGCGCGACTTCCGCTGCGTCGCCCATCATCTATGGCCTCGGTGGCTTCACCGCCCATGATCTTTTTGAAGATGAGAAGCTGGCGCCTGAACGCCTTTTGTGCACCCGGCCAGCCGCGCAATCAGCTATGTTCTTTTCCACGGGCTGGGGGCATGCGCCCAACAACGCTGCCCAACGGATTTATGTCGCGTTGAAACTGGTAGGGCACGAGGCGTGGAAGTTTGACTTGCAGCCTTCGTACTATTTTCCCAAACCGCAGGACGACGAATTCCTTCGGTTCCTTCTGGAGCGCAAGAGCGAACTCAAGCTACCCGTCATCCAGGACTTGCTCTCGAAAATTTACTACGTGCCTTGATCGGCAGAGGGTGCCTCCGATGACAGTAGCTAGAGGTACTGACGAAGCACTTCCAGAGTTACGAGGAGGTCCCGCCAAGCCTTTTTATTCGTCACTGTCTCGACCGGCAGTAATTGCCGCCAATAGTGCTAACTATTGATAATCGAACATTGTCGATAATCAGCAAATGACGGTTTGCGGGTCAAAAGCAGTCTTTCGTCCCTACGACCACGACCCATTCGCGATGGAAACGATGAGCCCGGCGCTATCGAATGTGTGCGCTCCACAAGTCACTTTGCGGAGACAATCCAAGAATGACTCAAGGCAAGCGAATATCTTCGGACATTGGTAGCGATGCAGTGCAGGCCATCAAGGACATGGGTGCCGCGGCGAAACGCGCCCGCATGGCTGCAGGCGATGGGCAAGCCGCTGCGGCGACCCGCCTAGGCGTTCACGTTCAGACAATTGCCCGCATCGAGTCCGGAGAGCCGGGCGTTGCGATTGGGCATATGCTTGGCCTGCTTTCGCTTTATGGCATCACCACGAGCTTGCAATCGCCGGAGAGCTGAAGCAACGCCGTCAACCCCAGGGTTGCTGTGACACGTACAGCATTCGTCCATTCACTGAGGAATTGGTGCGTTGGCCAATTGCTTCCGGACGTCTGAGAGCGACTGCTTTCGGGAAAGCGACATGTCAGCTCAGGGCCCATTGCAGTCCCTTGCCTCAGGAAACATGCTGCTCGAAAGTAGCCGCTAATTGCGCTACCCGAGCCGGTTGAGGCCTAGCCATCGGAAGGCTCGGGGCCATTCTCCCTGGGCATAGGTTACGCTCGAGGAAGGCATTGTGTCGCGAACGGCGAACCGCACCGCGGTCTCTTCGCGCTGGCCGGCTCTAGACGATCAACCTAAACGCGGCACATTCGATGTCAACCATTCCAATCACGCGATCCATTACGCTTCCGCGCCGCGGCGCAGCCGATCAGAAAATTACAACCGATCGGAATCTGCTTTTTGTTGGCGCCAATGGCTCAGGCAAAACTCGCCTTGGAACCTGGCTAGACATGAACTCGCCTGACCAAGCCCGCGTGTTCAGAATCTCCGCGCAGAAATCGCTGTCTATGCCTGATACAACGACACCGACGTCTATCGATCTGGCGGAGCAGGACTTGGTCTTTGGCTATGTAGAGGCGGGAAACAACAAGGTCCACCGGTGGCAGAACAAGCCTGCCACGTTTTCCCTAAACGACTTCGCGAAGCTGATGGTTTTTCTGTTCTCGGACGAGACGGAGGAAAACGCCAAATTCAAAGTCGCCCAGCGCCAATCAGTCGGCAAGCTCGAGCCGCCACTGACTAGAATGGACAAGGTGAAGCAAGCATGGGAGCGGATTCTTCCTCACCGCGAACTCGTGATCGGCGGGTTACGAATCCAGACCCAAGTTCGCGGTGACGCAAGCAAAATTTACAACTCGTCTGAAATGAGCGATGGCGAACGCGTCATCTTCTATCTCATCGGACAGTGTCTTGCCGCACCCAAGGACGGCATCGTCGTCATCGACGAGCCCGAGTTGCACCTACACAAGTCAGTGCAAGCCCCTCTGTGGGCCGAGATTGAGAGACTTCGCCCCGATTGCCTGTTCGTGTACCTCACTCACGATGTCGACTTTGCCGTGGCCCAAGAAGGCGCACAGCGCGTCTGGCTCAAGTCTTTCGATGGAACATCTTGGGACTGGGAGCTCATCGAGGACAAGGACGACCTCCCGGATGACCTCTTGATTGAAGTGCTCGGCAGTCGGAAGCCTGTTGTCTTCGTCGAGGGTGCGAACGGCAGTCACGACGTCTCGCTCTACCGCGAGATACTCACAGGATTCTTGGTCATCCCTCGCGGCAGCTGCGACCAGGTCATCCAAGCTGTTCGAGCTTTGCGTTCGAATACTCAGCTCCACCACCTGCAGGTCTACGGCCTCATCGATCGTGACCGGCGCACGGCGCCAGAAATCGCAGCGCTGCAGACGGACAACATCTACACGTTGGACGTTGCGGAGGTCGAGAACCTCTTCTGCACACAGGAGGTTCTGGCACTCGTCAGCGCCCGCTTGGCTCGCGACACCGCAGCCGATTTCAATCAGGCCGTCACCCAGGTCTTCAAGCAGTTGAAAACCGAACTTGACACCCAGGTCTCTTTGCGGGTCATCGCGGAGGTAAAGTTCAAACTCAATTGCTTCGATGCATCGGCCCGTGGAGTGCCCGCCCTCTCCACCGCTTTGCAACAACTCACCCAGGACATCAACATTCCCGCCCTGTACGCTCAGTTCGACGGGGAATTTCAGACGGTGATCAATGCGGCAGACTACCGAGGATTGCTGCGCCTCTACAACCGCAAGTCTCTGCCGAATCAGATCGGAAACGCATTGGGGCTGAAGGCAGGAGAGCTCGTCGAACTCGTGGTTCGCCTTGCGCGAACTGATGCGCGCATCGCTGTCGTTGCCGCCATCAAGCCGTACCTCGGCACCTTTGCACCCCTCATGGCTTAACCCACACATCCGACGAACCTACCAGGCGCTCCGATGCTTCTGACGCGCGTGACTCATACGAGACGCGTACGCAGGTAGCCTTTCCGAAAGCAGCCTGTTGCCGACGTCCGCTCCTGGCCGACAGCGGGTGAAGCGGATTGTGAATTCATCACAACATTGCAGACGGTCTACTTGTAACCCTGAGTGACCGGTATTGAGCAAGCGGATTGGATAGTTGAAGAGCCGCAGTCAGTCTTCAGCGGGTACGCAGCACCACGCGTCTGGCCGTCCGAGGTTTGTCGATCTGTAGCGGTCACTCACTTTTAAGAGCAGACATCCGCAGATGGTGCTCCAAGGGACAGTGCGAAGACCGTGTCGCTACTAGCCCGATCAACAATCGAAAACTGCAGATAACGGCATTGCCATCCTCTAGCTCCTTCGGGCGCCAGGCCCTGCGCCGCGGCTTAAACAGCCCCCTGCCCTGCGCCGGGCATTGCGGGCTCCATTTCTCCACTTGCTAAAACAGGTACTTATCGCAAGGGTGCGCCTCAACGCCCAGCCACAGCCTTCATAACTCGTGGACAGCTTCCAAAGGCGACCTAAGATGCGGCGGTACGCCCACACTTTTACTGACCCAACAAAGGTTAACCGTAGGATCCTGGCCACAAGGCGCCGGCGGCGTTGCCGGTCGCCCGAAATTGGAATCTGCACCCACTGCCACCCTTATATCGGAACACGCTTGTAATGAGTCAACTCATATTCAGGCAAGAACCTACCGACAAAGAAAGGCGCCGCAATTTCAATTTGGTAAACATTTTCAGAACAAACAATGGTGAGTACTTCACCTAAATCATTGGTAATCTGCAAACCACTTTCGGCCGAAAAATCATCATCGGTAACTAGTAGTTTTTCGACTGTCACTACATTTCGCCATCCTTGCGGCAGTGGCATCATTCGTGGTACATCATCGCCTTCAACTACAGGTCGAAAGACAAGTGTTCCAACTTCATTCCAACCGACCGTGTCTGTCATTCTTGTGTTGATTTTTAGTATTGCGCCATCGCCAAGAAACAACCAAATAGTTGACATACCATGCGGCACAAGTGAATCCAAGGCATAGCCAGCTATGCCTCGAAAAATCATGCTTTGAACCGAGTCAATACCCTCGAGATCGAATTTAAGGTGCAGCGCCATTTTTTACCTCTGATTTAATAGTGAAGGGTCTCTGGAGGCTTATTCCCATTACCCGGGATATCAATTCTTGGACCACTCCCTTTTTGACCTGGTCGCAGTACGACTCCATTCGGACCAACCGACGTGCCAGGAGGGTAAGTGCCTCCTGCTGGTTGACTGTTACCCCCCGTCAGATGCTCAAAATCCTTAGAGGCATCGCCCGTCCCACCATTCTCAGGTGTCAAAGGGCCACTTGTATGCCGCTTTCCATTCTTGGTTAAACCTGCGTTATCACTACTTTGATCGCCAACAAGATCACTTGGAACGGGAGGAACTGGCGTGGTTGCCCCCTCATTACGCATCCAGTCTTTGATTCTATTTTTGATTGCATCAACGGCATCCACACACTGCTGAGCCAGTTGTTGCAACTTCTGGCGGCAGTTCGGATCAGCTTGGCAGAAGGCTAAACCAAGTGCCCCGACTGGGAGCGTTTGTGCCAGCAACAAGCCCTTTGGATCCGAGTATCTGAGTGGACTTCCTCCCACATAGGCAAAGGTATTGATGCCCCCTTGGAGTCCGATGGGATCAGACTGAATATACCGCCCCAATCGGGCGTTGTACTCCCGATTCCAATTCTGGAACAGCCCGGTCTCCGCGTCAAACACCTGCCCCGGGAACCTCTGGTTGAAGGTGAAGGCGCCCAGCCCACTGGGGTTCTGGTTCGGCGCCGTGCCGCCAAACGCTTCGGCCGTGTCCCAGCGCCAGACGATGGTCTGGTCCTGTCTGGTG